>JAESRB010000179.1 GCA_016764855.1 Emcibacter sp.
ATCGTGCCTGGTTCCGATACCGGGGCCGTTGAAATGGCTCTTTGGTCTATGCTTGGCGCACGTGGCGTTGATATGCTGGCGTGGGAAAGCTTTGGCGCTGGCTGGATCACTGATGTGACCAAACAATTGAAACTGGATGATATTCGCAGCCTGACTGCTGAATATGGCGATCTGCCAGATCTGGAAAAAGTTGACCCTGCACGTGATGTTGTCTTTACCTGGAATGGTACGACATCCGGTGTGAAGGTGCCAAATGCGGATTGGATCCGGGATGACCGCGCAGGGCTCACTATATGTGATGCGACCTCTGCGGCTTTCGCTATGGATTTACCTTGGGACAAGCTGGATGTGACCACTTTCTCCTGGCAGAAAGTATTGGGCGGCGAAGCTGCTCATGGTATTATTATCTTGAGCCCCCGTGCAGTAGAGCGTTTGGAAAACTATACCCCGCCATGGCCTTTACCGAAAATTTTCCGGTTGACCAAAGGTGGTAAGCTGATTGAAGGTATCTTTACCGGTGCGACAATCAACACGCCTTCCATGTTATGTGTGGAAGATTATCTGGATGCGCTCAATTGGGCGGAAAGCATTGGCGGCCTGCGTGGCATGATTGCGAAATCCGAAGATAATCTCAGCGTTTTGCGTAATTGGGTTGTTCGGACTGACTGGGTTCAGTTCCTTGCCAATGATGCACAGACGGTATCCAATACATCTGTATGCTTCAAGATTGTAGCTCCATGGTTTGCCGCGCTTAGTGCGGATGAACAGGCGGCAGCGGCCAAGAAAATAGCGACTCTTCTCGACGAAGAAGGCGCTGCTTTTGATATCGCATCTTACCGGGATGCCCCGGCTGGTCTGCGTATCTGGGCCGGTTCAACAATCGAGGCTTCTGATCTGACGGCATTGTTGCCGTGGCTGGATTGGGCTTACGCGCAAGTTGAAGCATCTCATACAAAATAATTTATAGTTGATACTATAACAATATTTATGAAAGGCACCTACAATGGTAAAGGTACTTATTTCTGACAAATTAAGCCCGCTCGCAAAAGAAATTTTCGAGAAACGTGGCATCGAAGTTGACCAAATCGTTGGTCTGACCCCTGAACAGTTGATCGAAGCTATTCCGCGTTATGACGGTTTGGCCATCCGGTCTGCAAGTAAAGTAACGCAAGCCGTTCTGGACGCTGCAACAAATCTGAAAGTTGTTGGTCGTGCGGGTATCGGTGTGGATAACGTTGATATTCCGGCAGCAACCGCAAGCGGTGTTGTTGTGATGAATACGCCATTTGGCAACAGCATCACAACGGCGGAACATGCCATTGCTATGATGTTTGCCGTGGCCCGCCAGATTCCATTGGCTAATGAAAGTACGCATGCCGGCAAATGGGAAAAATCTCGTTTCATGGGTGTTGAGTTGACATCAAAAACTTTGGGTATTATCGGATGTGGTAATATTGGTGGTATTGCTGCGGAACGGGCTTTGGGTCTTAAAATGAAGGTTGTTGCCTTTGACCCTTATTTGTCTGCGGAACGTGCGGAAGAATTGGGCGTTGAAAAAGTAGAACTTGACGAACTTTTGGGTCGCGCAGATTTCATCACTTTGCATACACCGCTGACCGATGGCACACGTGGCATCCTGAATGCCGAAGCTTTTGCCAAAATGAAAGACGGTGTCCGTATCATCAACTGTGCCCGTGGCGGTCTGATTGATGAAGCGGCTCTTCTGGTTGCTTTGGATAGCGGAAAAGTTGCTGGTGTGGCTCTTGACGTATTCGCCGAAGAACCTGCGAAGGTAAATCCTTTGTTTGGTCATGAAAAAGTTGTCGCGACTCCGCATCTTGGTGCCTCTACTTCAGAAGCACAGGTAAATGTTGCGGTTCAGGTAGCGGAACAGATGGCAGATTATCTGCTGGATGGTGCCGTGACCAATGCGTTGAATATGCCTTCTGTATCCGCGGAAGAATCTGTACGTCTTAGCCCTTACATGTCTCTTGCTAAACAGCTTGGCAGTTTTGCAGGTCAGTTGACAGAACATGCACTACAGAGCATTCAGATTGAATATCAAGGCGATGTAACAGAGCTGAATACGCGACCTTTGACGGCGATTGTGGTTGAAGGATTGCTGCATCCGTTGATGGATTGCGTCAATATGGTCAATGCATTGACTGTGGCCAAGGAGCGTGACATTGATATCGTTGAAACGCGTCATGAATCAGCTGGTGATTACAATACCTACATCAAGGTAACTGTAACTACAGAAAAACAGGTTCGTTGTGTCGCAGGAACGCTGTTTGCGGATAAACGTCCGAGAATCGTTAGTGTTAAAGACATCGCGGTTGAAGCTGAATTGACACCAAACATGCTTTATGTGTCCAATGAAGATACGCCCGGATTTATCGGGGCGCTGGGAACCGCGCTTGGTGCTGCTGGCTTGAATATTGCCACATTCAGTCTAGGGCGCGCTGAAGAAGGCGGGGAAGCCATTGCATTGGTTGCTATTGATGCACCGGCGAATGCGGCTACTGTTGAGGCTGTGTCAAATCTACCTCATGTTAAACAGGTTAAGGCGTTGACTTTCTAGTTCCTAAATCATATCAAGGCCTGAACATTACCTTATGGACTCGATATGCCAAAATTTGACTCTGAATTTGACCTTGAATTTAACAATGATTTTAATGAAACAGCCCTTCTTCCCGAAGGGTTGCATGATACGCTAGGCCGAGAGGCAGAATATCAGGCGGAAATTGTTGAAAAATTACGGCAGTGTTTCGCGAGTTTCGGTTATGAGCGGGTTAGCCCGCCATTACTGGAATTTGAGGAAAGTCTACTTAGTGGGCCAGGTAAGGAACAATCCAGAAATATGTTCCGGGTCATGGATCCGGTAACACAGCGGATGATGGCGGTGCGCAATGACATGACGGGGCAGGTGGCGCGTATCGCCAGATCCCGTCTTGCCAACGCACCGCGGCCATTACGGCTCAGCTATTCCGGTGACGTGCTTCGTGTGCGGGGGACGCAGTTGCGGCCTGAACGGGAATTTAAACAGGCTGGTATTGAATTGATAGGGACGAACAGTTCCGAATCTTATGTAGAAGTGATACTCTTAGCCCGGGATGTGTTGGCGACGGTTGGTGTAGAAAATGCCAGCATTGATCTGACCATGCCTTTGTTGGTTCCGGCGATTTGTCGGGGGCTCGGGCTGGATAAAAATACGTCAAAATCCGTACGTCAGGCCTTGAATGCCAAGGATATTGGGGCGCTGGATAATTTGACCGGTGATATTGGCGAGATTAGCCGTAAATTGTTATCTGCGGCCGGGGCGGCGGATAAGGCTGTTGATATAATCGGTGCGCTGACACTGCCGGAAGAAGCGCAGAATATTTTTAATGAAGTGGTCGTACTTTTACAGCGTTTGGAAAAAGTAGCACCAGAACTTCGTATTACGGTTGATCCCGGTGAATATACCGGTTTCGAATATCATACAGGCCTTTGTTTTTCGATTTTTGTGATGGGCGTGCGCGGCGAACTTGGCCGGGGCGGACGTTACTTGGTGGGCGATGCCGGGAACGGAAATGAAAGTGAGCCTGCGACGGGGTTTTCTCTATATCTGGATAGTCTGATGCGGGCCTTGCCGGAAATGATGGAACTCAAATATATATATTGTCCGTATGATACGGATATGAAGGTTTTAAACCGTTTGCGCAAAGAGGGATATCGTACTATTTGCGGTCTTGAGGCGGTAAAAAATGAAATAGCCGAAGCTGAACGATTGAATTGTCGGCATATTTGGCGTACAGACAAAGTTATTGAGATTTTGAGAGGGTAAAAGAGTGGCAAATGTTGTTGTAGTTGGTTCCCAATGGGGCGATGAAGGTAAAGGCAAAATTGTTGATTGGCTGTCGGAACGTGCCGATGTGGTGGTCCGGTTTCAGGGCGGTCATAATGCGGGTCATACGCTGGTCATCGATGGCAAGGTTTATAAATTAAGCCTGTTGCCCTCTGGCATTGTGCGTGGCGGAAAATACTCCGTGATTGGCAATGGTGTTGTGGTTGACCCTTGGGCTTTGCTGAAAGAAATTGATTTGTTAAAGTCACAGGGTGTGGATGTGACTTCCGATAATCTGATGGTCGCTGAGAATTGTGCGCTGATTTTACCATTGCACGGCGAGCTTGATGCTATCCGCGAAGATGCGGCCAATGAATGCACCAAGGGCGGTCCAAAGATCGGAACGACTCGCCGGGGTATCGGGCCAGCTTATGAGGATAAAGTAGCTCGCCGGGCGCTTCGGGCCTGTGATCTTAAATCAGATGAAGATATTGAGACTCGTGTTGACGTTCTTTTGGGGCATCATAACCCGTTACGTCGTGGTCTAGGTGTGGCGGAAATCGACCGGGACGCACTTATTGCACAAATCAAAGAGATTGCTCCGAAAATTACGCCGTACCTTGGTACAAGCTGGCGCGTGCTGGATAAGATGCGCCATGAGCGTAAACGTATCCTGTTTGAAGGGGCGCAGGGAATTATGCTTGATATTGATCACGGGACCTATCCTTATGTGACGTCTTCCAATACGGTTTCTTCTCAGGCCGCTGGTGGTAGTGGTGTTGGAGCCAGAACGCTTGATTATGTTCTTGGTATTACCAAAGCCTATACGACTCGCGTTGGTGAAGGACCATTCCCTACTGAATTATTTGATGATGTGGGCAAGGGACTGGGCGAACGTGGCCATGAATTTGGTACCGTGACCGGACGTAGCCGCAGATGTGGTTATTTTGATGCTGTTATGGTGCGTCAGGCAACCAAAATTGGTGGTATTTCTGGTATCGCACTGACCAAACTTGATGTTCTGGATGGCATGGACGAGCTCAAAGTCTGTGTTGCTTATGAATTGGATGGCGAAAAGATCGATTATTTCCCAACCTCAACAGCAGAACAGGCCAGAGTAACACCCGTCTATGAGACGCTGGAAGGTTGGTCCGATAGTACTTATGGGGCGCGCAGTTGGGTTGATCTCCCCGCAACGGCGATTAAATATATCCGCCGCATTGAAGAATTGATTGAGACGCCAGTGGCGTTGCTTTCCACAAGTCCCGAACGGGAAGACACTATTTTAGTGCAGGACCCGTTCGAGGATTAAGATGTCGTTGAGGATTTACCTCAAGGCATTGGAAAGTTGAAAATATTCATTTTGTTGCCGTCCAAGTCCCGGAAGTAACCCGCATAAAAATCTGGGTTAAAATCGGGGCGGGGGCCGGGAGGTCCTTCGCAAGTGCCGCCCATTTCCAAGGCCGTGGCGTGTAATTTATCAACAGTCGCATGGTCCGGTGCAGCAAAAGCCATCATAACTCCATTGCCAACGGAGGCTGAATTTCCATCATTGGGTTTAATAATTGAAAAACTTGTGGTGCCTTCGCCGTTACTCCAAGCGATGAAGTCATCACTCTCCATATTTCGTTGTGCGCCCAATTGGCCGAGAAGCGCATCATAAAAAGCGGATGCCTTTTCAAGGTTATTAGTGCCCACCATTACATATCCGAGCATTGGTCTTCTCCTAATGATTGTATGTTGTAAGGGAAATTCACTGTACATGATTTGTAAGATTGGCAAAATCACATATTTTTGATTTGACGAACTTTTACTTTTTTATTTCCAAAGCAAATAAAATTGTCTATAAACGTTGATAATAGGAATATTATATAAGAATTGGCATGAAACAGACATTTTTTTCATCTTTGAATTTGATGAACACGGGCAGAGTATCTGCCGGTGTGTTTTTGTCTGCGCCTTCTATCCTCCTTTTATCCCTCCTTCTACTCGGTCGACTTAGTCGCCCCTGATCGTCTTGATATTAATAGCCAGTTTTATGGCGGACGTTTAGGGGAGAAAAGTAAAATCACATTCCCTGACCGGGATACATATATCAATCAGTTAAAATTAAGGCTTATAAAATGACCAGAGAAGACAATAGGGTTATTATTTTCGATACAACTTTGCGTGATGGAGAACAGTCGCCGGGATGCTCAATGACGTTGGGCGAGAAATTACGGGTTGCGGAGGCGTTGGAAAATTTAGGGGTGGATGTGATCGAAGCCGGATTTGCCATTGCCTCAAATGGGGATTTTGAGGCTATTTCACAAGTGGCCGAATTGCTGAAAGAAACAACGGTATGTTCATTGTCCCGTGCATCTCACAAAGATATTGATCGGGCGGCAGAGGCTCTGAAAAAGGCAGTTCGTCCTCGTATTCATACGTTTATATCCACCAGTCCTTTGCATATGGAGCATAAGCTGCAAATGACGCCGGATGAGGTGATTGATCGTATTGCTGATAGTGTCAGCTATGCCCGGAACCTGTGTGATGATGTGGAATGGTCCTGTGAGGACGGTACCCGGACAGAGGTGGATTTTCTGTACCGCAGTATAGAAGTTGCCATTAAGGCCGGCGCAACCACCATTAATGTTCCGGATACAGTGGGTTATACCACGCCCGATGAATATCGTATCATCATGCAGAATATCATAGAAAATGTTCCCAATGCGGATAAAGCGATATTCTCTACCCATTGCCATAATGATCTGGGCTTGGCTGTGGCCAATTCCATTGCCGCAGTACAAGGCGGGGCACGTCAAATTGAATGTACGATAAATGGTATTGGTGAACGGGCTGGTAATGCGGCGTTGGAAGAAATTATCATGGCTTTCCGCACACGCTCGGATGTGATGCCTTATCATACGGGTATTATTACGGAAAATATTCTGAAGACGTCAAAATTGGTATCCTCAGTAACCGGACTGGATGTGCAGCATAATAAGGCGATCGTTGGGGCCAATGCCTTTGCTCATGAAAGCGGAATCCATCAGGACGGTATGCTGAAAAATGCGGCGACTTATGAAATTATGACTCCTGAATCAATTGGCTTAAAGAAATCCGAATTAGTAATGGGTAAACATTCCGGCCGTCATGCATTTCGGGAGAAATTGAAAGATTTTGGCTATGAACTGGGTGACAATGAATTTATGAGTGCCTTTACCCGGTTTAAGGATTTAGCTGATGTGAAGAAAACGATCTATGATGATGACATCATTGCTATTGTTGATGAAAATATGCGGGATAACGATCATATGAGCTTGGTCAATTGGGCATTCATATGTGATAGTGATAAGCCAAGCCAAGCCACGTTCAAACTGGATGTTGACGGAGAGCCTGTTACCGTATCCAGTGAGGGCAACGGCCCGGTGGATGCTTCTTTCAATGCGCTGCGGGGATTGGCCGAAGGCGAACCTCATCTGGAATTATATCAGGTCCATGCGGTAACGCGGGGGACTGATGCGCAGGCAGAGGTCACGGTACGACTGGAAGAAGATGGCAAAACCGTTAATGGTCATGGGGCTCATGTGGATACATTAGTCGCATCTGTGAAGGCTTATATCAATGCGCTGAATAAGCTTCAGGTAAAGCGGAAAAAAACGGCACCGGAAGCTATGACTGATTAGTTCTTTCCGGTGTTTTCCAGTTGATGGATTTATGATCGAAACCAGATTCTAATGTGGGTTTTACCACGGAAAAATACGGTGAGAGGTCAAAATCTCTGGGAGTGAACAGGCTGTGATGTCGGATATGGTATATTTCTTTTTCAACATATCCGACAGCGCTCGTTGTTACGCATTCTTTGGTGATTTCCGGTAGTATGGGATAATGGACCGACTGGAATGCCTGTGCGATTAATGTTGAACAAATAGCTCGCGTGGGATCCCCGCTGCCCAGCGCAAGCATGCGGCGGCGCATGAAGACTGGTACTGGCGGGTAGGGGAATAAATAACGTCCCAAATCAATGATGTTTTTCATGTCATATTGATGGCCGATGCTGTTAATGGCATAGTTAATGACCTGCGTAATCTCATGTGGGTTCAGGCCGATGGGGCGACAGATGCGTGTGTTAAATTTTCTATATTTACTTAAGGGGACGGCCTTGACGCCACCGTCTACTTCTGCTTCAATCAGGCATAGTTTCTCATTATTGGGGCCGAGAGCAGCATGAGGGCCGATATATAAGGTGGCATGCGACCAAGTGGATTGGGTCAGGAATTTTATTATACTACTAACCCGTTGGTTACCTTCAACTAAAAGGACGTCGCCAGGCTGTAGATAGCTTTCCAGGATTTGTGGGCTGGTGACTGAAAATGTTTCATATCGCCAGACAGGTTTATGTAAATAACGCAGGATTATCCGAGATATTCTTTCTAGCAGCCACTTGAACATATTTTGCCTTTATTAACGATTTTTATGAATATAACGGAAAAAACATACTTAAGTCTTAGTTTTTCTATAAAGGAATTGCTTTCCCAATGGTATGTTAATACAAACAATATATACGTGACCATATAGTAGTGCTGAAATTGGATAATAGGCATTAGGGTTAACGACCTGAGAAACGACAGGTTAATAATAATAAGGCGGTAATTGATGTTAGAAAAGCTTCTGGGGATGTTTTCATCCGATATGGCAATTGATTTGGGTACGGCTAATACCCTTGTGTATGTAAAGGGGCGGGGCATCGTTTTGAATGAACCTTCTGTGGTAGCCATTAAAAACAAGGATGGCGTTAAGGAGGTTATCGCCGTGGGGGAAAAGGCCAAAATGATGTTAGGCCGCACACCGGGTGATATTGAAGCCATCCGCCCGTTACGGGACGGCGTTATCGCTGACTTTGAAGTAGCCGAGGAAATGATTAAGGATTTTATCCGTAAAGTTCATAACCGCAGCATGTTTGCCAGCCCTCATATTGTGATCTGTGTACCGTCAGGCTCAACCCCGGTAGAGCGTAAAGCCATTCGCGACAGCGCGCTGGAAGCAGGGGCCCGCCGGGTATCCTTAATCGAAGAACCGATGGCAGCAGCCATTGGGGCTGGCCTTCCGGTGACCGAACCCACTGGGTCAATGATTGTGGATGTTGGCGGCGGCACCAGCGAGGTGGCTGTCATATCCTTGGGTGGGATTGTTTATGCGGCGTCTATCCGTGTGGGTGGCGATAAAATGGATGAGGCGATCATTGCCTATATCCGCCGCAACCATAATTTGCTCATCGGGGAAGCAAGTGCGGAAAGAATTAAAAAAGAAATTGGTACGGCGGCACCTCCCGAAGACGGGGTTGGTAAGATCATGGAAATTAAAGGCCGGGACCTGATGAATGGTGTGCCTAAGGTAGTTGTCGTTGACCAACTGCAAATTTCAGAAGCCTTAGCCGAGCCCATAAGTGCGATTGTCGAAGGTGTTAAAAACGCTCTTGAACAGACACCTCCTGAATTAGCATCGGATATTGTGGAAAAAGGGATTGTTCTTACCGGGGGTGGCGCTCTTCTGCGCGACTTGGATAAAGTTATTCGCAAGGCAACTGGGCTTTCCGTGATCATTGCGGATGAGCCATTGACTTGCGTTGCTCTTGGTACAGGCCGGGCGTTGGAGGATGAAATCCTGCAACATGTTCTGCTCGATTCCTACTAGGACGATATGTTTCTGCGTAAAATAGAACGAGGTTAAAATATGAAGGAGTTAAGGCATAGATTTTCCTCTGGCTTCTTCATTACGATGGCACTTGCTCTGCTGATATTCGGTAGCAAGAATCCGCCTGTTGTGAATGGGTTTCGTGCGGGCGTTGCGGATGTTTTTGTCCCTGTTCTGGATATGGCCTCTCGTCCTTTTTCTGTGGCGGATGGTTTTCTGAAATGGACACAAAAGCTGGCGATTGTTTTTTCAGAAAACGAACGGTTGCGTGCAGAAAATTCACAGCTCAAAAGGGCACAAATAAAAAATTCACAGTTGGCCATTGATAATCAACGTTTGAAAAAGCTTTTGAACGTTGGTGAGGGGAGCGTGAATACTGTGGCGGCGGCCAGAGTGGTGTCAGATAGCGGAAGCCCTTTTTTTAAGAGTACCCTGATTAACCGGGGAACCAGTGATGGGGTGCAAAAAGGTCAGGCGGTGATTAATGAAGATGGTATCGTTGGCAGAACCATCACTGTAGGTAATTCTTCTTCGCGCGTATTATTAGCCACTGATATCAATAGCCGTATTCCGGTAAAATTGGCCTCAAGCGGGATTAATATGATTCTTGAGGGGGACAACTCTCCCTATCCGAAACTTTCCTTTTTACCAATTGGGGAGAAAGTCGCCATTGGCGATCTGATCCTGACGTCTGGTTATGGCATGGTTTTTCCTCATGATTTACCTGTGGGACAAGTGGTGGAAATAGGTTCGGAAAGTATCAAGATAAAACTCTCTGCGAAATTATATAATCTGAATTATGTTAGTATTGTAGAATATGAGATTACCCGCAGCCCCGTGGCGGTGAAAAAAAATATTGACCTTAAAAAAGGGGGGGAATAATGGCGAGTGTGGAAGTCAAAGCGGAGAGGGGCTTAAGAGGGACGTTGCCTTTTATTAGTACTCTCGTGCTTGTTCTCTTAATGCTGCTTCAATACAGGCTTTTTTTCCTTGATAATATATTTCCATTTTTATCATTGATAGGCGTATATTATTGGTCGATCTTCAAGCCACATCTTATTCCAGTGAGCCTGGTATTTATGTTGGGGGTGTTGCAAGACATATTAAGCGGTGGTCCGTTGGGCATGACAGCGTTGTTGCTCATACTGGTTCGGATTTTTGTTGTGCGTCAGGGTAGTCGGTTCCTTGAAAGGGAATTTCTGTTTAATTGGTTGGTGTTTATTTTTGTTGCCGTGGTTTTTGGTCTGTTAAATTGGATTATTGCCTCTCTTTACATTAGGGAGGCCCAGAACTTATGGAATATCTTTGGACAAATTATGCTGACTATCGCCATTTTCCCCGGCATAGCATGGGGGTTGAGCTGGGTTCGTTATCTGCTTGTGAAGGAGAGCAGGTAAAAAATGGTAATGTCTCCTGATGATCTGAAATATAAATTATTCACTCGCCGGGCGAGTTTGATTGCCGGCGGGATGTTGGTCCTGACATCCGGTTTGATCGGACGGATGTATTTTCTTCAGGTTGTCGGTCAGGACCAGTATAAACTTTTGGCGGATAAGAACCGTATCAGTCTGCGGCTGTTAACTCCCGAGCGGGGGAAAATTCTGGACCGGAATGGGTATGGTCTTGCGGTTAATCGGACGGATTACCGGGTAAATATCATCCCGGAAGAGGCTGAAAATGTTGAAGAAACACTGGAGGCTTTGAATGCGATTCTGCCCATATCGGAACGGCAGAAACGAAGAATTCTGAGGGCTGTAAAACGGCAGCGGGCCTTTTTGCCTGTGATGGTTGCCGAAAACCTGGATTGGGAAACCTTCGCGCGGGTGAATATAAATATTCCAGACCTGCCGGGAATTCAGCCGGATATGGGGATTACGCGTTATTATCCGGAAAAAGATATTTTGGCCCATATTGTGGGGTATGTGAGTTCGGTAAATAAGAGTGATATTGGTGAAGACCCGCTTTTGGAACTGCCTGGTTTTAAAATTGGTAAAAACGGAATGGAACGCATTCTTGATCTGCGGCTTCGTGGCAAGGCTGGAAATACTAGGGTTGAGGTCAACGTCATGGGTCGGGTGATTCGGGAATTGTCCAGAAATGACAGCGTTGCTGGCGATACGCTCAATTTGACCATTGATCTGGCTATTCAGAAATTTACTGCAAACCGAGTGCGTGATGAGAGTGCCGCTGTAGTTGTGATGGATGTTCATACGGGGGAGATATTAGCTTTGACCTCGACGCCAGCATTTGATCCCAATGATTTTAATTTGGGAATCAGTCAGAAAAAATATGATGTTTTACTGAGTGATGCCCGAAAACCCTTAATAAACAAGACGGTGCAGGGAGAATATCCACCGGGTTCTACCTTTAAAATGATTGTAGCCTTGGCCGCGCTGGAGGCAGGGGTTATTGATAAGGATGAGAAGGTATTCTGCAACAGTAAATATAAGATCGGCAATAGTACAAAATATTGTTGGAAACGCCGGGGGCACGGGCATGTCAGCATGGTACAGGCTCTTGCTGGTTCCTGTGATGTTTATTTTTATGAAATTGCAGGACGGGTGGGGATTGATAGAATTCATGAAATGGCCGCACGTTTTGGTCTTGGCAGAAAATTCCATATCGATATTCCCGGTGAGAGAAACGGCCTTAATCCGTCAAAAGGATGGAAAATGGCAACTCGCGGAGTACGTTGGCAGGGGGGCGATACGGCTAATGTAGGCATTGGTCAGGGGGATGTTCTGGTTACGCCGTTGCAACTCTGCGTCATGACGTCACGATTGGTTAATGGCGGTAAAGCTGTGGTCCCCAAAATATTATTATCTAAGGACGGTGAGGAGGAGGTTGTACCTGAGGTCATCCCTTATGAGCGGCGAAATATGGAAGTCATTTTGAAAGGCATGGAGGCGGTGATCAATGATCCCATAGGCGTTGCCTTTGCCCAGAGAATGAGACAGAAGAATATGTCTTTTGGGGGAAAAACCGGGTCGGCGCAGGTGCGGCGTATTACGAAGCGTGAACGGGATGTCAGGATACGAAAAAATGATGAAAAACCTTGGGTAGAAAGAGATCATGCCTTGTTTGTCGGCTTTGGGCCTCTGGAGAATCCGCGCTATGCCATTAGCGTAATAGTGGAACATGGTGGTGGCGGAGCGACAAAGGCCGCACCTATCGCAAAAGATGTTCTGGAATTTATGTTTGCTCAGGAAAGTCAGAAATCGCAGCCAGATGAAGAGAAGGATGCATGATGGCGACAAGATTGCAAGGGCGGCGGCGCACTAAATCATTACTCCAAAAATTGTCAGAATTGAACTTAATGATCATTGTGGTCGTGATTATGATCGCGGCTGTTGGTTTTGCATTATTATATTCTGTTGCAGGGGGGGCTGTGGACCCTTGGGCCAAAAAACAAGTTATTCGGTTTGTAATCGGTATGGTTGGTATGGTGGTCATTGCACTGGTTGATATCAGGGTTTGGATGTTTCTGGCCTATCCTATGTATTTCATATCGTTATTCATGCTTATTATTGTTAGCGTTATGGGGCAGACAGGAATGGGGGCCACCCGGTGGATTAATTTGGGTTTTATGAATTTCCAACCGTCGGAATTGATGAGAATTTCACTTATTTTGGCGTTGGCACGCTATTACCATTGTCTGGCGAAAGAAGAAACCGGACAATATAGTCGGTTAATTATGCCCGTATTGTTGATTGCGGCACCTGTTGTTCTGGTGCTTTTGCAACCGGACCTTGGAACATCATTGTTGATCATAGCGGGGGGGGCGGCTGTTTTGTTTTGCGGTGGCGTCAGGGGATGGATTTTTGTGGTCGGTTTTATGGCCACGCTTCCTGCGGCATTTGGGGCGTGGAAGTTTATGAAACCCTATCAACAGAACAGAGTGCTGACATTCCTTAACCCGGAAAGAGACCCGCTTGGGGCAGGTTATCACAGTATTCAGGCAAAGATTGCGGTAGGGTCCGGTGGCGTTTATGGCAAGGGCTTTATTCAGGGAAGCCAGAGCCAGCTCAATTTCCTGCCGGAAAAACATACGGATTTTATCTTTACGGTGCTTGCAGAGGAATTTGGTCTGATGGGCGGGCTTGGACTTTTAGGGCTTTATATTATCTTGTTGGCCTATGCGCTTATCGCCAGTCTGAGTGTTAGAAGTCAGTTCGGCCGTTTGTTGTCCCTGGGGATTGCCGTGACATTCTTCCTATATATGTTCATTAATATGGCGATGAACCTTGGCATGGTTCCTGTAGTTGGGGTGCCATTACCTCTGGTTTCTTATGGCGGTTCGGCCATGTTAACTTTGCTGGTGGGAATTGGTTTTGTACTTTGTGCGGCACTTCACCGGGATACATCAATTTCACGCGGCGGCGCGTTTGCCTAAACTCTAGACCTGAAATTTGGGCCTGAATGGTAAAAAATACTGGGCCCATCATCTCAAGGCGTTTACCCAGCGCAGAGAAATTGCTTTCCAGCTCATTCTGTATTGGTGTCATATCAACCCGGAATGACCCATCGCTTGCCATCAAATTGAGTTCTACAATTTGGGAGTGAAGCGATTGGATATTGGAAGACATTTGGCCAAGCTGATCAGGCCGTACGCTCTGAAATTCCTGCAATTGGCGAATGCCTTCGGCAATGCGTGTCAGATCGTTGGATAGCCCTTTGCCAACAGAATTATTTGCAGCAAC
>JAESRB010000180.1 GCA_016764855.1 Emcibacter sp.
GATCAAAGGTCTCCTCTGGTTGCAGCCCTTAAATACGCCCTATCTCGGTGGAAAGCCCTCACCCGCCTCATCACCGATGGCAGGATTGAACTGGATACCAACAGCGTTGAACGGGCGATCCGACCTGTAACTTTGGGTCGGAAAAACAGCTTATTTGCTGGATCTGACGAAGGTGGAAAAAGATGGGCGATAATTTCTTCCTTCATCGAAACAGCGAAAATGAATAATGTCGAGCCATATACTTACCTTCAGGATATCTTCCAAAGAATGGAAAATGGACACCCTATAAACCGAATAGAAGAACTCCTCCCATGGAATTGGAAAATCTAGAACCTGTCAACCCATGAAATAGGTGTCATATTCAGACGCTTACCGACCATTTTTCCAGCCTAATCAGAAAGAAAATACTTCAAAAATATATTGCTACACCAATGATCTTATTTTGCATCACAGGTCCAAAATACCGGCTATCAAATGAATAGTCTGAATGAAGATTAAGTAGAAAATATTCGCCCTGTTTTAATACTCCGCAGCCATTCCAGATTGGTAATATTCTGCCAGAAGGATCATGGGTTTTGACCTTAATGACAGGCTGATCATTGACATAAACCTGACCATCCTTACTACAAATATTATCACCGGATGTAGCAAATATCTTCTTCAATAGCGGAATGTTCGGCCCCACATATCGACGTTCTATGGCCATTTCTTTGACAGCATTAGGCAGCCCTATGAGAATATAATCCCCCACGTCTGGAGTGACTTTCTGTTCTATAAGGTAAAAGCCAATGGGAGCACTCTGTGACGGGTTATAAATAATGCTTGGAGGATATTCTGTCAGTGACACACTTGCCAATAGAATACCGCTCCCAGCTATGACCATCAGGATACATTTTATCCCCATGATGTCAGCCCTTGTTCTTTCAAGAAGCTTTGGTGCTGTTCTTCTCCATAAGGATGAGCAGGCTGCTTTGCCATTATCCTCTGATGAAGGTGCCCATAATAGGCTGAAGAAATATCGGCGGGCTGAAGGCCAATTGCTTCAATCTGATCAATAGTTTTTAAGGCCGGGCGCACCCTCATCGCACCCTCTAGATCCAGAAGTATCTGCACTCCCGGCCTGATGCCGTTTATGGATTGGATTTTTCTTTCACCCTTGGGACTTACTGTTTTAAAGATTGTAAAACGCCATATCCGGCTGCCATATTCTCCTGCCTGCCACTGGACGTACCCCACCAACTGACTAGGCTTGTAATATTCATAAGCCTGACCCCCAGCGAGTTCTTTTATGAAGACAGGTCGGCTAAAACGAACGTAATATTTAATATGATTCTTGACATTCATAGTCTTGATACGGGTCAAATTATTGATCATCAGAGGTGTTTTCCTTCTTACTTGCCTCTGACCAAGCCTTCAGGTCTTCCAACCTATAAAAGACCAACCGCCCATGTTTGCGGTAGACAGGACCGTCTCCTGTAACACGCATATTTTGCAAAGTTCGGGGGCTTAAACGGAGGTATTTACCAGCCTCGGTTTGGGTTAGGAAATCTGTATGTTCTCTTGAAACTATCGTGTCTGTCATGATGTATGCTCCTATTAAGCTGTTAATAGAAACAATGTGACGGAATTTAATTTAGCTGGGCAGGGGGAAGAAACTTTAAAAGTATTTTTCTATGAATCCGGCACAGATAGATATTTGAGATAGTCGCCCTTCATTAACTTTTCTGCAGTTTCTATGGCATATTCCACAATGTTTCTAACATGACTATCTGGGATCAACCATTCTTCCATAATACGGTCTTTCTTGAAGAAGAGTTCTGCAGTTTTCTTATCCGCAATATTTTCAATGACCTGTTTCATCACTTCCAACTGTCGATTAAACTTAAAGGACGCCACATTGGCTTTAAAAAGGTGGTCGGGAAGACAACCCGTTTTGGCAAGATATTTCAGTCTCTTCTTAGCAAGCCTTTCCTCACTTGTATCAATATTATTCCCCGTTTTAAATACTAGGCATAGGTCTCCACTATGCTTATCGGCAGTGTAAGTACCAGCTGTATCCTGACAACAAACTTGGATCGATTTGCGTCCGTCCTGAAACATATAATGGATCAGGTTAGGGCATTTCCTGAGGGTTAAAGTCTGGCAATTGAGTTCGTTCACGTTCAGAATATAGGGCTCTACCCGATGCTGGTCTGTATGCAAATCCGCATGCATAATATGCGGACAGAGTTCAGGAAGCCAGAAGGGGCTCGCCTTGTTATAGTCTAGGTTAGGGTCTACAAAATTTAAGTAACCCCCATTGTTGCGAGGTACTACAACACTCACAGAGGTTGTGTCTTTTTACCCTCAAATTGTACTTATAGTCCTTTATATAGGCTGGAATATGTCGCAGGATTTCCCATGCAAAATTAAGACGGCTAAGCTCTAAAAATTCTTCCCCAATGATGTTCATTTATCGTCCTATTTAAAAAATAATTGAATTATTACTCCTTAAGCAACTACAGTTAATACTACCTCACCCTGGAGACACCGTATTCGCGAAACCATTCCGGGAAGGACACCACATAAATAACTTCTTAGCCAGCTATACAACAAAGGACTTCAATGGTATTTCCGTATCAGCCAGCTGTGCTTTATCAACGACGATAGCCTGTGCCACAAGTTTCTTTCCTGCCATAAAGTCTTTAATCATATTGACCGCATCAACGGCAATGATCTGTCCTTTACGCAGGTAAAGCAAACTGAAACTGCGGCTCGCAGGATCACCCCGTAGAAGGGTTTCATCATACCCATGGTTAAGCCCCGCCGTTTGGAGCTTTAAATCATATTGATTGGACCAGAACCACGGCACATCCGTGAAGGGTTTTGGCGCGCCTAATATGACACTAGCCACGGCCTTCGCCTGCCCCACCGCATTGGGCACACTTTCCACCCGCAGATGCACTCCGTCGGCATAGCTATTCTTATGACAGGCGCAGTCCCCGATACTGAAAATATCGGCCAAGGACGTGCGGCATAAATCATCCACATCGACCCCGTTGGAACATTTGGCCCCTGCGGCTTCCATCACATCTTTATTGGGCACCAGACCGATGCCGGCAATCACAAGGTCGGCAGTAAGTTCATCTCCGTTGGCCAAAACAACCGACTTAACCCGGCCATTCTCCCCCGTTAAATGGGTAACGCCCACACCAGTTCCAATGTCAACTCCCTGACGGCGATGTTCGGCCTCATAAAAAGCCGATATATCTGCCCCCGCGACACGGGCCAGAACCCGGTCTTCAGCTTCCAACAAGGTGATTTTTTTACCCTGCTTAATCAACACAGCGGCCGCTTCCAAGCCAATATAGCCGCCGCCGATGATGACAATATTCTGGGCTGTTTCAGCCTCAGACCGTAACTGATCCACCTGAGCCCGTGTGCGAATGACGTGTATTCCAGCGTGGTCTCCACCAGGGATTGATAAAGGACGGGCAAAGCCCCCCGCAGCCCAAATCAACTTACCATAATGATATGTTCTTCCCTGGTCGGTAGTTGCCTGATGACTGTCCGCATCAATCGTAACAACCCGCGCCCCCAAACACAGATCAACGGCCTTTTCCTGCCAGAACTCAGGCTTACGTAAGGACAGTCGGTCGACGGTCTTTTCTCCCGCGAGATAGTCTTTTGACAAGGGCGGTCGATCGTAGGGTGCATCCGGTTCATCACCGACCATGGTGATGGAGCCTTCAAAGCCGCCTTGACGTAGGCTGATCGCAACTTGCGCACCGCCCTGCCCAGCGCCTACAATTAGAATATCCGTGCTGACTGTCATGTGAGTTCTCTTCTAAAATACGCTAAAAAATAAGATATAAGATGAAATCTGAATCTTTTACTCAGTCTTCCGGCGCGATCATCACCCGCAAGCCATCAAGCGCATCCGTCATTTTTACCTGACAGGCCAGACGGGAATTATTTTTCTTATGGTCTGAACTATCCAGCAAATCACCCTCATCTTCACTGACCGCTCCAACGGCCGATAACCATTGTTCATCCACATAAACGTGGCATGTCGCACAGGAACAACAGCCCCCGCATAAGGCCATAAGATCACTATTGCCCGCATCTTGCATTATTTCTAAGACAGATGTATCCACATCACCATTCAATATAGTTTCTGTACCATCCGATGTTAATACATGTAGTTTAGCCACAAACTTGTCCTTTATTACTATTATTCAAAACCAAAAATGTTAAACGATCAGACACTACCAATGCACCATCGGCAAACCTGAAACCGGGCTGGTGAAAGATGGGATTGAGGTCGCCTTTAACCCCCCTAAATAAACAGTTTTCAGGTCCGCTCCTCCGAAAGTAACACTCGCCAACCACGGACATAGACGTCCCCCCGTCGCCATAAGAGTATCGAAACTAACTGGATTACCTGTTGAGAATTCTTTCTCAAACTGCGCCGTCGCTTCTGGGTTGCCATCGTTAAGCAACTCAAGCGCCTCTCCACTTGGCGTGATGGCAACGATCCTGTCTGCAAAGATCATTGTGGCCCATAAATTACCGTAGGCATCGAATGTGATACCATCAATAACCCCGTCACCCAAATTTGAAGGTCCATAGACCTCTCTGTCTGTCAACGATCCGTCCGCCTGAACACGAAGTCTGCTCACTCTCTTTCCTGTTGTTTCGGCAACATATAGCCATTCTTCATTGGCGTCCATCCGGATCTCGTTGGTAAAAGCAAAGCCATCGGCAACAATTCTTAAACCCCGCTCATCCAATAAAGCAATGTAACCATCGGCAAGCGTAGAGCATACGGCCTGATCCCAAGGGTTCACCTTGGTGGAAACGGTGATCCAGATACGGTTTTTGCTATCCCTGAGTACAAAATTAACCTTGCCCATTGGCACACCATCAATCGTATCGGCGAGAACCCTTGTCTGACCGTCGCGGGTCATGACTTCCAACCTATCGGTCCCAAAGTTTGAGATCAAAATATCCCCGTTCTGGGCAAAAGCCAGACCGTTGGGCAGCGTGCCCTGAAAAAGACTGTCCTGAGCTCCATTCCCCGCAATATCAAAATGATTATCCACCGTCTGCGTAATAAGCTGCTGCGTGCCATCGGGGTTAATCTTCATCACACCGCCACGGGCATCCGCAGACCAGAGCGTGCCATCACGTTCCGCAAGAATACATTCTGGCCTTTGCAGGTCATGACCGACCAAAGTTATTGTCTCAGGATCAATTTGCCAGCCCTTAAGAGGGTTTTTCCCACGGCTTTCTTTTAGCAGCATACAGCTGTCCTTACTTTAAATTATGAAATATTCTTCGGTTACTTGTCCGTATCGTCTTCTGTTAAATACGAAAGTTCCCACTTGGGAGGTTCGGCGAGAAAGGGGGGCAAATTATGGACAAATTGCGCATAACCAAATAGCGGTTCTATCCAATCCCGAGGAACCCAAGAATCATCAATATAATCTGCATCGGCGCCATATTCCGCCTCCCCTCCTGCGGGACAGGGCAAATAATAAAACAAGGCTGAATCAATACGGTGACGCCCCAGACCCAAATGCGAATCCGGCCACCCCTTACGCGTCATATGATTAGCGCCGATCATTACCTCATCAATATCTTCAAGGCCAAAATTAGCATGGTGAAAACGTACTTTTCCATCCATACCTGGTAAGTCTATGTTCGCATTCACAAGAAATATATTATGGTGACTATTAGAGCCATCAGCCCGCATATATTTACCAAACCCACGCTGCGTATCCGAAAGACGAAAATTCAATCGGTCACGCATGAAAATGAAGCCTTTCTCATATTCGGGAATAGCGAAGACAACATGTGCTATCGTCTTTGGATATGCCCGTTGTCGCCATTTGCGATGTTGATTGAGGCGTCCGACACTCCCCGGCGCGTTTAGAGGATCTGGAGCACATACAACAGGTTTTTTCACAAAGATACGCAACCCCATAGCAATCCCAAAGTCTGTTAAGAAATGCGCGGTACCATCGTCATCTCGCATGACGTCTCGGTCTACGGAAAGCCCTGTCACCAAATCTTCCAACGCCTCCTCAGTATCAACCCCCCAAATTACCTCACGCACCCCATAACCAACCAGTTCAGATTTTAGCAGTGAGGGGTCCTGATTATCTCTGATAAGAACTTTTGACCCTTCTGGGAGTTTAAAGTCACTACCTCCATCATTTTTCTTGTGACATTTCAACCCAAAATCTTCGAAAAACTGTGTTGAGAGCTTAACGCTCTCAACACCATAAGTTAAAGTTTCAATTCCAATAATAGCCATACGACTTCTTTCTTTTAGAAATTAACCTGCAAATTAACACCGTAAGTCCGCGGATTTCTCAAATAAGTAAATTTGGGAAACCCCCAAAAATCTGAGGAAACAAATTGATTAGAAATAATGATTGCATTGGAAAGGTTACGTCCCCATGCCGTGACACTCCAAAAACTATCGCTTTGATAGGTAAGGGATGCATTATATGTCTCATAAGCCGCCTGATAGGCATTCTTTTGTTGATACGGACTAAAATACATATCACCCGAGAAAAAGACATCTCCATCCAACGTAATCATAGCACCATTATCAAGGGGTACATCATATTGTATTCCAATCCGTGCCGTATAGTTTGACGTTCCCGCCAAACGATTTCCTGATAAGTCCAGAATTCCAAGCTCTGGCCGTACGGGATCTGGCGTATTATAACTATCATACTTAGGATCAAGAAGGCCCAATGTGACATCAATACGAAGATTATCAATAGGACGCACTACAATTTCCGCTTCAATCCCTTTAATCGTTGCCGCAGCCGCATTTTCGTTTAGCGTCTGTGCACCAACCACACGTGTTACAACCAAATCTTTATAATCATAATAAAAAGCAGATAAATTAGTTGTCAAGCGGCGGTCAAAAAACTCTGCTTTTAAACCGACTTCATAACTCCAAAGCGTTTCCGGCTCCACACCGGGACCGGGCACTCCAATCGTAAACCCACCACTCTTGCTCCCTTTAGAAACACCAGCATAAACCATCATATTCTCGTTAGGTTCAAATTGCAGTGTCGCTTTCGGCGTGAAAGAGTTGAAACTCTTCTCACCACCCGTCGGGGTAACATGAAAAACAACATCGAAAGCCCCCGTTGATGCACGTTTCTCATGGCTATAACGGGCCCCAAGGACAAGACTGAGTTTATCAACAATTTCGATAGACCCATGAGCGAAAGCGGCATAGGCCTTGGTATCACCGACACCGGACTGGTCGAAGTCCCCCCCCGGCGCAAAAAACAGAGGTATATGAACAAAGCCCTCAACTTCTTCTGTGAAATAATACCCCCCAAGAATAAAGTCCCAATTCGAACCGCTCGCCATCACTTGCAACTCCTCACTAAACTGATGCTGCTGTTCTAATTGTGTTAATTCTGCTTGAGAGGGATTACCAACCAATTCATCACGGGATGTATAACGGGTTTCACGATATGCGGTTATAGACCTTAATGTCCAATCCTCTGTCATATCCCAACTTGCCGTAGACTGAAGCCCCCAAACCCGAACAAAACGATTAGAGTCTATTCCAGACACCACATTACGGAGATTACTGGGAATACTACCAAGCGTCTCGGCCAAAGTTACGATATCTGGCCGACCTCCCCCCAATTGATGAACAACCCCCCAAGCATCATCCGCGCGAAAATAATCGGCAATCACCTCAACATTAAAGTCTTCACTTAAA
>JAESRB010000181.1 GCA_016764855.1 Emcibacter sp.
AATTGGCAATATTGATAATATGCTGCCGTTCAAGATCCGTCAGCTTGTTTGGCGGGAAATGAAGAGCATCGATACAGCCATCCTGTCCACTCACCGACTTCCGCCAGCGTTGCAGGGTTCGTCGGCTAAACTCCAGTCTACCGGGCGCTTTTCTGATGCCATATCCTTGGACAGTCATCCCCGTTGAACGACGTAATGAGTATATGGCAGCCCTGGAAGCCGCCAGTGTCAATGGAGAAATTGCGCCTTTCGTTGAATTCATAGCTGGGTTGGTGAATAGTGACAACAAGTAATAAAACCGATATCTTAACTTAATCACTACCGTTACCAAAAGCGTATTCAGCATAGGTTTTGTGAAAAGTTAATGTGTCAAAGACCGATGGGGAAATAATATATAAATATATGATAATAAACGAATTTTATGCATAAAATTCAATTAAATTTGTCATAATTATCCCCTTATTAACCATTTTCTCACTAAGTGAATAGCAGGAGATAGTAGGTCGTCACTTTACTCGAAACAAAGATGCCTTACTGGTTTTATTGTATAGTATTTTACATTAAGGGTTTATTGAGTGATAAAAGTTTTAGGTTTAGTTGCTGTGGCATCGTGTTTTGTTTCGTTTTCTTTTGGGGCATTGTTAGGACCTGTTTTTGCCCAAGAAATAACTAAGCAGAAGATACCCAATCAGCTTCTACCGGGGACATTGGATAAACGGTTTGCTAAAACGCCAGAAGCTTTGTCGACCGAAATGGTGATTGTCCCAAAGCCCGGCCATCAGATGGCACCTGATCTGGCCAAAAAAACCACATTCACCCTTGAGGCCGTTGATTTGACCGGCAATAGAGTGCTTAGTCAGGCCGATATCTCCATTTTTTATCAAGACCATATTGGCAAAAGAGTCTCACTAGCAACGATGTTTGCGGTTGCAAATGCAATCACCAAACATTATGCGGAGGAAGGGTATGCTTTGTCTATGGCCTACCTTCCTGCCCAGAAAATTGACCATTCCGGCACAATTCGATTGGTTGTCGTTGAGGGGCATATTGATGAAATCGTTTATAGCGGTGACATAAAATATGTTAGTGGGCGACTGAAAAAACAGATGCAAAAAATTGCAGCGGAAAGCCCATTGACTTCGGCGACTTTGGAACGGTATTTACTGCTGGCCAATGATACGCCGGGATTGAGCGTCACCACGACTCTAGACCGAGCTGATCAGGGGGTAGGTGGTATCAAATTGTTGGTAGATGTTCAAAAAACGTCTTTCGAAGTTTTTGCCGGATTGAATAACCGGGGCAGTAAGGCCTTGGGACCATTGATGGTTGATGTGGGTGTGATTTATAATAGCTTTGGCCCTTTTGATGGCCGGATCTTGGCGACCGCCAATCATACATTAACCTCTAATGAGATGAGTTATTATGCTCTGTCTGGAAGGGTTAATCTGAATTCAGAAGGCACTGTTCTGGAAGGCTCGGTTGCGCGGGTTAATGCCGCACCGGGTATTGAGACGTTACGGACACTGGAATTTTTCACCAATAGCTGGTCTTGGTCACTGGGGGTGCGCCATGGGTTGCTCCGCTCTCGGTCACAGAATTTATCGCTGTGGAGCCGGATTGATTTTAAGGATAGCATGGGTGAACTTCTAAGTTTTTCCGCGTCCGATGAACGAATTCGCTCTCTACGGATCGGAGCCAGTTATGATTGGATAAGTGACAAGGGCACCTTAACCTACTTTCAGGCGCAGGTCAGCAAGGGGCTGGATATCTTGTCGGCAACCAAAACAGGAGCGGAAACTGTTAATCGCTCAGATGCCGATTTTACCTATACAAGTTTCAAACTAGATATATATCAGGTACGTGATTTAGGGGCAGGCCTTGATTTATCCATGCGGGTTTCAGCTCAGATCAGTGCCGACCCGTTGGTTGGTTCCGAACAATGTGGCTTCGGTGGTGGTTCATATGGCCGGGCCTTTGACAGCTTCGAGGTTTCTGGTGACACTTGTTTATTGGGGGCCGTCGAGCTGCGGAAAAGACTGAAGGACTACTCTAGTCAAATTACCTCTGTCCAGCCTTACGTCTTTTGGGACATGGGCACGGTATCTCTGAACAAGAGCGACATTACCTCCTTTGCCCAGTCGATTGGTGCTGGAGTACGCGCACGATTGTTTGACCGGATTGATGGCTATTTGGAGATTACGTTACCTCTGGATCAGGATGTGGCGATTAGTGGCAATCGCAACCCCCGTGCCTTCTTTGGCGTACGGACTGATTTCTAGAGATCGCATTTGAGGTTCACTTTTCAAACTATCAAAAAAATATTGAGCAATAAGGGGCGGTCATGACGCGTAATTTTAAAAGACATCTATTAGCAACGGCAGCCACAACATTGGTTGTCATCGCTACCAATGCCTCTATCGCTCAAGAGATCGGGCAAAATGTCACCCCAACGGGCAGCGTTGTCGTCAGAGGTCACGCAGACATCTCAACGTCAGGGGTGATCACGACTATTACCCAAAGCTCAACCAAGGCCATTATCAACTGGCGGGATTTCTCGGTTGGTGAAAATGCGACGGTTAAATTTGATCAAAATGATGCCAATTCGGTGGTGTTAAACCGGGTTGAGGGTGATAATGCCAGTCAGATTATGGGCAATATCTATGCCACAGGCAAGGTGTTTTTGGTTAACAGAAATGGCGTTATTTTTGGCAAAAACGCGGTGGTTAATGTCGCCGGTCTGATAGCGACGACCGCAAATATCAGTGATGATAACTTCTGGTCGGGAAATTATCAATTTGATCAACTGGGTGCGCCCGGGGCGAGCGTGGTGAATAATGGTCAAATCACCATCAGGGACAGCGGTATTGCGACGTTTGTAGCACCTCATGTGGTCAATAATGGCATCATTACAGCTCGCCTTGGCCGGGTGTCACTGGCGGCTACTGATCGGGCGTTTAGCCTTGATTTATACGGCGATGGCCTGATTAAGTTCGCCATGACCGGGGAGAGAGCTGCGGAGCTGGGTCTGGGGGCCGACAGTAAGTTAGGCGTTGACATGTCAGGTAAAATATTGGCCGAAGGCGGTATGATTGCGATCACAGCTGATCTCGCCCGGGAAGTAGTATCGGACGTGATTACGCTGAATGGTGAGGCACGGGCTAGCAGCATCACAAAAAAAGGCGGCAACATTATTCTTGGCGGCGGTAACGGATCGGTTAAGGTTGCGCAAACTGCAACACTCGATGCGTCTGGCGTGGAGGGCGGCGATATCGTGATCAGTGGCGGTAATGTCCTGATCGAAGGTAATCTTGATGCCAGCGGTGACGAAACGGTTTATCAAGATGAACTCAATTATCTCTATAGTATTAACGGCCCCCAAGGCGCGATTGATGAAGTCGCGTCATGGTCAAAGGGTGGCAAGATCAATATTAAGGGTGATGTGATTACTCTTGGCGGTTACCTTGACGCCACCGGCAGCAAAGGCGGTGAGGTCAATGTCTCTGCCCGAAATCTCATGCATTATGGTGGGGTTTATGCTCAAGGGGCCTATGGTCAGGGGGGCGACATCGCCCTTACTGCCAGCGGAAGCCTGCTCGGCACGACTGACAGTGTGGTGGCCGCCGATGGAATGGAAGGTGGCGTGGTTAGTTTACGCGGTGGTGCCGAAGAAGGCGGCAATATGTATTATTCCGGTACGATCAGTGCCAATGGTATGGCCGGTGATGGCGGTGATATTCGGGTGACTGCTAAAAAGATACAACTGGTCGATGCCCAGATGACAAGTAGGGGACTGCGCCATGGTGGCCAGATCAATGTGGGTTTTGATGGGGAGAGAAGCGATCCAGCGATCATCGCTGACAGCATCATCGTCTCGCCACATAGTATATTTAATGCCAGCGCAGGTGTTTCAGGTCACGGCGGCAAGGTCAATTTCTGGTCGACGAGCAGTACTGACTTTTGGGGTCAGGTTCAGGCAAGGGGTGGCCAAAATGCCGGAAACGGCGGCTTTGTAGAGATATCCTCTAAAGGTAATATCGGCTACTACGGCATCGTTGATGCTGGGGCAGATAATGGCCAAAAGGGTACTCTACTGCTCGACCCGAAGAATTTGACAGTTACGACTGCGGTTGACACGCAATATTTTCATTTCACAGACCCTAACCCGGATGCCGGTAAGTTTGGCACCCTTATGCTGGAATTAGCTAATGGTAATATTGTCATCACCGATCCTGAAGATGATTTTGCTGCCACAAATTCTGGTGCCGTCTATTTGTATGATGGTACAAGCTATGCCTTGATCAGTAGTCTGACGGGGAGTTCAGCAAACGATAAAATTGGTGACGAAGACATCACGGCATTGAGCAATGGTAATTTTGTACTCGTAAATAAATATTGGGATAATGGAGCTGTTACTGATGCGGGGGCCGCCACATGGATCAATGGCACCACAGGCTTAAGTGGGGTGATCAGCAGTACCAACAGCCTAGTAGGGGAGCATAACAATGATCGTGTTGGTTTTTTGGGCGTTACAAAAGTAGGTAATGGAAACTATGTGGTTATTAGCCCTTATTTGGATGATGGTACAATAATAGATGCAGGTGCCGTAACTTGGGGTGATGGTAACACGGGTGTTAAGGGTGTGATCACCAGTAGTAATAGTTTGGTCGGGGCAAGCGCTGGTGATTATATAGGGCAGCTTGGGGTTACTGTTCTGACGAATGGTAACTATGTGGTTATTAGCCCTAAATTTAGAAATGGAACCAATTCTCATACAGGCGCTATAACTTGGGGAAGTGGCAATACGGGTATCAGCGGAGAAGTCAGCAGCACAAACAGTCTGGTCGGATCTACGAATAGTGATTTTGTCGGAAACCAGGGTGTCTTTGCCCTGACTAATGGTAATTACGTGGTTGCCAGTTCAACATGGGACAATGGCACAAAAGTGGATGCCGGTGCGGTGACTTGGGGCAATGGGTTGGGCGGCACCATCGGTGCCGTCAGCAGTGCCAACAGTTTGGTCGGAACCAATACCAATTACAAAGTTGGCTCCCTGGGTGTTATAGCTCTGACGAATGGTAACTATGTGGTCAAAAGTCCTGAATGGAACAGCAGTCGCGGTGCGGCGACTTGGGGTAATGGGGCGACAGGCGTCACAGGTGCCGTAAGCAGCAGCAACAGTCTGGTGGGCAGTAATAGCGATGATGACGTCGGGAGCAGTGTCACAGCTCTGACCAATGGTAACTATGTGGTCAATAGTGATGACTGGAAAAATGGCTCCGCCACTAAAGCCGGTGCTGTGACATGGGGGAATGGGGCGACAGGCATTAGCGGTGCGGTCTCCACCAGCAACAGCCTGTTCAGGGCAAACCAATCCAGTTATGTCGGTAATGAAGTGATCGTTTTGACCAATGGTAACTATGTCGTTATTAGCCCTTATTGGGAGAATAGTCTCGGTGCAGTAACCTGGGGCAATGGTTTAGGTGGCACGACGGGTGCCGTCAGCAGTTCCAACAGTCTGGTGGGGGCGACGGCCGTTGATAAAGTAGGAACCGCTGCAAGTAATTTTCGTCGCGGTGTGGTTGCCTTGACCAATGGTAATTATGTTGTCATCAGCCATAGTTGGGATAATGGGGCGGTTGTGGATGCCGGGGCCGTAACTTGGGGCAATGGTTCGGGTGGTACCGTCGGTGTCATCAGTAGTGCTAACAGTTTGGTCGGAACGACCGCCGGTGATAAGGTGGGCAGTGTCGGTGTGACGGCGCTAACCAATGGTAACTATGTGATTGCTTCTAACTATTGGGACAATGGTGCTCAGGCTAATGCGGGGGCTGTTACTTGGGGCAATGGTGCCACAGGCACCAGTGGGGTTGTCAGCAGCAGCAATAGCCTGACATCAGCCCGGAGCTCTAGCTATGTAGGAGGTAGAAGTGTCATTGCTTTGACCAATGGTAACTATGTGGTCGTTAGTAACAGTTGGAATGATACATCTCTTAATGACGTGGGAGCCGTAACTTGGGGGAACGGCACAACGGGCATTTCAGGCGTGATCAGTAGCGCAAACAGCCTAATCGGTTCACAACAAAATGACAGAGTCGGCCTCATTGGAACAACGGATTATGGCGAGGATGTTTTAGCCTTGAGCAATGGCAATTATGTGGTTAGAAGTCAGCAGTGGAAAAATGGCACCACCATGGGAGCTGGCGCAGTAACATGGGCCGATGGTTCGACCGGCCTTAGCGGATATGTCACTAGCAGTAACAGCTTAGTGGGTATTACCTCAGATTATGACTTCGTCGGTAATCAGCACTTAATCGAACGGGCCGATGGTTCCGTTATGGTGCCGCAGCAACTTTTCAGCACAACGGGACGGGCCAGTATTCTGATAGCGCCGAATGTTGGTAGCGTACCGGTGTCCTTTGGCACCTCTGTCGGTCAAAACCTTGTGGTTACGCCAGATATGCTTACGGCCACCTTGAATACTGGTACTGACCTTATTCTTCAAGCATCCAATGACCTGACGGTGGCTTCTGTTGTAACAGCCAATAATACCGGCGGCGATGGCGGGGCGTTGACCCTGCAGGCGGGGCGATCCATTTTGATCAATGCCAATATCACGACCGATAATGGCGACCTGACATTGATTGCTAATGAAACAGCGGCCAATGGCGTGGTGGATAGCGACCGGGCGGCTGGCGCGGCTCATATTACTATGGCGAGCGGCACGACCATTGATGTAGGCACCGGGGTTGCGACAATCACCCTGTCAACAGGGGCTGGTAATACCAATTCGACTTCAGGTGATATTACCCTTGAAACCGTAACAGGTGGTAAAGTTCTGGTCACAAATAATGGGGGTGATGCGGGTGCTGTAACCCTGAATGATGTGATCACCGCGACCAATACGGGTGATGCGATTATTATGCGGACAAATGGGGCGTTTACTAATGCAGCAGGGGCGTCTGCTCTTACAGCGGCCAGTGGACGTTATTTGGTCTTTGTCAAAAATTACGGGGACATTACCAAAGACGGTTTGAATGCGACCAGCTGGTATAATACAGCGGTTAATGCTGCTGCCAGTGGCGTTACGAGCACGGCTGACAAATTTGTCATCAATGATGTGGCGGTATTATCCGTGACCGCTGATGATAAATCAAAAACTTATGGGGATAGTAATTCAGCCTTAACTCAAACCATTTCAGGATATGTCAACGGTGAAACCAGCGCAATTCTGAGTGGATCCGTAGGTACGGCCAGCTCAACAGTAACAACAACGACCAATGCGGGCACCGTGACCATCACCGCTGATGCGGGCACTTTGGCGACTGACAATAATTACACGATCAATACTGTCGATGGGACATTTACGGTTAATAAAAAAACAGTTACCGTTACCGCAGCTTCCGATAGCAAGACTTATGATGGTTCGGCTTATACTGGCGGTTCGGGCATCACTTACAGCAATGATTTTATTAATGGCGATACCTCTACCGTGGTGACGGAAACGGGACTGGGTTATACTGGTACGTCACAAGGGGCGACCAATGCGGGGTCTTATGAGATCACGGCGTCCGGCCTGACCTCGACCAACTATGACTTCACTTATATTGACGGTGGGTTGGCCGTCAATAAAGCGGCACTGACAGTTACGGCCAATAACCAAACCACTACCTATGGTGATGGTCTTGGGACAACGGCCTTTACCAACAGCGTGTTGATTGGAACAGAATCCATTGATGCCGTGACCTTATCTAGCGGCTTTACCGATGTGGGAAGCTATATAGGCGGTCTGATTGCCTCTGTAGCGACCGGAAGCAATGGGTTCTTGGTCAGCAACTATAACATTACCTACGCTGCCGGTGATCTGACAGTCAGTAAAAAGATATTGACCGTAACCGCCACGGGGGACAACAAGACCTATGATGGGCTGGG
>JAESRB010000182.1 GCA_016764855.1 Emcibacter sp.
AAGTCGGGGTAACCCATGTGATCTGGCCGGAAACGGCGGTGATCTATTTTCTGGATACGGAACCGTCCCGCCGCTATTTGATCGCGGATATGTTGAATGAGGGTGCTGTTCTGATGACGGGCTTTCCAAGGGTGGAGAGATCTCCGGTATTCAAAGCGTGGAATTCTTTTGTCGTGGTGGATAGTGAGGCCAATGTTCTTGAAATTTACGACAAACATCATCTTGTCCCTTTTGGGGAATATACGCCGGATATTTTAAGAGGCTCGCTGTCTTTTCTGGGATTGGGGATGTTAGTAGAGGGTTTTTCCTATAGCCGGGGGGAGGGACTTCGGACGCTTCATATGGAAGGAATGCCACCGTTGGGTATTTTGATTTGCTACGAAATTATCTTTTCTGGTGACGTGGTGGATCAGAATGATCGGCCGGACTGGTTGCTGAATGTGACCAATGACGCTTGGTACGGATCGTTCAATGGTCCCTATCAGCATCTTTTGCAAACCCGTGTTCGTGCGATTGAGGAAGGTTTGCCCATAGTGCGTTCTGCGGGAACCGGGGTGTCAGCTGTTATTGACGCCTATGGTCGGGTGGTTGATATGGTTGGTTTGAATAAGCAGGGCGTTATCGTATCGAGGCTTCCCGTTAAAAGGGAAGTGTATACAGAATACTCTCAAAATAGTGGTTGGTCATTTTTTGTTCTTATGATATTATGTTGGGGATTTAAAATTCTGTTCCAGAGACAATGAATATTTACGAGGCAGATAAAGCTTGACCTTTCTAGTTTTGATCTCTACCTGTATGAGAAATATTCCGGGGTCCGTTATTTTTAGTTTGTATTGAGTGTTTAAATAGTTGGGATTGAAGATGATTAAATCAAAGCCAGAACCAGTAGATGTACATGTAGGTTCAAGGGTACGTTTGCGGCGCACATTGCTGGGCATGAGTCAGGATAAATTGGGTAAAGCCCTAAGCCTAACTTTCCAGCAAATTCAGAAGTATGAACGTGGCGCTAACCGGATCGGTTCCAGCCGATTGTATAAGCTGTCTCAAATTTTGGATGTACCAGTATCCTTTTTCTTTGATGATATGCCCGCAGAAGTAACAGGCAAAGCCATGGGAATGGCGGAAGCAGGTAAGCAAACTTTTGAAGTTGGCCAAATGTCCCGCCGGGAAACATTGGAACTTGTCAGAGCTTATTATAAAATTCAGGACCCAGCCGTTCGCAAGAAAATCTTTGAAATGGTGAAGGCTCTGGGCAAATCTTCTTTCAGCGTAGATAATAACGCAGAATAATTTGAATTCAATTTGAATTCAGATCGGGTTTTGCCGCTGTTCATCAAAGGAAGATACCCCGTCAAATTATCGTTATAGGTTACAGGATATGTATATTTTTATGATATGCAGGTTTTTTGTGGCTTGTAACTATATTTGAATACAATAATCTGTTAAATCTGTCCGTGTGTGAATATGAAGTTGATTTTTGAGGTTTTGTAATGGGGTTCTATAATTTAACCAAGTCATTATTGTTTCGCCTGTCGCCTGAAAGGGCACATGGGTTGGCGATCTTTGGATTGAAATGTGGCTTTGTTTTTTCTGATCACCACCGGGATGATGCGGTTCTTTCTTCACAATTGTGGGGGATGGATTTTGCTAATCCCGTGGGTCTTGCCGCCGGTTTTGACAAGAATGCCGAAGTTGCCTGTGCCATGTTGGCGCAAGGTTTCGGATTTGTGGAAACCGGTACGGTCACCCCGAAACCGCAAGCCGGAAATCCCAAACCACGCCTTTTTCGTCTGACAGAAGATCAGGCAGTTATTAACCGCATGGGGTTTAATAATTTAGGCCTATCGGTATATGCCAAAAATTTATCACGACGGGCGGGACTGGGAAAATGCGGTATTGTCGGGGCCAATATTGGTGCCAATAAAGACAGCGATGATCCCATACAGGATTATGTCACTTGTCTGACAAAATTGTTGGGGCTGGCCAATTATTTTACCATTAATATATCGTCTCCCAATACGCCTGGCTTACGTAAACTGCAGGGTAAGGCCGCATTGGATGATTTATTGGGCCGCTTGGTTGCGGTGCGAGAAGCGGCGACGAATCTGGAAAGTAAGCCGCCGCTATTTGTTAAAATTGCGCCCGACCTTGATGCAGAAGAACGGAAAGATATTGCCGAGATAGTTCTGAAACATGGACTGGATGGACTGATCATAAGCAATACGACTATTGGCCTAAGGGATCAGCTGACCTCGGCGTTTTCCGGGGAGAGCGGTGGGCTGAGTGGGGCACCGCTTTTGGACATGTCCACAGAAGTTTTGTCTGATATGTACCGCTTGACCGAAGGCAAAATTCCCTTGATTGGCGTTGGTGGTATCAGAAGTGGCGCGGACGCCTACCGTAAGATCCGGGCCGGGGCTTCTTTGGTTCAGTTTTATAGCGCATTGGTCTTTGAAGGACCGGGGTTGGTTCGGAAAATTAAGCTGGAATTGGCCGAAGCCCTGAAAAAAGATGGTTTTACATCTATCCGCGATGCGGTCGGCATCGATCACCGAACATAATTAAGGAACAGAGAATGACGGTAACTATTCTTCATAACCCAAGATGCAGTAAATCACGGCAAACATTGGCCTTGATAGAGGAACAGGGTATTACCCCGACCATCGTTGAATATCTGAAGGATGTTCCATCTGCGGAAATGCTGGGACAAATACTGGACATTTTGGGATTGGAGCCACGGGAATTGATGCGGCGCAAAGAAGCAGAATATGCCGAGAATAATCTGGCATCCGAAGATTTAAGCCGGGATCAGTTGATACAGGCCATGGTCGATTTTCCCCGCCTGATTGAACGGCCTATCGTTCTTGCAGGGGGCAAAGCCGCAATCGGCCGTCCACCGGAAGATGTCCTGAAAATTCTATAGACCCATATTATCCACGATGGCGCCAACGCCGGTTCGAAGGGGATCGACACAGGGCAATCCAGTGTCATCTTCTGCTGCTTTGAGATAGTCCAGCGCCGCCGCCTCATTCAGGGAGGCGGTGTTGATGCCGATGCCAACACATGTAATTCGGGGATTGGTGCGGCGTCCCATCTGTAAGTTTAAAGCAATACATTCTTTAAGGGAAGGTAAGGGGTAACCTTCCAGACCGGAAACATTCTCCCGCCCAGCCTGATGACAGACGACGATAGCGTCCGGCTGAGAGCCATGTAACAGTCCAAGGGATACTCCGGCATAGGCTGGATGGAATAGGGAACCCTGTCCTTCGATGAGGTCCCAATGATCGGGGGCATTTTTCGGGCTGAGATATTCGGCGGCTCCGGAAATAAAGTCAGAGACAACCGCATCAACGGAGACACCAGACCCGGCGATTAGTATTCCGGTTTGTCCTGTGGCTCTGAAACTGGCCAATATGCCTCTTTTTTTCATTTCTTGTTCCAGAGCAAGCGTCACAAACATTTTGCCCACGGCACAATCGGTGCCCACGGTGAGGAGCCTTTTCCCGGATCTTGGCGCGCCGGTGCCAACGTTAAAATTCTGTGTTGGAAAACGCACATCAACAATCTGGCGATTATTTTCTTCCGCTGCGGCTTTAAGGGCCGGGATTTCGGCCAGTCGCACATGCAGGCCGCTGGCAATATCCATACCGACTTCAAGTCCCACGACCAGAAAGTCCTGCCACGCCTGGGGTAATTTTCCGCCTTGGGGGGCGACACCAATGAGGATGGTTTGAAGGCCGGCTTGGGCGGCTTCTTTCATGGTGTAATCGGGCAGGCCCAAATCGACACCGCCGGGAAAACGGAATTGCCCCGCCGCTTGTTCCGGCCGCCAGTATTTTACGCCGGAAGCTGTTTTGGCATAAAGTGCTGTGGTGACATCTCCAATGAACATCAAATAAGGTTTTTTGATCATTATTCTTTCCGTATTCTTTCTGGCGTAATTTATCCATCAAGGTTACTTTGATAAATATTATTTTCTATAATATGATGCATCTTCCGGTTTGATAAAAACAAGAAAAAAATCAGGAATAGGGCTATGGTATGACTATCCAATTTTTGATAGTGCCGTTGATCAGGAAAAAACTCAAGGTGGAAAGTTATGAAAAACTTATGTTGATTTTATGGGCTCTCAGAATATTTTTGGTTGGCTCTGTTCTTGCTCAACAGGTTATCCGTTGAGCAACGTTACCGCCGAAATGGTGTTGTCTGTTGGGGGAGATAACTTCTTGCCGCAATTAACAGGCATGACAGCGGATATATTATATTCAGACCATATTACATTATTTGTTTTTGATCATGACTTTGTGCCCCATTTTATTGGAGGCACCAGCCGGGAAGACGGCGCGATCACATCAAAGTTGAGCCACATATATGAATCGTCCACCTATTATGAGCATGATCCCAATTTGAAATGGGTTGGTCAGGGGGATAAGGGCACGAACATTCCTTTGTTGCAACAATTGCATGCAAAGGACATCAGTAACACATCTTACCGGAAGAATATTTATGAGGACAATGGGTTGTTGGATCGCTTGTCGCTCATTGATCATGAAAAAAGCAGATGGTTCATTCTGAATTTTTACCGCAATGTGGAAAATGAGTATTTTAGTGAAAAAGATATAGGTCATTTGCAACAGGAGGCGACGTTGATTGCCGCTTTTGTCAAACGGCATATGTCTTTCTCTTCTGCGTTTGATTGGGATGCGGAGGCGATTCCCGCTATTGATCGATTGGAAAAGCTGGTGGTGGGCCTTGGCAATGGGCTTAGCAAGCGGGAGGTTCAGGTTTGTGCCCGTGTTATGCAAGGAATGACCCGTGAAGCAGTGTCGCTGGATTTGGGCCTAAAGCAGCCCACAATCGCGACATTTATGCGCCGTGCCTATGCCAAATTGAATATCTCAAGCTTAAATGAATTATTTTCCCTGTGTCTGGCGCAATCGGGCCGGGGATCTCATTAGGAAGAGGCCTTCAGGCATATTTGTCATCTGATCGGATGATAGACGACAGATTATTTAAAGGGTTAAATGCTCCTTTCATTTGAGGAATAGGGAGACCAAATAAATGTATAAGTCACTACCAGAAAAATTATGTCGTAAGATCACGGCCGAGGAAATTGCCGCTTACGAGGAAAATGGTGCGCATGTTATCCGGGGCGTCTTGCCCATGGAATGGATTGAAGTCATGCGGGATGCGGTTGAGCGTATTCTGAGCAATCCGGGTGACGCGTCGTTGGAATATACCCCCAAAGGCAAAGCCGGCCGTTATTACGGTGATTTCTTCATCTGGCGGCGGGACCCCGCTTTTAAAGCTTTTATGAAGGACTCACCCTTGCCGGAACTGGCGGCACAGGTGATGGACGCCACCTGTTTGAACTTCTTTTATGATCAGCTGCTGGTTAAGGAACCGAACACGGCGGAGCCAACGCCTTGGCATCAGGATTTATCCTATTGGCCGGTGCGTGGTCATAAGGTGATATCCGTGTGGGTGCCATTCGATCCGGCCAACGAAGAAAGCGGCGTTGTTGTTTATGTTAGAGGCTCGCACAAATGGGGCAAGCTTTATGCGCCGCATGTGTTCGGCGATGCCACGGGTTTTGGCGATATTTATGCCAAGGCGGGGTTGGAGCCATTACCGGATATTGAGGCAGAGCGGCATAATCATGAGATTCTCAGCTGGGAAATGGAACCGGGAGATGTTTTAATTCATCATCCTCTGACCTTACATTATGCCTCGGGGAATCGGTCAAAAACGGGACGACGTCGGGGCTTAGCCCTACGTTATCTGGGCGATGATGTTACCTTTGACAGTCGTCCGGGAACCTTTTTGGAGAATAAAAAAATCATGGATACGATCCCGGCCATCACCCTTGAGAATGGGCAGGCTTTTTCGGGAGAACTCTTCCCCCGCGTCTGGCCCAGAGGCTAGATATATATTTTCAGAAATAAGCTGAAATTAGGCCTGCCCCTCGGGATCATATGTTGTATAGTCGCCGCCAGAAAACAGATATGCGAGGGGCTATGCCACAACAATATTCGACCAGAGAGACCTTAAAGAATGTTTTTGGCTTTGCCGAATTCCGCGGGGAACAATCTAATATTATAGATGATTTCATGGGGGGGCAGAATATATTGGCCGTGATGCCAACGGGGGCGGGCAAGTCACTTTGTTTTCAGCTCCCGGCCCTGTTGCAGGATGGTTTGACGATCGTGATTTCGCCGCTGATATCCTTGATGCAGAATCAGGTGGAGGCGCTTAAATTATTTGGCGTCGCGGCGGCAACGATCAATTCGGGCAATAGCGCGGAAGAGAATTATGACATCTGGCGTAAAATGCGGGATGGTTCTTTGAAGCTGCTCTATCTGTCACCGGAAAAACTGATGACGGACCGGATGCTGGAGGCGGTACAGGGCTTGAATGTTAATTTCTTTGCCATTGATGAGGCCCATTGCATCTCCCAATGGGGCGCGGCTTTCCGCCCGGAATATGAGGGGCTGTCCAGATTACATAGTCTTTTCCCCAATATCCCGATCATGGCGCTGACCGCTACGGCAGATCAGGCGACCAGAGAGCAGATATGCGATAAGATATTTTCAAATAATGTGAAAACCTATCTCACAGGATTTGACAGGCCAAATATCAGTTTGAATGTGGAAATTAAAAATGGCTGGAAGCAGCAACTTCTGCGATTTCTGAAAAACCGGGAAAAAGAAAATGGCATCGTTTATTGCCTGTCCCGTAAGAAAACAGAGGAAGCGACAAAGGCACTGGTGGAGAAGGGCTATAACGCGCTGACCTATCATGCGGGAATGCCCTCCAGCCTGAGAGCAGAAAACCTTAACCGCTTCATGGCGGAGTCGGATTTGATTATGGTTGCGACGGTCGCCTTTGGTATGGGCATCGATAAAGCGGATATTCGGTTTGTGTTTCATACCGACCTGCCGGCCTCACCAGAGGCATATTATCAGGAAATTGGCCGGGCCGGACGGGATGGACAACCGGCCATAGCCCATATGTTATATGGCATAGATGATATTCGCATGCGCCGCATGTTCATTGATGATGAAAATGCGGATGAGGACCATAAACGGCGTGGGCATGCGCGGTTGAATGCCTTGCTGGCCTATGCGGAGGCCCCGGAATGTCGCCGGACATCTTTGTTGCATTATTTTGGCGATAAGATTGAATTTGAAAAATGCGGCAATTGTGATCTCTGTGATGATCCGAAAGAAACCATAGAGGCCACGGAAACAGCCCAGAAATTCATTTCTGCCATATATCGCACGGGCCAGAATTTTGGCGTGGGCCATATTGTTGATATCTTGACGGGAAAGAGTACGGACCGGGTTTTACAGCTTTGCCATGATGACCTGCCCACTTTCGGGGTGGGCAAGGATCTGGGCATCAATGAATGGAAGTCGGTGGCCCGTCAGTTGATGGCCAGAGGGTTCATTACGGCGGATATGACCTATGGCTCTCTTAAAATTTCCGTGGAGGGGGTGAAGCTTCTGAAAGGCAAGAACAGCTTCCGCTACCGCCCCGATGCGGTTTTGAAGAAATCACTGGGCGCAAAAAATGCTAAAGAAATTTTCTCGGACATGTCAGAAGAGGACGAGGAGCTGTTTCAGGCGTTGAAAAGTTACCGGAAAGAGATCGCCGGAGAACGGTCTGTCCCGGCTTATATTATCTTTTCTGACAAGAGTTTGGTGGATATGGCCATGCGCCGACCGGGCAGCATGGATGAATTTGGTAATATTTACGGCGTTGGTAAGGGAAAGAAAAAGGAGTTTGGCAAAAAATTCATTAAATTTATTGCCGATAATTGATTTTTCACTTCCCCTTAAATATTCTATGAGATAAAAGACAGGGAATGATTATAAAGATCAATAATTAGGTAAAAACCATGACGGCCCGTATTTATTGCCCAACAAAGAATGCCATGCAATCAGGTATGAAGAATGCCCATAAATGGATTCTGGAATATATTGCGGAAAAAGGCCAAAGCCTTGACCCGTTAATGGGATGGTCAAGTTCATCTGATATGGATGGTCAGATCAGCCTAAGGTTCGCGTCAAAGGCAGAGGCAGTCTCCTACGCAAAACGTAATGCCATTGCTTATGAAGTGACAGAACCAAAGGTCAGAAAGATAAAATTAAAAGCCTACGCCGATGTATTTGCCTATCGGGGATAATTCCCACCATTTACCCATGTGCGCCCGTAGCTCAGCTGGATAGAGCAACGGACTTCTAATCCGTAGGCCACAGGTTCGAATCCTGTCGGGCGCACCAATTATTTCAATGACTTAGCAGAAAAACTCTAAATAAGTTTCGGCCTGTAGCTACAATCTAGCTATAGTCTAAGGTGCTACTTATCCTCTTAAGATGTTTATTCCTTCTGTTGGGGATATTTCTAAAGCTTCGCAATATCGAATATATTCCACAACATCAAGACGACGTTCGCCTTGCTCTACTTTGCCAATTAGAGTGTGCTGTGTGTCTAGCTTTTTGGCTAGTTCACGCATTGTCAAGTTTTGGCTCAATCGATTCTCTTTAAGCCAACGTATTAAACGGCAATGTTCATCTGTGTATAATGTTTTTTTCATTGTCCCTATAATAGGTACGTGATACGTTGTTCCCAATTTGGGGACTAGTGCGTATTAATTTTACTTTGAATTTAAAATTGTATTGAGAGGAAGTTAGATGAAGTGTTTATTATTTTTGCCATTGATTTTTCTGATATCGTCGTGCGCGTCACAAAAATATTCCTCATCTTATATTGATGTCACGGAGGGAGTTTCCTTCGATAATTTAAATCTTGAACCCATTCAAAAGAAGCCAGTATTACAGCTATCGAGAAATCCACAGATGGATATCTTGCGACTTCAAGAGAATGGTTATCTACTGCTGGGATATTCTAACTTTGAGGCATACGAACACAATCCAAAACTAGCTTTGGGACATGCTGAGAAAATTAGAGCTTCAATTGTCATATATGGCTCAAAAGATGCAGGGACTGTAACAGGTTCAATCCCCTTTACCACGCCAACAGTTTCTACTGTGACTTCAAATACAAGAGGTACTGTAAATGGTTATGCTTCTGGAGTCGTGGGAGGTACGTCTGTATATGGAAAATATTCTGGCACTACTAAATCGTCTACCACGACGAATGTATATGGATCGAAAACTACGTATATACCATATTCATATCAAGTTAATAAAGTCTTTGCCGCCTATTTAGCAAAGATGAAAAAGCCTGTTTTTGGGGCGAATTTTTATGATACGAATTCCGAAACAGCTCGAGAGATTGGGCAAAATGGCGGAATACAACTAAGCTTGATTGTTCGTAATTCCCCTGCATTTAAAGCAGATTTCTTTGTAAATGATATAATTATTGGGTTAAACAAGCATAAGTTAAACGGTACGGAGGACTTTGTTAACCTTCTTGGGCAATCGAGAGGGCAGGTGGTAAGGGTAGAGTTAATTCGTGGTGGTAAAGTGTTGATAAAAAATATTTTATTAGGTGAATAGGTATTCTGTTTAACCTTCCCTGCGAGCGTGGGCGTATTAATTAGATAATTGTGGATATGCTGTCTAATTTTAATGAGCAAAGGCCTCTGCATATCCTTGTGGGAACCTTGCTGCTCCCTTAGTGTAAACTTAGGGTATGTGGTATATTATAAGTGTATCAATTATTAATACCGTCAAGGGGCTGGATTACGCGTTTATGGTATCAATTTTTAATACCGTTAGGAACTTTTAATGTCAGGTTTTGTCAGGTTCGTATTAAATTTTAATACAGATTTGTCATTTTTTAATACCGTGTTTTTTTCTTTCGGTTGCCATTTCATAAATTCTTTCGTGGCTTTATTCCCGCTATAATTATGCAAGGTTATAATCCATTCTGTCGCGTGGCGTTGCTTATAGCTGAAAGAGCCTTTTTGTTTGGCTTTGATAAATCCCTTATCTACTAAATCTAGTAGTGCTTTATGTGCCGTATTATTTGAACATGGGATAAGTTTTGCTGCCATGCGAACGCTCATAAATATTTCACCGTTATTATTGCCCGTAAATTTATAGAGAAATTGTGTATAGAGCGCCTTTGCGGTTGGTGTGAGGGCGATATAGGCCACACTTTTAATTAGGTATCGGGGGAGCGCAACAAAACTATCTGTATTCTTGCTCCGCCCTTGGGAATTAACTTTTGCCATAGTTTGATTTAGAAAAAAGCGGTGGGGTTGCCACCGCCTTGATTCTTACCTTTCCTCGCCATCAATTGATATTATGTCAATCTTTGTTCTCAATACATATCTTGCGTGGGTTCCTGCAAAGTCTCCTTTATGGGGTTCATGTATTGTTTCGATGGGAAGCCCGCATTTTCTAAGGTTGTGGATATAGGCGCTCCACCGCGGGGCAGGGTTATCAATTGGGGTGCAGCCTTTTCGATCTGCTTTGTCTAATTCTAACAATGCCCATGCGTCTCGCCCCTTGGACAATAGGACTTTGTTGTTGGGGAGCCTGTATTTGACGAATAATTTACTCATTGCTTGCCCTTCCGTTTTTGAGGGCGGTTTTTTGCTTTTCAGAGATAGGGATTGTCTGTCGAAAAGGGTTGGTTCCCATGCGATAGGGCCAAAGGCTGCAATCTTCGCTAGTACATAGCCGAACCTCTAAGGATTGGTGGCAGCAACAATCTAGGCAATTTTCCCGAATTACTTTCAATAAGGGTTTTTTGTAGTGTCCTAGGGCTGCCAACTCTTTAATGAAAATTTCATTCGGATTTTTGCCTGTGTTTTTATGCGGGGTTTCTACGTTCGTACTTTCCCCGCGTGTGCGTGCGTAGTTCTGCAATAACTCTGTATCTTGAATGTTGTCGGGAATAGGGTTATGCTCATTTTTAACATGCTGTGACGGTATGTGATTTATAGAAGCCTCGGTGTTACTAGCACTGAGGTTTTCTTTTTGATTAGTCATCGTTTGCACTCCCTTGATCTGTTGTGGAAGTGCGAGAACAGCTATCTAAATAAGCGTCTAAGTCTGTCTTGCGATACCGAACGGCTTTTGCGCCAATGCGAAGAAATTTTAAAAACTTACCTTCTATCCGCCATCGTCTCATTGTTCCTAATGGAATAGGGGTTTCTGTTCCGCCAATATATTCGGCGGCCTGTTGTTCTGTATATAGATTGTCTTGGGTAGCCATGTAATCATAATCCTTTGCGCTGTTGTTTGAATGTCAGTGCATAAAGGATATGATGATTAATAAACGTGATCTAATACTTCTGTATTCACGGTTACCGTGTGTTGGGAATAATATCAAAATATTCCTAAATCATTTTGATTATTCCCATGTAAGTGGAGCTTCCACCTAGTTTTATGGTGTTTGTTGTTTTTTAATTCATTCAGATAATCAATATCTATTCCCAGATTTAAAGCAATTTCTTTAAGGTTAAGGTTTTTATTTTTTGTCCAATATATGTAAATTCGCGTAGGGTTGTGCCTCGTTTGATGCATTAGGTTTTTTGCATCATCAGCAGAAAACCACTTAGAGACAGTTGACCGATCTACCTCAATAATTTCAGAAATTTTTTGAATACTTAGTTCTGGAAGCGCTACTTTTAATTTAAATGCTTTGTTTTTCCTTGCGTTGTAGGAAGTTGTTGCTTCTATTTTTTGTTGTGCCTTGTCTAAATTTAATAACGCTCTAAGTAATAATATTATTTGCGGCTGATCTTCGCCTATTCTTGCTTCAAGTATTTCGCTAGCAATATAACCAATTTCTGAACGTGTTATCGATTTTGTTACATTGGGGCCTTTTCCAGTTTTTTCATTTCTCCTGATATCTTCAATATAAAATCGTAGCAAGAAAGCCAGTTCTTCATCCCTTTTATAAGTGCCTATATAGGCATCACGTACTAATTCTTCCGGAATATTGGTCTTGTTTGTTAGCGTGTCGCGTACATTATCTCTAAGGTAGGAGTAGGCTGAGAATGAAGGCGATTCATCATCGTTAAGAAGTGAGATGTTTATTGAGCTTTTATCCACGTCTATACTGTCGATTTTTATACAAAAATTCTCTGGTAACGCATTGTCAAAGAGCTTAGTCTTTTTATTTGCGGGTTCAAGATGAGTGCCAGCCCATGTGTATTTACTGTTTTTAGAATCATATTTCATTTTTATTCTCCAGTTTAACTAGAGTTACGCCACGATGTTGCTCCATGAGCCCTTGCAATCGCCGCCCTATAGCGTCATTGGCTTCTTTAAGGGGATTATCTGCTAAATGGGCATATCGGGCGGTGGTGGCTGTTTGTGTGTGGCCTAATAACTTGCCTATCATGGGTAGTGACATACCACCACCAACGGCAATGCTTGCGAAGCTGTGGCGTAGGTCGTGAAGGCGTAAATCTAATAATCCCTTGGGGAGTTCTATCTTTTCTTTTCGGGTTAATAATTTAACTTGTTTGAAGGTGGTGTTCTCAGGCGTGTGGTTGTTAGCCTTTATGTGTTCTTGTACGTCCTCTTGCTCTAACCATATGCTAAGCGTTGCAAATTCGCGAATATGTTTCCATGTGCGGTTTACGTCAAATAAATGGGACGCTTCTTTTAATCCGCAAATGACATAGGGGTTATTTTTCTGCCTGGGGAGGTTGGAAAGTAATTCTAAGGCAGGAGGATTGAGAAATATTTGTTTTGCGCCTGTTTTTGAATCGGCCAGTAAGATTTGATTAAGTTCAAAATTCACAGCGTCCCACCGCAAAGTTAGAATCTCGCTGCGTCTTGCCCCTGTAAAAATCAATAGCCTTATAGCTGCAATTGCATAGGGGTTTGCTTCGTCCCTTTGTTTGGCTGTATTAATGGCCTCTGCCAATTTCATAAATTCATATTCAGACAAGAACCGTTCAATTTTCTTTTCTTTATATTTTTGAACATGCTGTACAGGGTTTGTTTCACGCCATCCCCACTGGATAGAAAGATTAAATGCCTTTGACAGTAGTGCAAGGCATCTATTCGCCGCGCCTGTTCCGCCTGTTATGGCCTTTCCTCCCTTGCCGTTATCAGGCATGGGGCGGGATGTTTTCCCATCCTTTATGGCGCGTTTAAATTGATCAATATCTGTAAGGGTGACATCTGCCACAAATTTCTTGCCAAGTAGGGGGAGTATATGATTTCGAATATTGCTTTCATCCATATAAATACTGGATGGCTTTTTATGTTCCTTTGCATAATCAGAAAGAAACCGTTCGCATAATTCTTTCATGTTTGGCCGGTTCTTTTTGGCTTCTCTGATAAAGGCGGGGTCTTTACCGTCAGCAATTTGCCCCAATATAATTTCGGCCTTTTTACGGGCAGTCGCAACGGTCATTCCCTCTGATGGTTTACCAATGCTGAACCAGTGTTGCTTGCAGTCATAGAATTTTTTAACAACATAGACTTTCGCCTTTTTCTGGCAACGGATTCCAAAGCCAGATAGTTCAGTATCCCAAGCTGTATCACCTGTGAGCAATTGATCAACAATGGTTTTGGTAATGTGTAGTTTTCGTGTTGCCATATTCATTACCTCAAAGTGTAGCTAAAAATGTTCTAGCTACAGTCTAGCTACAATTATGATGAGAATCAATGGGTAATAATGAGATGAATAAAATATTAAAACTGTTTAAAATCAATGGCATTGGTGGATATTGGGTTGTGGTGGAAAACTATTCACTAAGACTTCTAATCCGTAGGCCACAGGTTCGAATCCTGTCGGGCGCACCACTTCCGGTCAAAACTGGGAACTTCCAAATTTAAAGACTTATTTGCTTGAACAGCACTCGCCAAAGCGGTCTTTGAACCAGTTATTTTGATCTGCTTTTCGCCAACGTCTACATGACTTACAATCAGTTTCATATATTCTTTGCGGAACTCTTTGGGGCCATTTCTCAGCATATCCTGTAACGTTGTTGAAAAACGATCAATCTGTTTGTCAGAAATACGGGTGACAGGAAGGCAAAGAACTCTCTCTTTTAGGGATATCAATCTTGTGAGTTCATCCCTTCGGGCCTCCAACTTGCTATGATGATCTCTAAAACCCTTGCTGTCAGAAACAATGCCATCAGTTAGAGCCTCAAACAGTTTTGATACTTTGCCATCAACGTCTCTTAATTCCCTACGTAACAGCTTTAAATCTGTAAGAGCGTCTTGATTGTTATTGGACGCAATTTTGAGCGTTTCTTTGAATAAGCCTTTTAAGCGATCTCGTTCTAGGATTTTGTCAACTACGGCATCCGTAACTATGTTATTTAATTTGCCCTCTGGGATACGTGTTGGTTTGTCACAGGCAGATTGGCCTTTTAAATGTTTATTCGCACAGGAATAATAGCGGTATTTCCCGCTCTTGCCTGTTGTCAGCATGAGGCGACTACCACAAGTGTTACAATGAGCAATATTGGAAAGAAGAACAGGGTTGTTGACCGTTCTAGGCGCTACTATTTTAGGGCTACGCGCTTTTAAAGTCTTTTGTACAGTCTCAAATATTTCAGGCGTAATAATAACAGGCGTTTCCATTAATACCCATTCCTCACGTGGTTTGATCTTTCTGGTCCGGCTATCTGTTTTATTAAAGTAATGCATACCCATGTAAGATGTACGCCGTAGAATATCGTAAACCGTACTGGTATAAAATGCTTTGCCTGTTTGGGTGGTGAAGTTCCTTTGATTGAGATATTCAACAATCAATTTAATCCCCATCGGGCCAGAGTGGTCATTCCCTTGAAGGTAAAGTTTAAAGATCAGTTGCACGAGCTCAGCCCCTTTGGGGTCGATAGCCAATTTCTTTTTAGCTTTCTCGCCTCTCTGTTCTGCTACATACGTACAATATCCCAGAGGTGGCCGCGATCCATTCCAAAAACCCTGCTTCGCATTTTCAATCATTGCCCGACTGACATGTTTGGCCGTTTCCGCTGAGTTATGAGCATCACAGGCTGCAATGACCGTCTGGATCAGGTTCGCTTGGGGACCATCGCCAAAATGTTGCGTAATGGACTTCAGCAAAACATCATGTTCTTCAAGTTGACGTTTATAGAGCCCTTGATCAACCGGATCACGAAAGAACCGGGACAGGCTATGCACCAGCACAATGTCATAAGGGGAAGAATCAATACAGGCTTCATGGATCATTTTCTGAAAGACGGGTCTTTTGTCACTTCTGGCACTCGCCCCGGCTTCTACGTAGGTACGTATAATCTCCCAACCTTTTTTCTGACAATATGCTTTTGCCTGATTAATCTGGTCCGGTATTGAAATGTCATTTGTAGCCTGCCGAGCCGTAGAAACCCGCACATATACAGCAACCCGTTTTCCCATATAGATCGTCCCCTTTTTATTTTTTTAACTGGTTATCATTCGCTATTTTAGGAAGAATATCCCCTAGGTATCGTGCCATGAGTTCCGCCTCACCAGAGATTATGCCCATGCTTTCAGGAAAATTGCAAATGACCTGAATATTCCTGTTTGATATCGGGGCATTATCATTTTCTCCCTTTACGTATGTAACGTAAGGTAATGGTGATCTTTTCCTCATTGACCCATTCTCCGCTTATCAATGCGTTTCTGTACGTCATTGGTCCAGAGTATGGGATGGTGTATTTTATGTAATAGGGCAGGCAACATTTCAATAATATGCTCCAAACTAAGCGGTTCATTTTTACACCGCATTACACTCATTAATCCGCCAAGGCCTTTTAAATCGCCATATAGGGATTTCAATTGATGATTAAGGCTATAATTCAAACTCTTGCCTGTTTCCAAGGTTTCAATCAGGCCGACTTGGGGTTCTTGATCAATGGCACTGAGAAGGCTCTGCCATAGTGGATGGTAAGGCCAACGGGAGCGATTGTTATCATCTGTAGGCCTTCGCAGGGATGTATGGTTTATGGCTAAT
>JAESRB010000183.1 GCA_016764855.1 Emcibacter sp.
CTGCGTGGCGGTTAGAGGCTGTCAGCAATTCAAGCGGCTCTTGGGGGCCGCCATTCGGGGCAATGATTGTGACCAGTGTTGCGATGGTTGTCCGCATGCCGTTACCAGAATCGACAATCTCAAGACGCGCAGATGGGTCAGGTATGCGACCAAAGCTTTTCTCTTCTATCTCGGCACTTTGGTATCCTTGGTGTGAGGCTTCAGGCAATGCTTCCAGAAGGCGTGGCATGCGCAAGGTGAATTTTTGCGCCTGCGGTTGCAGGAAATCCTGAAGATTGTCACTGAGGGCCGTGGTTTTGATCTTGTCTGCGTTATTGCTGAGAAAGCTTTGGGAAGGCAGATCTATGTCCTTCCATTTCACATCAAATGACTTCATGGCATCGCCCATGCCTGCCACAGGTTGCGGGGCTACAGCGGGGGGAGGGGGCAAGATGATTTGGCTTTCAGACGATCGTACGTGGGTGGCTGTCGTAAGGTGCCACATTTCCTGATCATAATAATACGGCTCTGCAGGGGTTTGATAACGGATAGCTCCCAGTCGCGCACGCGGTGTATCAGCAAGGTAATCACTAGCTGCGTCTTCGACCGCTATATCTGGAACATCCGTATCATCCTCATCCTTACCTGTCGGGAAACGGGCATCGGTTATACCCAGTTGAGTGGCCCATTTGGTATGCCGGAAACTCAAGCGAAACTGGCGTAGCAAAGCTTCGAATTCGAGTTTGCGGGCGAGGGTTACGTTCGATTTCGACAGGGTTAGATCAGAAGGTTCTGACAAGGTGATTTCGTGGAATGGCTGGCCGCTTTGCGACTGGATAATCCGCAGGCCGATCAGCTTGGCCGGTTGTAAGGCGCGGCGGCGCGGAATAGCAATATCGGTTCGACCGGATTTGCCATCGAGCTTGGGGAAGACTACCGGGTCTTCGGGGGTGAAAAAATCGTCCCAGCGATGGCGGCGCGAGATAGCGTAGCTTCGGGCCGAGGCCCAGTCTTCGTTGATGTAATGCGTGATTTGCATCCTGCCCATGGCATCTGGTGCCATGCGTACCGGTGTTTCGCGCTGAGGCCAGACGGTGGTGAGATGCACAGGGCTCTGGCCCGTGTGAATGATTGAACCGGTTTCCGGAGACTTGCGTTTGATTGCCGGGCCACTGGAAAAAAAGCGGTCCGCCCAAAGGATGTAGGCCTCAACAAGATCTGTCGATTTTTCATAGGCCTTGCGGCGCAGGGCTTCGGCACTTTGGTCCGGTGCTGCTGGCTCCTCATTGCCCCCTTCGCCTGCAAAGGCAGTGGTCAGATGCGTCATAAAGCGGTCAAACATCAGGTGTGTCGTGTCTACTTCTTTTCCATCGATGTTCAAAAATGGCGCGTGTTTATCGGGATTTTTGCCATTCTCATCAGGCCCGCGAGGTGCAAAGAAATACTGTGTCCAGAAAATTTTGGATGAGAACCGTCCCCACGGACTTTTGCGTAAATCGTCCTGATTGGCGTTCTTCAAAAGGAATAACGGTTCTTTTGAGAGGCCTTTGTACAGTTCGAATTTCATGCCGATTTTACCAAAATATCCAAAATCGGTTTCTGCATCTTCATGGTAAGCCTTGCCAAATAGTTTGCGGAAGACCCAATCTGCGCTGGTCGAGGGGTCGTCAGACCAATGGCGGTGACAAATGATTATTCGATCTCCCGCATTCACAAGCGAGTCTAGCTTCGGGTTTTCCTTGGCGGTCTTCTTGTAGTGCATGAGTGTAGATTTGTTGCCATCCCCTTTTACATGGCCAAAATTCAAAATCTGCAAATCAGCATCTGGCAGCAAATCATCTTCTTCCAGACCGGGTTCGTTTTTGGGGTTGGGCTCATTTTTGGGGGCGGACTTGTCTTTCGGGTCAAACTCCACCGTAAGATAGTTTGCTTCGTCCGGTGATGCGAATTTTTCCGCATCAGATCCAAGTTCAAGGGATGAGCGCGGGGTCATTTCGATGGCGTAGGGGCGCAGGCTCAATTGCAGCATTGACAGTGCGCGTAATGAATCGTGATCTGTTTTACCCGGTTGGGCTTGCACTGCCCATGCTGCTTGCAATGGCACATCAAGCGACAAGAAATCAGGGTCAGGGTTCAACATCTCCGCTTTTGTGCCATGGCCGGACAAGATTACACTATCGTTGATGTTCGGGTTGGACTTGTTCTCGATCTCGATTTCGATCTTGATATCACTGTCAACGCGCAGAATTGCCTCTGCATAGGCTACATCCTTATACGTTTGTTTGATGGCGTTATTTAAAAAATCACGGACCTCGGATTGAGGCAGATAATCGCCAGTCCATGGATCGCGCAGAGAGATACCTGTGGCCAAACCCATCTTGGCCAAAGCTGCCCACCCCAAAGGATCAGCTTCGGCACTGTCGCCCTGCATCCACTCGGCGAGGTCCGGCAGGGTGCCGTCGTTTTTTCTAGGAGGGGATTTTGGTTGAGATATTTCGATTTCGAAACGTGCGTATTCATTTCCGGTGTTGTCGGCATGCTGGGGGAGGCCAGACATCGCCAGCGTTCCAATGACGATCTGCATCCAAGGATGCAATTTGCGCCGAGCATAATACGCACCCAGCTCGTAGCGAGCTGACAAAGAGATCATCAATGCGCTAGGTTTGTCACTGCTGTGACTGACCAAAACATACTCTTGCGGAGGTTGGGTCAGTGCATCGTTAATTTTGGCCAGATCGTCGGCAAAGCGTCGGTTTGCCGGAACCCAGGCCAGTTCGCTATCTGCCCAGGAATACCAACCGGGCGATTTGGCCTTCATGTCGGCTTGAGGTACCTTTTGGGCCGTTAGCCAGCGGATAGTTGCAGCTTGCACCGGGGGCAGTCTGTCCCAGGTTTCAGGCTTGGCAAAATCGCTGACTGCGCGACCTGCGTCGGCAGGGTCAACCGGGCGCACTTCGCGTATTTCTTGCCAGACAGAGCCAAATCCATCGGGTGGGACGGGGTTTTTTTGATCTGTTGCTGCGGGCACATCGGCATTCAAAAGGGAGTCCAGACGGGTTTCATGCACGTGGAATGAGGCAATATCGGTCACAGGTACCTTGTTGCTTGTTGACGCACTCCAGCGGATTGTTACCACCCGATCGGTGCCGGGACGCGGCAAATAAGAAATGCGCCATTTGGGTATTCCTGCGACATCCACAATTTCCATGGCAGCATGATGCAGCGGGCCTTGATCCGAGTCGATCCATGATTTTTCGACCTGTGCCAAAGGCACGGGTTTTTTGACCCATTCCAAATGCTGCAAAGGACGTATGCCCGTGGCAATATTCTGATCGGTTTTGTCGCTGCGCAAACTCATTTGCACGCGGACCAAGGCAGAGACCGCGCGGTCCTCCAAAAACGTATCGCCAGCCTTTGGCGCAAGTTCTGCCGAGGAGCGCAGGAAGAGATGCCATCCGGCACCATCCTTGGTATTAGACACTTGACCGCTAAAGAATTTCAAAGCCTTGGCGCGACGGGGGTCTTTCTGCGGTAATTGCTGGCCATTGTGATCATAAACCTCGTAGTTAAACGAGGGCTGGGGCAAGGACACAGATATTGTGTATAATGCGGGATCGCGCTCTGCGGTTTCAGGGTCTTTTTGCTCAGTGCTTTGATTTGATGTGGCAACATCTTGTTGTGAAGATTTGCTCAACATACTGTCTGGTAGCACCACAATGAGGTCGCCATCCAGTAATTTGACACCTTCGGGTCCGCTGAGCACGGCATCGTCAGGGTCCGTCGCCTCGGCAGGGTAGGCGCCGGGGGGGAGTTGATCGATAGGGCGCAGGATCAAGTCCCAGCGTGCTGTGCGTGCAACAAGTGCAGAATCGGGCAAGGCCAGTACGCGCCATGTGATTTGGCCGCTCAGCCCAACGGGAAGCTTTTCCGATTTGCCTTTGCCGTTGTCCTTCATGGCGGCCTTTTTGCGTAGCATGAGTTCCAGTTTCACGTCATCGGGCGGCAGTGGCCGGGTGGAAGGGCGATGAGTGGTTGTAATGGAAAAGGGCTGCCCTGTTGTGCCATCTTGCGAGATTGGCGTGATGTGCGCGGTCAGGTTCAGTTCGGTTGAAAATTCACGGCTGATGTCGATGCCGATTTCCTCAAGTTGGCGGTTGTATTGATAAGCGCCTTTGAGCCGGATCTTATCCGCGCCGTTATTCTCAATGCGCTTGTCCTTCGTAAGCCCCACCAGTAAGTCTGCTGGTCCAACGACCACATGGTCCACCGGTTCGCGTTGCCCGGCCCGGGTTATGATAATCTCGTATCCCAAAAGGAAATCTTCGATGGTAAAATCGGTGGGCTCATTTTCCGAGTTAACGGGCCGACCGCGAACGCCCCAGTCAAGATCCCAGCCAAAATGCAATGAGTCATCATCCATATGGGACCGGGTTTTCCCTGACAGGCTGGGTGGTGACAACTCAAAGTCAATCTTTTCAAAATCGATGACCGGCCGGATGATTTGATCGTTGTTGTTGTATTTACTGTCTTTTTCATCAATTTGTTGGATTTCGGTAAATTTCAACTTGGCCGGGTTCGCGGTGAGGGGCGAGAGCAGCCAATCGGGACACTCTTCGGCCACGACACAGAAAACAAGGCCAAGATCGGCAATTGTTGGGCGACCCAATCCGTCAAAGCTTGTTGCTAAAGGTTTGCCGTCTTCAGACAGGCCGGTTGTTTCAATAATGCGCTTAAGATCATCAGCAAAGGCGCGTAAGAGATAGGATTGGGTTCCCCGCGCCTGATCGGTCAATTGGCGTTTTGCTTTCTCGGCAAAATTAGTCTTTTCGCCAAAGGCATCGCCCGTATCATCCAGCGATCGTTGGCCTATGGAATCCAAGAGCAAATCATCAAATTTATGCCGGTTGCGTTCAAGCTGACGTCGGGGGTTTTGGGCGTCACTGCCGGGGGTATCCAGCCGGTCGTCGCGCAGCACGCCAACGAATTCTGCCGGAGGCGCCATTATCGGTGTGTTTTTGGCAATATTCTGCGGGAACGGCTCGCTGTCTCCATTCCTATAGTGCTTTTCCTTGACGGGGATATGGCACCATGCCAGTTGATTACGAAGTGTCAAAGAACCTCCGCTGTAGGGTGTGCCATCTTCGTTCTTTAGCTCAGTTTTAGAGTCCAGATTGGCGGCCATTGAAACTGTTCCGTTCGCGGGTACCCAGCGCAGGGTCTTATTATCAAGTACCGGCTGATAGATTTTTGCGCGTTTGTTTTGCGTGTAGGATAGTTGTGCGTAGGTCGCGTTTGCCTCATTCTGAATTGGATAAAATGCCGGAGTTTTCGGGGAAGGTATGATCCAGCCAAACCACAACCGTTCGCCACTTCTGGTTTTGGTCTGACCACGGGACATGGCAAGAGCAAAATCATAGTCAATATGCTGCGTGTTCTGTTTGGCTGTGGGCGGCATGGGCGTAATACCGACAGGTGAAACAGTGTCAGGACTATCGTCTAGCATATAGCTTTCGAGTGCGCTGTCGGTTGCTCGCGGTATACTCAACAGGGCATCTGAACGAATAAGTTCAGCTTTTTCGCGTTGGCGAAGGCCTTGAATATTTTCTTGTGTGGTTAATCCGGGAATGGGCGGAATTGCCCCCGGTTCCATATAGGAGCGCATGTAGGGTTCCATCCGTATACGGGCCTGATTAACATCATCGGGCCGTACAGCAAGTGCTACTTTGACGTGTAACCCCCGGCCAAAGATTGAAATCATCAGCGTGGCGCGGATGCGGAAACCAAGGTTGGTACCCCCGGCCCAGCCTAACTCCACCAGCACAGTGATTTGCAAATCCAGTGGGAAGTAAAGATCAATGCTGATTTTGCAGAACCGCAGGTTCAGCCGGAACCATGCATGAATGGAGAAATGCACGGTCACCGCGAAACCAACCACCGCATAGATCGTCGATTGTAGCGGTTTTGTCAGATTGATCCCTATCATCTGGCGCATGGCCAAGCTGACATTGATCTTGGCACTGACGCGCACCCCAACAATACCAATGGAAAGGCCGCCGCCCATATCGGCGTTACCTGTGGCAGAGAAATAAATGCCCTGCACCAGCATGCCGCGTTCGGCGCGAAACAAAACCCCGCCCCGGCATTCCAATGTTAAACCGCCTAACTCAAATTTAAAGAACAAACGGTCAGGCCAGCCAAGCTCGGCATGAAGTAATCCGGGTTCTGACAGGAAAGTAGCCTCGAAATGTGACTGGTCGAGCACGTTTTTCACAATATCCGGCACTGGTTTTCCCGGCGGTCCCAAATATGGGTTTTTGCCCTTGGCGACATGGATTAGCAGGCGTTTTTTTGGTGCGGAATAGATCATAAAGCCCAACCCAAGAGGGCGGCGGCGCATATCATATTTGTTTTTGAAAAAGTCATCTGCGCTGATTGGGAACCAGACTTTGGCGGCAGCAAGGAAAGTCAGATCAGAGCGTAGGAAAATTAGCATCTGCGCCACAAAGCTGCGCATTTGTTCTTCGGCTTTTTCTTCGTAGGTGAACGGTCCGGAATTTGCCGATGTCATCGAGAATACGGCCTCTATTCCAATTGACCAGCGTCCGCGTGCTCCGTCACGTTCTGCATCCGGTGCCCACGAATTGAGGTTTGCAAGAGTTTGGTGGTTGTTCACCTCCTTTTTCATAAGAGCAACAAGTGGACCAAGCCGGTCTTCTTCCTCAAAGCGTTTTATGATCACCGAGGTGTAGCGATAACCAAAACCCAAGCCGATTTGACGCAGATATAGCGGCAGCGGGCCCATCTGAAAGCTGATCCGCGAGGCTTCCAGCGCGATGAACCAGCCGCGCTTCCAGCTGTCAGTCTCGGCGGCTCGCAATTTGGTGAAGGCGAAGGCAGCGGTGAGTTCCGGCATGCCAGGAATCATGATCGTGCCAAATCCGGCAAACCCTTTCATCTTGGCATTGTCAATATGCTGAACTTCGCCGGCAATCTTGAATCCGCTTGCTGCAATCTCGATCCGCAAACCCTTGAAGTGGAACTGGGGCAGTATCTCCCCTTGTTTGGGAAAGCCGATATACATTTTATGGAAGGTGATATCGGCTGACACAGCATCACCAACATCAGCGAATTTGACTTGGCCGCCAATGATAATTGCGGGCTTTTCTCCAAATGGCCCAAAGGCCGGGTGGAACCCGATGGAACGGATCTCCATATCGAACAGCCCAAAAACCGGGAAGCTGTATGGTTTGACCAAAGCCACTGAAAACTCGATATGTTTAAAGAATTCGTCCCCCAAAGGTGCGTTGACGAACTCCAATGTCGCGCTTTGCAAGTTTTCCAGCGCCCCGCCAAGAAATTCCGCGCCATTGGGTACAAAACTCATGGACCCGGATATCAGGAAACGCCAGACCGGTTGAGCAGTCCCATTGGCATTATCTATGCCGATTGTGATTTGCGTCAGGTCGAATTTGAACCGGGTGCCTCTGGATATGATTGAGGACTTGCCGTTGCCCAAAGTGCAGTCGAAATCGCTCATTACGATGCGGCCTGCGGCGTTCTGTTTCAATGCCAGCGAAATTTTCACTGGCGCTTCGTTTAGGAGCTCGGGTAATTGCCCCGATCCGGTGATGCAGATATTCTGCATTTTGCCGTCCACAATTCGCAGCCCGGCGTGTTCCAGCAGAAATTCCTTTTTCAATCCCGGTAATTTCAGCTTGGTGGCCACTAAAGCTGCTGTCAGATCAAGCCCGCTAGGTCCGATCTCAAGTTCGCTGATTTGAAAAGTCAGGCCTTCGCCCACATCGTCATTACGCAGAACGATGTCTGCATTGTCGGGAACGCGAAGCACAAAACGCCCATCTTCCAAGGCGGCTTCGAAGATGGAGAATTTTGTAAGTTTTGGGTCGTCGGGCTTTTCGATGATGCCCGTCAGTTCCAGACCATCCAAAATCGTGATGGGGTCAGAGAAAAGATAGTTGTCTCCACCCCCAATCAGGCCGAGGGTTGTGGCCCATTGCGGCACATCGTTCTTAAACTCGATATCCAGTCCCAGCGATACGCCTTCTTCGATCCGAACCGACAGATCGGTGAGATTGAAGCTAAAATTGATTGTGCCGGATACAGTGACAGTTTTGCTTATCTTGATTGCAACGCTGGTTTCCAGCTGAACGCTATCTCCATCCTCGGCTGGTTGTATTTTTCCGATCTTGAATGTGACTGCACCTCCGCCAAAGAGTTTTGAAATTGCCTCATCCGCGCGGGCTTCGACCAGTAACCTCCAATCTGAACCATCCTTGATGAGGGATAGTCCCTCGAAGCTGTCGAAGCCAAGATCGATTGGCGCTTCGCGCGGTGTTGAGGGAAGAGGGCATTCATCGGCCTGTTGCGTTATCGTATTGCCCAAAAGGAGTTCAGGAATTTTGCCATTGTAGAAGCGAAAGAATTCCGGCCCGTCGCCAGATCTCCAGCCAATTACCCGCACCGCCAAATCTGTTTTGGATTTGCGCCCTAGCGCGAGGCGTAAAAAGGGTTTGCTGTCACCACTGTCCTGAACTTGTCGACCGCCTTCGTCGGACTTTGTTATCGCCATAGGGTTTATCTA
>JAESRB010000184.1 GCA_016764855.1 Emcibacter sp.
CGTCCCCGGATTTGAAATCCCCCTTCACCGTGCATTGACGGAGCCCCTGCTTATGGCAGGGGCGAGCCGTTCAGTGACCATCGTCATTGGCACATTGTCAGCGGCGATTGGCCTCGGCCTGCAATTATGGTTGGTCGGCATCATTATCTGGATCACCTGCCAGAGCATTGCCGTTTTTCTCACCGCCAAAGATCCTGACTTTATGGAAGTGGGTCTCAAGCATCTTCAACATAAAAACTATCTGGGAATTTAGTCATGTTTCACTTAAACGAATATCAATCGAAGTCCAAACGTCTGCAGGATCATATCCCCTGGGCGGGGCTTGTTACCTCTTCTGTAATTCTGAACAAAGACGGCGGCTTTATGCGCTGTATCAGATTGCGCGGCCCTGATCTGGAAAGCAGTGGGGCAGGGAGCCTCGTCGCCCTTCATGCCCGCCTGAATGATATGCTGCGCCGGTTTGGTTCAGGCTGGGCCATGTTTTTTGACAGTGAGCGAATTCCCGTGACGGATTATCTCAACTCAGATTTTGCTGATCCCGTCAGTGCGCTCATCGAAGAAGAACGCAGAGCGCAGTTTGAAGGGGGAGATCATTTTGAAAATATCACCACCCTCAGCCTGTTCTGGTTGCCGCCAGAAGATAGGACGCAAGGCTTCAGTCAGCTCTTCTTAGAACAGGGAACAGAAGATAAAAAGTCACATAATAGGATTTTGGATCAATTTATCGCCCAGACAGATAAAGCCATAGGTTTGCTCACAGAGATTCTGCCCGAAGTGGTGATTTTACAGCAGGGTGAGTTGCTGACTTATTTGCACGGCACAATCTCAAACAGCCACCATCCGGTAAAATTACCAGACACACCTTTCTATCTGGACGGTTTGCTTACGGATGAACCATTACTCGGTGGATTAAGTCCGATGTTGGGAGATCAGCATATCAAGCTTGTGACTATCACAGGTTTTCCCGGTGTGACAGTGCCTGGAATTTTGCAGGGCTTAAACAGTCTTGGATTTGAGTATCGCTATATGAGCCGTTTCCTCTGTCTGGATAAGGTAGCGGCGACCAAGGAACTCACAAAATACCGCCGTCTTTGGTTTGCCAAGCGGAAAGGCATTGGATCAATTTTAAAAGAAGTGATGACCAATGAGCAATCGGTGCTTGTGGATACGGACGCTGAAAACAAAAGCCTTGATGTGGACGTGGCCTTACAGGAACTGGGTAGCGATGATGTGGCGTTTGGCTATGTTACCTTGACCATTCAGGTCAAAGACAGTGACCCTGAAATTGCTGAAGCCAAGATCAAGGCTGTGGAACAGGTGATCAATGGCACCGGTTTTGTTACCATCCGTGAAACGGTGAATGCGGTTGAAGCATGGCTTGGCATGATCCCCGCCCATGTTTATGCCAACTTGCGGCATTCTCTGGTTTCCACATTGAACCTTGCTCATATGCTGCCCGTCGGTGATCTCTGGGCGGGGCCAGAAGAGAACCAACATCTGGGAGCCCCGCCTTTGATGATCTGCCAAACGGCGAGTACAACACCGTTTCGTTTTGTCCATCATGTGGGTGACGTAGGTCATATGATGGTGTTAGGGCCAACGGGGGCAGGCAAGTCGGTATTCCTGTCTTTCCTGATGGTGCAGTTTCGGCGGTACGAAGAGGCTCAAATCTTTATCTTTGATAAGGGTGCATCCAGCCGTGCGGCTATTCTCGCCATGGGTGGTGACTTTAATGACCTTGGCCAAAGCGATGACCTATCCTTCCAACCCCTGTTCAGAATTGACGATGAAGCTTATCGCATCTGGGCGCAGGACTGGTTGCAGGGGATATTGAGTGAACAGGGCTTCCCGATTACGCCCCAGACCAGAGAAGAACTGTGGCAGGCTTTGGATAATCTGTCTTCTGCGCCGGAGGTCGAACGTACCCTGACAGGGCTCAGTTTATTATTACAAAACCCGAACATTAAAGAAGCCCTCAAGCCCTACACCCTGGAAGGGCCGTATGGCGGGTTGCTTGACGGTGACGCGGACCATCTGGCTTTGACAGATTGCCAGGCCTTTGAGATGGAAGCCCTGATGGAGAAACCGGGGGCGGTGCTACCCGTACTTACTTATCTGTTCAAACGATTAGAAGAACGGTTCGAGGGAAGACCCACTTTACTCATATTGGATGAAGCATGGCTGTTTCTGGATACGCCCGCTTTTGCGGGTAAAATACGGGAATGGCTGAAGGTGCTGCGCAAGAAAAATGTCTCTGTGATTTTTGCCACCCAGTCTCTGGCCGATATTGCAGGCAGCGCCATTGCACCGGCTTTAATTGAAAGCTGCCCAAGCCGCATCTTCCTGCCCAATGTGCGGGCAGAAGAACCAAACATCCGGAGTATTTATGCGGCTTTTGGCCTGAGTGATCAACAAATCCATTTGATTGCTCATAGCCTGCCCAAACGAGATTATTACCTGCAAAGTCCCATGGGTAACAGACTGTTTGAGCTCGGGCTTGGGCCGTTGGCGCTCAGCATTGTGGCCGCTTCATCCCCTGAAGATCAGAAACATATCACCGAGATTTTGTCACGCCATCCTAAATCGGAATTTGCCGCCCACTGGTTGCGGGCACAAGGCATGGACTGGGCAGTGGATCTCATTACAAAAGCAAAGGAAGAAGCTTATGCGTAAATATATTCTCACCCTAACAGTTGTTCTTTCTCTTATTCTACCCTTTCAACAGGCTCATGCCTTGCTGGGTTTTGGCATTGTGTTTGACCCTCAAAACTTTGGCCAAAATATCCTGACGGCGTCGCGCACATTGGCGATGATTAATAATCAGGTCAACAGCCTCAAGAATGAAGTGCGTATGCTGGAGAATATGTCGAAGAACCTGAAAGGGTTGGGGTATGACAGTGTCCCGCAGTTGCAAACCACCTTGTCGCAAATGCATTTGATCCTTCAGGATGCCAAAGGCCTGACCCTGAAAATCTCCAGCATTGAAGCGGATTACCTCAAGCTCTACCCGGAAATCTATAATGCGGCACTTACCCATGATCAATATGTCAAGGACGCCTTAGCTCGCTGGAAGGAATCCCGTATGGGATTCCAGAATAGCCTTAAAACACAGGCAGGCATTATTGAAAGCCTCAAAGCTGACGAACCGCTATGGGAAAGGTTGGTACAGGAATCCCAGAATTCTGTCGGGTCATTGCAGGTCGGGCAAGTGACCAATCAGATGTTGGCCCTTCGGGCGCAGCAGCAGGCTAAAAGCCAGCAGTTGAATGCCATGC
>JAESRB010000014.1 GCA_016764855.1 Emcibacter sp.
AAGCAAAAGAATAATATTTCCGTTCCATATTCAAGCAACGTCGGGCCTAGCATCATCGGGCCATTACCAACGACGGGATTAAAAGCCCCAATCTGGATCATTTCTTCTTGTAATATTGCAGCTTGTTCTGTGGAGAGGTCACCGCCGCCATATTGTTCTGGCCAGGTCGGTTGTCCCCATTTCTGCATATTAATGCGCGCGCACCAATTTTTATAGTCCGCATTTCCCTGAGCAATTTCAGGGTGGGTTTGAAAAGTGAGCGGATTTTTGCCTTTTAACGAAGTCGGAAAATTTTCAGCAAGCCAGCGACGAACCTCGGTACGGAAGTTATCGGTTTCGACACATTTGGAATTGGTCATAGGAAAAATAATCCTTTTCTGGCGGCTTTTTTAGAATACTTAAAAATGCAACATAGGTTAAATTTGGTGCTTGCGTTATCTTTTATCGTACTTAGCATGTAGATGCAAGATTGAAATTATAAATTTAAGGATGTAAAGGGAGCGTAACAGGGGATAAATAATGGCTAAGGTAAAATAGAGTAGAAAGTATTTGTCATTTAAAGCACAAGGTTAAATGGGCTATGGTGCTGCCTAATACTCTATGCTAATGTCGGTGTTATATAGATTTATAGAATTTTAAGGGTGTTGAGAAATGTTAAAATTATCTACAAAAAAATGGTATTGCCATGGGTAAGGAGAGGGGGGACAGACCAGTAAATTACAGTAGCCCTGCAATTCGTGATCGGCGCAGAAGAATACTCGAAGAAGCCCGCAAGATTATTTCCGAAAAAGGCCTTAGTGAGTTTAGCATGGGTGAGTTATGCGTCCGTGCAGGGGTGGCAAAACGGACACTTTATAATGCCTTTCAAAGTAAAGAGCTGATCATATCAGCCGCTATTAATGAATATTTCGAAGTTTATGTTGAAAAAATCCCTTATAAGGCCCCGGATGACAGTATGTACCGTATTGTCGAGCGCATGGCTTGGATTTTTGGACGAAATTTAAAAATCCGTAATTATATTCGGGCGCTTATGGCGATATATTTTAGCCCAGAAGTTAATTCAGATATATGGGAAGCTTTGCATATGCTGGGGTTTGAATTCAGCATGCAATGGATCAGCAGGCTGAAAAGTAAAAAACAACTGCAGCCCTGGGTGAATGGAGAGCAGTTGGCTCATGATATCATTCGTTTGGAGTATGGCATTATTAATGACTGGTGTCAGGGTCGGATTACGGATGAAGATTTTGTAAATCATACGTTATTTTGTTATTTGACTTTTGTTGCGGGTGCAACGCGTGGTCAGGCCCGTAAAGAGATTGAGGATATGTTACGTAAATTGCATGAGGGCAGTTTGCTGGATAATATTTAAATCTTTTTAATGTCATTTCCGGTTATTTATCCCCCTATTTTTTGATTTTCCGCATTAGCTTGTCACATTAAAATTTTATACATAGAAATTTAATGTGACAAGCTTTCGCATATAACATATTATAAAATTGCAATTATGTGCAATATTAAACGTATGGCTGAAAGGCCAGTATCACCCGAGGACAGCGTATGAAAACCAGTGTAACCGAAATGCTTGGCATCAAATATCCCATCGTGCAGGGAGGGATGCAATGGGTTGGCCGTACGGGTCTGGTTGCGGCTGTTTCGAATGCTGGGGGGCTTGGTATTCTTACCGCGCTAACACAGCCGTCACCACAGGATTTAAGGGAAGAAATCCAAAAAACAAAGTGTTTAACCAAGAATCCATTCGGGGTGAACTTAACAATTTTACCGACCAGAAACCCTGTGCCTTATGATGAATATATTGATGTCATCATCGAAAGTGGAATTAAGGTGATTGAGACAGCGGGACGTAGTCCGGCCCCTTTTCTTCCTAAATTAAAAGCGGCTGGGGTAAAGGTAATCCATAAAGCAACCAGCCTTAAACATTGTCTTAGTGCCGAGAAAGCCGGTGTGGATATCGTCAGTGTTGATGGTTTTGAATGTGCGGGTCATCCGGGAGAGACGGATATTCCCGGTTTGGTTCTGTTGGCCCGTGCGGCGGAAGAATTAACCATACCTTTCATCGCGTCTGGCGGTTTTGCCAATGGACGGGGGCTCGTGGCCGCATTGGCTCTTGGTGCTGCTGGAATTAATATGGGGACCCGTTTTGTGGTCACTCAGGAAGCGCCTGTTCATGAAAATATCAAACAGTTCATTGTTGATAGTGATGAAACGGACACGGTGCTTATCTTCAGGACTTTACGCAACACGGGCCGGGTATTGCGCAATCCGGTATCGGAAGAAGTGATTGAGATTGAAAACCGTCCGGGTAAAACGGATTTCGCCGATATCGCCCATCTTGTTGTGGGGGCAAGAGGTCGGGAGGGGCTTGAAACAGGGGATATTAATAAGGGCCTGATATGGGCCGGTTTAGTGACAGGCCTTATCCATGATATTCCGACTTGTGAAGAACTTATTTCACGCATGATGGCAGAAGCGCACAGCGTTATTAAGGAACAATTATCCGCTTTATCCTGTTGATGAGGGGAGTTTGCGGGGTTGATAAACCAGGGTATGGCAACTGACCAGAGACAGAACGGCCATGGCCGCGATGCCAATTGCCATGGGAACCTGAGTCATATTAAAATTGCTGGCAATCCAAAGGCTGACTAAGGCTGCCAAAATATTTTGTGAAAATCCCGCAAGGGAAGAGGCGGTTCCGACGATGGTTGGAAACGGAGTGATCCCTCCAGCCAATGCGGAAGGAAAAGTAAGGCCCAAACCTATCATATACAGCGTCATGGGCAGTAATATTGCCGCCGCATGGTTCACTGGGATCAAGGCCAAGGCCAAAATCAAAAGGCCGGAAAATGCTGAAATTAAGGCCCCGTAATAGACAATGCGAGGGACTTCGGTCTTGTCGGCCATACGCCCGCCAATTTGGGTGCCGACCATATAGCCAGCGATCGTGATGGCAAAATAATAGCCGAATTGATCCGGTTGAAGTTTTAGGACCTTGATAAAGAAAAAAGCCGAGCCGGAGACAAAAGAAACCATGCCGCTGAAACTGAATGACATGACCAATAGGTAACCAAGATAGGTTCGGTCTTTCAGAAGTGTCTTATAATTATTCAAAAGTTTGATGGGGTGTATGGCGTTGGACGTTTTGTTGAGGTTGGTTTCCTGTAACATCAAGGTGATCCCGAGCAGGCACAGAATCCCATATATAACCAAAATCATAAAATTGGCCTGCCAGCCAAAGGTAATGGTCAGATATCCCCCGATCACAGGCCCAAGGGCCGGGGCCAACGCCATGGCTGTTCCCATGTAGGAAAGAATTTTAGCGGTTTTATCCGGCCCGAAAATATCCCGAACCATGCTTCTGGCGAGGACAAGGCCCGCGCATCCGCCAAGGGCTTGTACGGCGCGTCCGGCAATCAGCATTTCAATATCCTGGGCGATGACGCAAACGATGGAACCAAGAATATATATGACGGTGCCGATCAGGACGATGGGCTTGCGGCCATATTGATCCGACAGGGGGCCATAAAATAATTGGGCAATGGCGAAGACCATCAGGTAAAGGCTCAATGTTAATTGAGTTGTGGGTACGTCCGTATTAAAATAGGCCTGAATTGTAGGTAAAGAGGGCAAGTATAAGCCGGTCGTAATCGGCCCAAGCGCCGTAAGAAAAGTGAGTAAAACGGTTATTGTAAGGGTGTTATATTTTTTCACTTTTACTGTGTCTCATTTCTGATTTTACCCAAATATCAGATACCCCTGATGAGGAAAATATCGATTGCCGCTATATATTCGGAAGAGTGTGTATCTTATATTTTTACAATCACTTTTCCAACAGATTTTCTATTTTTTAAAGTGTATATTGCTTCTGCAGTTTTTTCCAACGGGAAGACGGCATTGATATGCGGTGAAATCTTACCCTCTTTGTACCATTCAAATAATTGGGCCACTGAATTTTCCATGATATGTCTTTTATAGGTTTTATAGGTTCCCCAATAAAAACCAATGACGTCGATATTTTTAACTAATAGGTGGTTGGTGAGGACCTGTGGAATATCACCGCTGGCAAAACCGATGATGATCATACGGCCTTCTGGGGCGATGGCGCGTAACGACTGACGAAAGACATCTCCGCCGACAGGATCAAATACCACATTGGCTCCTTTGCCGCCGGTATATTCCTTGATTTTTTCTCTAATATCTTCACGGTTATAGTTGATGGTAAAGTCAGCGCCTTTGTTTTTGGCAACAGCCAGCTTTTCATCGCAACCTGCCGTGGCAATAACCTTTGCCCCTAACAGTTTGCCAATTTCCACAGCGGTCAAGCCCACGCCACCGCCAGCACCGTTCACCACAAGCCATTCGTCTTTTTTAAGCTGCGCCCGGTAATCCAGTGCAACGTGGCTCGTGCTGTAGGTGATGACAAAAGCAGCGGCATCATCGTAGGGCATATGGTCGGGAATGGCGAATAAGACATGGGCAGGAACGGCGACTTTCTCTGCGAAGCCTCCCCAATTACTCAGGGCCTGTACCCGGTCGCCCACTTGCCAGTCCGTGACATCTTTTCCCACTTCTGAAATAGTGCCTGCGACCTCTAAGCCGGGGCTAAAGGGAAGAGGGGGCTTGATCTGATAAGTACCCTCAACCATCAAACTATCGGCAAAATTAACCGCGCAACTGTGGATATCCACAACAACGCCATCATCAGCGGCTATGGGATCGGCGATGGTCTCGAGTTTTAAATTTTCGAGGGAACCACATTCTCTGACAATCATCGCTTTCATACAAATTCCTACAAATACGCAAAATAAATTATATATATAATGAATGCTCAGACCGCGTATAGGATTTTTTAAAAATCTCTTGAGTTTGTTCGGGCCTAAACGCGGGTGTCTGAGCATGTAACTTTTATATAGATGGGCTGTCTTCCCGCTTTATTAGGGGAGGTATCAATTTTTATTTTTTTATTTAATCCCAAACAAGCTCCAGTGATTTGACGCCAAAGACAAAACCACCGTGAGCAACGGGAGGACAGCCTTCTTTAACGCGGTATTCAGGGATAAGCCGATGCCATTCTTCCAGAGAAGAAATCAATTCACGGCGCGCTAGATGAGAGCCAAGGCACCGATGGACACCGTAAGCAAAGGCCATATGGCGGTTGGCATTGCGGGTAAAGTCAATACGGTTAGGGTCGGGAAACTCATTGGGGTCGCGGTTGCCAATTTGTGAGGCACAACTCATCAGGTCGCCTTTTTTGATCTGAACGCCGGCAAATTCCATATCCTTACGGGCGGTACGGATCATCTGTACTGTGGAAAAGGCTCGCAAAAGTTCTTCAATGGCTTTTCGGATAACTTTGGGGTCATCTCGCAGGGTTTTCTGGTCCTTGGGGTGACGGGCCAGATAGCTTAAATCAAACCCTATTCCAGCAGCGACCGTATCAAGCCCCGCTATGAAAATAAGGATATTCATGCCACGGACTTCCAGATCGGTGAGGTGGCGGCCTTTTACCTTTGCCTGAACGACGTATGTGACAAAATCATCTCCGGGTGTTTTGCGTCGAAATGCTGCAAGGTCATCCAAAAACTCAATGACTTCATGGGCCGCCTTTGTTCTTTCATCTGGTGTCTTTGGATGCAAAAGGCTGTTGGCCCAGTTTAAAAATTTCGGCATATCCTCTTGCGGCAGACCAAGGAATTCAAGGAAGATGCTGACCGCGTAGGGGAAAGCAAATTGGCTCATAACCTCGCAATGACCATCGTCCTTGAAAGTCTCAATGAGGTCGATGGCCCGTTGCCGGACGCTATGGTCCAGAGCCGCCATACGTTTTGGGGATAATAAAGGATTGAGCATGCTACGGAAAGCCGTATGGTCAGGGGGATCAATCTCAAGCGGAATCAGAGGCCAGCTTTCACCGATTGCACTGGAGAAGATGCTCCGGTAACTGGAAAAACTATCACTGTCCTGTAGCACTTCTCGCATATCTTCGAGGCGGGTTAAAACCCAAGTCCCCTGACCGTCCCGGGTGTTGTTGGGGGCGTAAAATATGCGCGGGCCATTGTGAAGTTCACTGAGCGCCAGATGTGGGTCGCCGCCCGGTGTGGGGGCCATGTCGGGGGCCGTCCAGAAACTGAAATCCCGAACAAGATCTTGTGGAATATGATCCGGTATTGCGGTTTGATTGCTCATGGTTTTATTCTCCCACTATTTTCAAGGCGTTTTCGGGGCAGGCCTCAACAGCTTCTCTGGCTAATTCTTCGTCCTCGCCGGATACAATGATTTTTTCAAGGGCAATGTAACCTTCGTCATCCAAGTCAAAGATTTCAGGGGCAAAGGAATAACAACGTGCGTGCCCCTGACATTTCCCCGGTTCTACCATGATTGTTATAGCTGTCATCTTATTCTCCCTAGTGTGACAAAAGTTATATCTTGTCACATATGATATGGGTGGGAGAGGGGTATATCAAGAATAAAATTAACCTACTATGCAATATTAATCAAAATATACCATCTGTGGACATAAATAGAGTTACGAACTTATTTTTAGAGTGATTAAATTATGCCGCGACTGCGTAGGGCTTCGCGGTCTGCCTCATTCAGGTTCAGCATATTCTCTAGGATGTCATCGGTATCTGCGCCCAGTAAAGGCGGCGCTTTGTCGTAATTGACCGGAGAATCCGATAGGCGTAACGGTGTTGCCATGCCCGGTACAGTTCCCTGTGTTGGGTGAGGCAGGTCTTTTCTGAGGCCACGAGCGATGACCTGTGGATCATTAAAGACGTCTTCCATATTGTTTATCGGGCCACAGGGTACAGATACGCTTTCCAGCAGTTCATAGAGCTGATTGCTGGACATCTTGCGGGTTTCTACTTCAATCAGAGGGATAAGAATTTTGCGGTTATTCACCCGGTCCGGATTGGTGAGAAAACGGGGATCTTCTGCCAGTTCTTCCAGACCAAGGGCGGTAACCAGTTTGCGATATTGGTTGGTGTTTCCTGTGGCAATGATCACGGTGCCATCGGCAGTGGGAAAGCCCTGATAGGGGACAACAACCGCATGGCCGTTCCCCATACGAACAGGGGGGGTTCCACTGACCAGATAAGACAAGGACTGATTGGCCATATTAAAGACCTGAACATCCAAGAGCGCAATATCAATATATTGTCCTTTGTTGCTGCGGTGACGTTGGTTCAAAGCGCCAAGGATCGCAATGGCGGCATAAAGGCCCGCGCCCACATCAGCAACTGCAACGCCGGATTTTTGTGGACCACCACCGGGCAGGTCATCCCGCTCACCCGTAACGCTCATCAGGCCACCCATAGCCTGTATAAGAAAGTCATATCCGGCACGGGGGGCATAGGGGCCTGTTTGACCAAAGCCCGTAATAGAACAATAGATCAGACGGGGATTGGTTTCATGCAGGCTATCATAATCAAGGCCGTATTTTTTCAGACCACCCAATTTATAGTTTTCCACCAGAACATCAGCCTTGGCGGCCAATTTGCGGATGATCTCCTGACCTTCCGGGGTGGAAATATCAACGGTTATGGATTGTTTTCCGCGATTGGCCGCGAGATAATAGGCCGCATCGCCTGCTTCGCCGGTTTCTGGATCAGTCAGGAAGGGAGGCCCCCATCCGCGGGTGTCATCCCCTTCGCCGGGTTTTTCCACCTTGATGACTTTGGCACCAAGGTCGGCCAAAATTTGGGTAGACCAAGGCCCCGCCAGAACCCGGCTGAGGTCAAGAACCATAATATCATCAAGTGCTTGCATATTTAAATATCTCTATATCTTTTTTATATGTTGTTTCGGATGTTTTATTTAGCGGCAATAACTTGCCGTCCGGCGATGAAGCCGCTGATCTGCTCGTCGGAATAGCCAAGTTCCTGTAGAACTTCACAGGTATGTTCTCCGAGCTTAGGAGCGGTTCCTTTGCGCATGCCCGGTGTGCCGAACAGGCGGGTGAAGATCCCAATTTCACGGATGTGACCGTGCATGGATGTGGGCTGATTAAAGACCCGGTTGGTGTCTTCAGCCCATTTCTCATCCTTGATGAATCCGGGTAACCAATGGTCCTCGGCGGCAATTTCAATGGCTGCTCCGGCGTTATCAAGACGGGTGAAAGCCTCTTCTTTACCAAGAGCGGCGAAGAAAGGCTGTAATATTTCGGCCAGTGCCTTATCATTGGCTGATCTGTCGCGGGGAGAGGCAAAACGGGGATCATTGATCAGGTCCGGTTGCCCAATGGCCTGACCCAGGGCGGCGAAGCGGTCGTTGCTGCCACAGGAAATACAGATCCAGCCATCGGTTGTTTGATACAGCCGGTCCAATGCATTGAACCCCATTTGATTTTCATCCATTTGCAGACCGTATACAGTTTTGCGGTCGGAATCGAGGAAATGTTCAGAAGACGTGAACAGGCTTGAATGAACTTGTGGGCATTCCAGATAATCTCCCTTACCCGTTTTGGCTCTATTTTCGAGCGCCATCAAGACACCGACAGTACCCAAGAAGCCATTGTTATAGTCTTCATTGCCATAGACACTGGGGATCGGCGCATTGCCTTTGCCTGCACCTTCATAGAGCAAGCCGCAGAAGCCGCTGACCAGTGGCGCAAAACTTTTCAGCTTTGATTTCGGACCTGTTGAGCCATAACCGGGCAGATAAGCATAGATCAGGTTGGGGTTCAGGGCAGATAAGGCCTCATAGCCTATGCCAAGCTTATCGGCTTTTCCGGGCCGCATGTTATGCATCACAACATCGGCCGTTGCGACCAGCTTTTTAATGATTTCCAGACCTTCTGGTGTTTTAAGATTGACCACGATTCCTCGTTTTCCGCGCTGACATCCCTCGAACGGATCAGGGAGAGGGCGCATCTGGTCACCGGCGGGAGTTTCAACTTTAATCACGTCAGCGCCAAGGTCAGACATCATGCGTCCGGCATAACCGCAGGCAAAGAATGAACTGAAATCCAGAATGCGAATACCTTCCAGAGGATGAGTGATTTTTTTCCCTGTGGTCGGTTGAAGTGTCTTTTTCGGGCGGGCAAGCAGGCTGTCCAATTCATCGTTATTCGCTCCAACTTTCGGCGCGGGCGCTACGGTAGAAGTCCCCGCACGACGAAAGCGAATAGCCGGTGCGGCTTGATGAATTGTGCCAAAATCATCATCTTTTAATTCTATTCTCTGCTTTACAAATTCAACCTGTTCATCCAACAGAACTTCGGCCGGACGCAGCACAGGCAGGGCGGCAATATCATCGGCGTGGAAGAGCTTGAGCCATTCGGCGCGGGGTTTATTCTTCAGCGCATCATAAATTTCGACCCGGGCGACCTGATATTCATCATCGTTCAGAGGAATACCCATCTCCGGGCCATCTATGGTTTGGATGCGGTCACCAAATCCCAATATGGTCATGGTGCGCTTAAAGCCGCCAATACCACCGGTATGGATCTGGATATATTCTTTGTTGGCACATTCGAACAGGCCTGTCACAAGACGGGTATGCCCAAATGACGTGCCCTTATTGCTGGCTTTGGCCGGACGTTTGATATAGGAAATGCCATCTTCCTGCCACCACCAGTTCATGGGGGACTGGGCAAGGAACGCATCAAATAAAGAGGCCTCAACCCCTTGTCCAACGCCGTTTTGATGGCGGGCGCGTAGGGCGGTCAGTATATCAATCACGGCAAGGAAGGCCTGACCATAATGCAGTGCCGGATGGCCCATATATAAAGGGCCGTCACGGTAAGGACTGCTTTTTTCCAGCATGCCGCCGAAACGGGCCGCAACCAGAGATTCGCCGTAAGGCCGGTCTGCAAAGGGTGTGTCTTGGCCATAGGCCGTTAAGGCACAAATGATTAGTCCGGGGTTTTCCTTATTCAGGCTGTTGGCATCCAGCCCCAGTTTGACCGCTTCTGGTTCTTCCAGAGAATGCATGAAAATATCGGCTGTTGCAGCCAATGTTTTAATCTTTGCCAGATCGCCCGCGTTATTAAGGTCAAGCTCGATACTTTTCTTGCCCCGGTCCCAGCCTTTACGGATCAGTTGATGGGCAAAATAGGTGCCGCCGTTTGGTTCAATTTTAACCACGTCTGCGCCATGATCATTCAAGAGGAGGCTGGCAATACATCCCGACATAACTTGAGAAGCGTCAATGACGATTAAGTCTTTTAATGGGCCTGACATTATAGTTCTCCTAAAATTGGTCTGCGCCGGTTAAACGGGGCAATGGTTATTAATTAATCAATGGCTTCAAAGGCGGGCAAAATATGTTCGCCAGCTTGCACAGGGCTTAGCCGAACACGCATTCCACATTCTGCTTCCTGACCTTCTCTGGCCATAAAAATACTGGGGATGCGGGCATTTGGCACATCGTCCGATTCAACCAATATAACGGTGAAGGGGACCTCATCACGGTGATCGCCGGGTAACAGGCTACGGGTGACGGTGGTAAAGCTATAGATCACGCCTTCAGGGGATATGGTGCGCCAGTCTATTTTTGCCTCGGGATGGCAATGTAATATTTCCGGTGGATACCAGTGAAATTCTCCACAAGTGCTACAGGCGCTCATGCGCAGCTCACCCTTTTCCAAGCCTTCGTAAAAAGGTTTCAGAAGGTCGGTGTCAAACCGGGGTGGGAAAACAGGAATACCCATGGTCCTTAGCTCCTTGTCAGAATTGTTGTCGAGTGAGAATTGCCGCCAAGGCCCGCAACTGCACATACTTTGGCATCTGGAACTTGTGCCGTTCCGCGATCGCCGCGTAATTGGCGAACAGCTTCGATAAGCAGGTTAATCCCCGGAACATAACCGCCGGACATATGTCCGCCGCTGGTGTTGATGGGCATTTTCCCGCCGGGCATGCCGTGGCCTGCGTGATAAAATTTCGCGCCTTGGCCTTTCTCGCATAGTCCCAGCATCTCGGACTGTAAAATGGCGGAGATGCTAAAACAGTCATAAATTTGTGCCAAATCAAGATCATCCGGTGACATATCTGCCATTTTATAGGCATCCGCTGCGGATTTCCGACCCGGAAGATTTAAGAGGTTCGGATTTTGTGTCAGCACCATAGATTGGGGCCAAGGGTTGGTGCCAATGCCCAATCCGGCAACAGTTACCGTCGCATGCGGAAGGTCACGCGCCCGTTCCGTACTTGTGACAATATAAGCTCCGGCGCCATCTGTCATCAAACAGCAGTCTGCGGCCCGTAATGGTGTTGAAATCATCGGACTTTTTAAATATTCGTCATAATCCATGGGTTGGTTCTTTTGCGCGTCCGGATTAAGCGTTGCCCAGGCCCGATGGGTGAGGGCGACAGAGGCCAGCTCTTCATCCGTCAGGCCATATTCATAGCGGTACCGGTTGGTCATGGCCGCAAAGTAAGATGGCTGGCCATAATAACCAACGGGCATTTCCAAATCACCTTTGAGGGGCTCGCGTCCGTGGAACATATAAGGCCCCCCCGGTGCGGAACATGAAATTCCGTAAGGGATAAGAATATATTTTGCCAGTCCGGCATCGATAGCTAACTGAGCCAATTGGAGGGCGGCGCCCGTGGTCGCTGTTCCGCCTGCCACATCTGTAACCGCTGTGAAAACCTGTTGTGTGATGCCCAGGTTGAAACATAGATCATCGGTGCTATGATTATTTCTATTGCCAATCACGCCATCTATATCAGAAATTTTCAGGCCGGAATCGGTGATGGCCTTGCGGGAGGCTTCCGCCAACATATGCATGAGCGAATTTTGACTCGCCCGGACATATTCCGTTTCCCCAACACCTGTTATGGCAACCATAGAAGCTTTCATCTATTTCTCCTGTGCTTTAAAAATCAGCATTGCGCATCATTTCGCGCGCAATGATAATCTGCTGAATTTGTGATGTGCCCTCGTATATACGGAGCAAGCGGACATCCCGGTAAAAGCGTTCGACTTTGTATTCTGTCATATATCCAGCGCCACCGTGGATTTGTACAGCCCGGTCTGCGACACGGCCCACGGCCTCGGACGAGAAATATTTCAAGCAAGAGGCATCCATGCTGACTTTTTGTCCGTCATCAAATTTTTGGGCGACCGACTGGACCATGGCTTCAATGGCCAGAGCCTCTGTCTTACTATCCGCTAGCAGTGCCTGAATCAACTGAAATTGAGCTATCGGCTGGCCAAACTGTTTGCGTTCCATGGCATATTGCAAACTTTCCGCAATTAAACGGTCACACATGCCCAAGGCAACGGCCGAAATATGAATGCGGCCCCGGTCCAGAACTTTCATGGCGGTTTTAAAGCCCAGCCCCGGTGTGCCGCCGATGATTGCACTGGCGGGAACGACACAATCATCAAAAATAACGTCACAGGTTTTCGAGCCGCGCTGGCCCATTTTTTTGTCGGCTTTGCCAAGGGTAATGCCCGGCGTGTCCGAAGGAATAATGAAGGCGGAAATGCCACGGGAACCCTTTACGTTTGGCTCACTGCGGGCCATGACAGTCAACATGCTGGACCGGGCGGCATTGGTAATAAAACGTTTGGTGCCGCTAATGCGGTAGGTATCGCCGTCTTTAACCGCGACCGTGCGCAATGATGCCGCATCGGAACCGGCCTCTGGTTCTGTCAGGGCAAAGCTTGAAATGGCTTCGCCAGTGGCCAATTTGGGCAACCATTCTCTTTTCTGTTCCTCGGTACCGTCCATAACGATGCCTTGGGAACCAATGCCAACGGTGGTTCCGATCAAAGAGCGAAAAACAATGGACGCACGGGTTAATTCGCGAATGATGACGGTTTCTTCCAACATGGTAAGGCCGATACCGCCATATTCTTCGGGGATGGATAGGCCAAACAAGCCGAGATGTTTCATCTCTTCAACAATTTCAACGGGTATCTCGTCGTTTTCTTCGAGTGTATCCTCGGCGGGGATCAGTCGTTCTTTAACAAAACGATGTACGGTTGCGCGCAGCAGGCTAAAAGTTTCTGTATCCATCAGGGGGCCTATTTAAATAAGATCAGTGTTGCTTATGAGGATTTAAGTATCAAATTTCATGATCTGAAGTCAAGCATAATATTGCACCAATATGTAAAATTCATATTGCAATTGAAAAGGCCGCTGGTTATAAGTGGCGGGTAAATTCTCAGTGCATCGGGCGTCTGTCTGGATATTGAGGTCATATCTATTGTTAATATGTAAGGAAATTTGATGAAGCTTGATAAGACAATATCTGCTGTCGTGACAGGGGGCGCGTCCGGCTTGGGCGAAGCCACAGCACGTGCCTTGGCCGAAAACGGTGTTAAAGTCGCCTTATTTGATATGAATGAGGAACGGGGAGAACAAGTTGCTCGTGAAATTGGCGGGGTCTTTTGTCGGGTGAATGTAACATTGGATGATGATGTGGATGCGGGATTTTCTAAGGCGAGGGCTGCCCATGGTCAGGAACGCATTCTGGTAAATTGTGCGGGGACGGGACGGTCCATTAAAACAGCACGACGGGATCGTAAAACAGGGGATGTTACCCATTTTCCAATGGATGTATTTAATGACATCATTCAGATCAATCTGGTGGGAACATTCCGCTGTATTGCTAAATCTTCTCAGGGAATGTTGGACCTTGACCCGCTGGAAGATGGTGATAGGGCCGTCATTATTAATACCTCCAGTGCAGCAGCAGAAGATGGTCAGGTTGGACAAGCAGCCTATGCAGCATCAAAGGGTGGAATTGTCAGTCTGACATTGCCCATTGCACGTGATTTTATGAATGACGGCATTCGGGTCAATGTGATTTTGCCGGGTATTTTTGATACGCCCTTGATGAGCCGTGCGCCGCAAGAGGTTAAGGATAGTCTGGCGCAGAGCGTGCCATTTCCCAAACGGTTTGGCTTGCCCGCGGAATTTGCGCAATTGGCCTTAAGCATGATCACAAATGGTTACTTTAATGGCGAAGATGTCCGTCTTGATGGCGCTATTCGTATGGCACCGCGTTAATTCTGAAACATATTTAAGGAAAATTCTATGTCCACAACATCAGAAACACAAAATAAAACGGACGATACGCCTACATATGTTGGATATGAGGTGCGTGACGGGGTTGCTTGGATCACCTTGCAAAGACCTCAGTATAGTAATGCTCAGAATTACAGACTTCTGAATCAGCTTGATGATTGCTTTAAAAGAGCGGCCGAAGATGAAGATGTTATGGCGATCGTTCTGGGCGGAGAAGGGAAACATTTCTCCGCAGGACATGATATTGGATCACCAGAGCGTGATAGAGATATGCCCAGAGAACGCAAATCATTATGGTATGATCATGTGGGAAAACCAGGCGCAGAGGCACAATATGTGTTGGAACAGGATGCCTATTTGGGTTTTTGTCGCCGTTGGCAGGAAATACCAAAGCCGACAATAGCCATGGTGCAGGGAGCCTGTATCGCGGGTGGACTGATGTTGGCTTGGGTATGTGATATGATTGTGGCGTCGGATGATGCGTATTTTCAGGACCCTGTGGTTCATATGGGCGTGCCGGGAGTTGAGTATTTTGCACATGCTTTTGAGTTGCCGCCCCGTATTGCTCGTGAATTTTTATTGTTGGGTCAACGGATGCCTGCTGAGCGCGCCTATATGTATGGTATGGTTAATCGTGTTGTTCCCCGTGCAGAATTACAGGATACGGTGACGGAAATTGCAGCAGACCTTGTGAAGCGACCCCGTTTTGGTTTAGCATTGACAAAGCAAGCCCTGAATTTCGTAGAGGATTTGCGCGGCAAGCGTACGGCAATGGACGGTGTATTTCATATGCATCACCTAGCCCATGCTCATAACCAATTGGTCAGTGGTAATCTGGTCAACAATCTGGATGTTAAATCCATGGCGAAAGCCAACCGGGAAAAGGATTAAATACCATATGGCACAGGGACCACTTTCAGGACTGAGAATATTGGAGTTTGCCGGGATTGGGCCGGGGCCATTTTGCGGCATGTTATTGTCGGACTTGGGGGCTGATGTGGTCCGGATTGACCGCAAAGGCACCAAAGGCGGTGCGGCAGATGATGTGATTTCAAGGGGGCGGCGTTCAGTTGCACTTGATTTAAAACAGCCTGATGCTATTGAAACTTGTTTGAAGCTAATGGAAACTGCCGATGCCATATTCGAAGGCTTTCGCCCCGGTGTGATGGAACGGCTGGGGCTTGGTCCTGATGTGGCGCTTGCCCGTAGTCCAAAGCTTGTGTATGGCCGTATGACAGGATGGGGGCAGGATGGTCCTTATGCCAAAGCGGCGGGGCATGATATCAATTATATTGCCATAAGCGGGGCTTTGCATGCCATTGGTGGCGCGGATAAGCCTATGCCGCCGTTAAATGTGGTGGGTGATTTTGGTGGTGGCTCGCTGTATTTGGCTTTTGGGCTTTTAGCAGGCGTTCTACATGCGAGATCAACGGGGCAGGGCCAAGTCATTGACAGTGCGGTTAGCGATGGTGCGGCGTCCTTAATGTCCATGTTTTATGGTTTGAAAACATCAGGCCGTTGGAAGGATCAGCGGGAAACAAATGCGCTGGATGGGGGCGCACATTTTTATAATACTTATAAATGTTCGGATGGGAAGTGGGTTTCCCTTGGTCCGATTGAGCCTAAATTCTATGCAGTGATGTTGGAAAAAACAGGGATAACAGACCCTGATTTTAATGAACATATGAAGCGGGAAAAGTGGCCCGCTTTAAAAGATAAAATGGTTGCGGTGATGGCGACGAAGACCAGTGCGCAATGGTGTGAATTGATGTTGGGGACAGATGCCTGTTTTGCGCCAGTCCTAAGTCTGGAAGAAGCCCCGCTGGACCCGCATAATGTGGCGCGCAAGACCTTTGTTGAGGATAATGGGATTGTTCAACCCGCTCCGGTTCCGCGTTTCTCGGCTACGCCGGGGGCAATTCAGGGGCCACCGCCTGTGAATGGGGCGCATAATGAGGAAGCATTGGGCGATTGGGGGATTTCTGCGGCAGAAATTCAGAGCTTAAAAGACAAAGAGGCCATGTAACAGGTCGAGCCAGAACAGATCGGGCGAGAACAAGTTGGCTCGGACGGCGCGGTCAATCATCAATGGTTTTATGCGTAAGGCATAATAAACAGCCCACTCTGGATTTCCAGAGTGGGCTGTTTATCATTTGGTGTATTTTAAATGAACGGTTTTATTCCTTATAGGGGGGCACTCGGTCAATTTTGAACAAGTCGCTGGTGCGGGCGTACCAACCGCTCCCATGGACGCGTCCGATGAGTTTCATTGCGGGGGTGTCCAGATATAGTTTCTTTTTATCAAGGATAAACTCGTCTTTGATATGGGCCATAAGAACTTCGCCAATGATGATGGTTTGTTTTGTACCAATATCCAATGATTTCAGGCATCGACATTCAAAGCTGACCGGGCTTGAGGCGATACGTTCTGGTTTAATATGAATTGAAGGGATCGTTTCAATATTAGCATAGGTAAGCTCATCTAGTTCTGAAGGGGCGTCTATGCTGGTCATATTCATGATTTCGACATCGTCTTCACAAACCATATTGACGACAAACTCACCTGTTTCCACAATATTGGTGGCCGTATTCTTCATGCCACCTGTTCTGGGGTCTTTGAGCAGGCCTAAAACAACCATTGGCTCTTCGGCCCCGACCGCATTAAAGAAACTATAGGGGGCTGCATTGCGTACCCCATCGGCGGATAGCGTAGTAACCCAGGCAATAGGCCGGGGCGTGATGGTGGAATTGATGAGTTTATAACGCTCAATAGACGTTAGTTCATTCATATCAAATTGCATGATTATTATCCTTTATTTTTCTTTTTTGCAGCCATTTTCGTTCGCACAAGGGCCACTTCCGGGCCAGTTTGGCATATGACACCCAGCCCCAGTTCCAGCGCATTATGAGATTTAAGGTCGGTATTTTCCGCTGCTTGCAACAGGCGTTTGGTCAATTGCACGGAATGTTGATTTCCTTTGCCAATTTTGTCGGCAAATGCAAGGGCTGCCTCGATGGCGGTTCCCGTAGGAACAACATGGCTAACCAAGCCAAGGTTAAATGCCTCATCGGCCATGACCACGCGTTCTGAATAGATAATCTCTGACGCCTTATAAAGACCAATTTGACGGCGGAGCAACCAGACAAAGCCCCCGTCAGGAATAAGCCCCAGACTAAGGAACGGGGCGCAGAATTTTACTTGATCCGCCGCAATAATCATGTCGCAAGCCAAAGCCAAGCTCCAACCTATGCCATAAGCGCCACCCTCTACGGCGGCAATGACAGGGACGGGCAAGTTGCGGAGCCTTGTGAGAACGCGCTGGCCCAGTTCCAAACGGGCAGCAGGTGCCATGGCGGCATCCCCACGGGATGGTGGGGTTTTAAGGTCGCCTCCCGCACAGAAAAAATTCTCGGCCCCGGTGATGATGATTGCCCGGGGCGGGGAAGCGCTTTCAGCCTCGTTTAAAGCAGAATCCAATTCCTGCCAGAGATCAAAAGACACGGCGTTCCGGGCGCGCGGCCGATTTAGGGTCAGCACTGTGATACCGTCGATAGGCTGATCAATTTTGACCAAGACTTCTGCTGCCTGTGGCGTGGTTTCTTGTTTTTGTGTTTCTGTTGTCATAATTCAAGACTCTGTAAATCTATAAATAATTTTGGCATGGCCATTCTGAAAGATCTTGGGGCGTGTCAATATCCTGTGCTAGCCCGTCCCGTAAGAGGGGGAGGGCTGTCAGTCCGGCTCTTTTGGCAGCGGCCATATGGTGTGCGTAACTATTTTCGCCATAACGGTAACGAATGGCCCCGGCCGGAGATAAAAGAAGCGCATTGGTTCCGGTTCTGTTTTTGTCCGGAGCGATGACCATATGGCTTTTTTTCGCGGCGGCCAAAAGCGCAGAAATATCATCAGAAAGAAGGTAAGGCAGGTCACAACTGATGGATAACAATGCGTTGGCCCCTGACTTGCGGGCGGCTTGTGCTGCTTGTTCCAAGGCCCTATTCAGGTCGCCGTCCTTTGGCTCCGTAATCGGCGTCATGCCGCGGTCTTTTGCCAGCTTCAGTATTTCCGGTGAGGAACTGACGACAAAGCAACGGGCGGGACTTACGGCTTGGGAAATGATATCCAGTGTATGGGTGAAAAAATACCGATTGAGATTTTGCCTTTCGTGCGGGGTGAGGACCGGGGATAATCGGCCTTTGCCTTCTGTGAGGGGGCGAACGGGGATGAGGATGCTGATATTCATGCTCATGATCTTTTCACCTTTGCGGCGAATTCAAGGACTTGCTCAGCGAGGCGCTTGCTGTCCTCTAGTGAGTTCATCAGGGTATTTGCTGCATGTATGACGGGTCGTTCAAGCTTATCAGTTTGATCTACATCAGCGGTATCAATGACCAAGCCATCCAGAAGACCATCTTCCAAAAGATCATCATAAAGGCTGATTAATCCCGCAGGTGTGATGGGTAAATTTAATTCGGTCATGATTTTTGCGGCGGGTCCCTTAACGGCTTTTCCGCCAATGAAGGGCGAGACGGCTACAATAGGCGCCGTGCATTTTGCCAGAGCGTTGGTCACACCGGGAATGCCCAATATGGGGCGCAGGCTAAGTAAGGGATTAGAAGGGCATAATATCACTGCCTCTAGTTCAGGGTCCGCAAGGGCTGCCAAAAATTCTGGATGGGGTCGGGCTTTTTCTATGCCCTCATAACGAACGCTTTTAAATTTGGGCTGGCATTGATGCTGAACGAAATATTCCTGAAAGGGTAATGTTCCTATGTCAGTTTCAACGACGGTTTGTACGCTATCATCAGTCATGGGAATGACGGGGTGTTTCACGCCAAGGCGTTGGCAGAAATCGGCGGTAATTTGGGATAAATTTTGGTCTTTGAGGCGTTTTGTCCGTTCAATATGGGTCGCCAGATCCTGATCGCCCAAGCGGAACCATGTATCGCCGCCAAGACGCTCCAAGGCGTCCATAAAGTACCAGGTTTCTCCGGTCAGGCCCCAACCAAGTTCTTTGTTGTTCAAGCCCGCAAGTGTATAGGTCACCGTGTCGATATCCGGTGAAATGAACAACCCCATATGCGTGAAGTCATCGCCCGTATTCACAATTATTTTCAGGTCTTTCGGAGAGAGAACAGCCGCTAGTCCCTGCGCAAGTTTTGCCCCACCAACTCCGCCTGCCAATGCGATAATCATGGCTCACCTGTTCTGTTTGAGGAGAAATTTCTCATCGGAATAAATCCATTTCCCTTGGCCGGATAAGTTCCGAGGCATGGCCATTGCGCCGTCCATAGGGAAGCCCGCGCATCACGATGACTGGACAGCCTTCGTTGCCTTGCCCCATCATTAAGGAGGCAGCAGCAGCCACCTCATCGGCATAGCCCAGTTCAGAGGTTTGCAACGGCGTTCCCGCCAAGTCCGGTTCGCCCCGTAAATCAATAACACCGGGTAATCCACTGATTCCAATGGAAATTCCGACGGTTCCATTGCGCCACGCCCGACCAATGCTGTCGATAATCATGACCGGAATATCAATGCCCGTCGCTGTGGTTAATGTGTCTCTTATCTTCTGGCAGGACGTGTCCGGGTCTTCCGGTAAGAGCAGGATATTTTCTTCCTGATTCATATCCTCCTTATCCTTCCCGCCTTGATCTACGTTGGAATGGTCAATACCCGCATTGGCCAAAATAAACCCGAGCTTGTGGGCAACAATGAGCACCCCTTTACGGGTGCGGACCACTTCTGACGATTCACGCAGGATTAATTCTACCAATCGAGGGTCTTTATCAACGGTATGAGCCAGCTCAACGGCTTTGGGGCTGGGCGTAACCGTTGTCAGGTCAACAACCCGGCCTTCTGCTTTGGAGACGATCTTTTGAGCCAGAATGATCACATCACCCGCCTCAAGTTGAAAGCCATCTGCAATCAGTCCATCCAAGATGATATTGCCCAGATCGTCCCCCCTGTTAATCATGGGAATATGACTTAAGGCCAGAATAGAAAGCTGAGTTGAGCCGGTTGGCATTATTTACCCTCTGGCTTTTTTACGCCCGTAAGCCGGATGCCTGCGCTGGGAACTTTATAGCGTCTGTTGATGGCGATAAGAACGGAGGTTAGCCCCTCTGTTACCACGGAATTGGCTAGAACTCCGGCATACCATGCGGGTAAACCGATGCTTTCAGACAGCTCAATAACCTGTTCGCAGGCGTCAACATCATTACCGCAAACCAATACTTCGCAGTCAAATTTATAGTCGAGATCTTTCAGGTGATGGGCGGAAATATTCTGAAAAGCGGAAACGACTTTGACGTCATCGCCCAAAAATTTCTGTATGGCATTGACGGCGGAACCGCCATTGGGCAGTTGGACTTGGGCCACTTTTGGTGGGACGAGCGGGACGGTGACATCAACGAGTATCTTGCCACTCAATGCCTGCCTGACATCTTCAACGGTGGGGCGCTGTGCAGCAAAGGGTACGGTAAGAATGGAAATATCGGCCTCTTTGGCAGCGGAGATATTATCCATGCCGCGTATGGTGTCTTTGCCAATAGCCTGATTTATTTCCTGTGCTTTTTCGGCGGCTTTTTCTGCGGATCGACTGCCCAAAATAACGGTATATCCGGCATTAGCCCAACGCAGGGCAAGGCCGCTACCTTCCTTTCCGGTTCCACCAAGTACGGCAAGAGTGGGGTAATTTTTATTCTGCATAATAGGTACTTTCCATGCTCAGGTTACATTTTGGGTGGTTGAATATTTGTTGTGCGACGTTTTGGAGTGGTCAAAATAATATCCGTTAGACTGTCCGCCGTCAGTGATTTCTGTTTTTGACCTTCGTCTGCATTGCCATATACGGTGGTCCGCTGATGAGGAATGCGGCCCAGAGAGGTGATCACCTGTTCCATGCGTTCCGGGGGAAATTCCTGCCCATGTTTCGTCCCCGCAGCGCGCGAGATACTTTCATTCATCAAAGTCCCGCCGAGGTCGTTAACGCCTCCTTGCAAACAATGGCTCACACCTTCTTGTCCAAGCTTCACCCATGAGGTTTGGATATTGGTTATGACAGGGTGAAAGGCCAGACGCGCCACCGCATGCATCAGGCGAACCTCGCGAAATGTGGGGCCATAGCGGGCGCGGCCTTTCAGCGACATGGGGGCTTCCATATGGACAAAGGGCAGGGGAACAAATTCCGTAAAGCCGCCTGTCCGTTCCTGTAAGGCGCGGATGTGTAAAATATGTCGTGCCCAATGGCGGGGGGTGTCAACATGTCCGAACATTATCGTTGATGTGGTGCGAAAGCCTACTTTATGAGCGGCCTCTATCACGTTGAGCCATTCATTGGTTGTCAGTTTATCAGGACAGATTTCAGCCCGAACCTCATCATCCAGAATCTCTGCTGCTGTGCCGGGTAATGTGCTTAGGCCAGCTTCCTTGAGCATGATCAGGAATGCTTCGAGGGAGATATTCAGGGTTTCGGCTCCATGGGCAATCTCAAGCGGGGAAAACGCATGGATGGCCATATCAGGTACGGCAGCTTTGATGGCGCGACAGAGGGTAAGATAGGTGTCACCTGTGTAATGGGGATGTATGCCGCCCTGTAGGCAGACTTCCGTGGCGCCCCGGCTCTGGGCCTCTTTTATGCGGCGAATGATCTCATTAAGATTGAGGTCATAAGGTTTCCCCCGTAGTGTATCATCCGTATTGCCCTTGGAAAAGGCGCAAAAGCTGCATTTATAGATACAGATGTTGGTGTAATTGACATTGCGGTTGACCACATAGGTCACCACATCGCCGTTAACTTTCTTGCGTAATTCATCGGCCGCAGTACAAATTCTTTCCAGATCAGCACCACGGGCGTGAAATAGCGTGACCAGATCATCTTCGCTCAACGACTTTTCTTCTAAGGCGCGATTGATAATGACCTCTATCTCGGGCGTGACGGTCAATTGGGCCAAAGGCGGCTGAACCTGTGGAGCAAATGGTTTGCCCGGCGCCCAGTCATCATCCCGGGAGAAGCCCTCTGCATCGCTATGGGCTAATATATGAGGAAGGAGTGCGGCATCCTGCCATTTTTTGGCATCCTGACAATAAGCAGGATAAAGTGGCAAGCGTTTGACCAAAGTTTTATTCACGCTGGCCGTGGCAATTTGAAGACGTTCAACTTCTGGCCAAGGGGCTTCTGGATTCACATGATCGGGGGTTACAGGAGATACGCCGCCCCAGTCATTGATCCCCGCAGAAATCAGTAGCGGGAATGTCTCTGGGCTTAAATTTGGCGGCGCTTGAATATTCATTTCCGGCCCAAAAATGATACGGGCAACGGCGATGGTCCAGCGTAAATCATCAAGGCCCGGCTCCGGGTGATGGCGCATGGGAGTATTGTCCTTGGCCCGGAAATTTTGAATGATAATTTCCTGAATGTGACCGTAACGCTGATGTAGCTCCCGAATGGCAAGTAATGCATCAATGCGTTCGTCCCGAGTTTCGCCGATACCAATCAGAATGCCGGTGGTGAAGGGCACGGCCAACTCTCCTGCATAACGAATAGTCTCAAGACGCCGTGCGGGATCTTTGTCTGGTGAACGGTAATGGGGGCCGCCCGGTTGGCTCAGACGGTCGGACAGTGTTTCCAGCATCAGACCTTGCGAGGCGGAGACTTTCCGCAAAGCTGCCATATCTTCTTTAGTCATGACGCCCGCGTTAACATGGGGCAGGAGGCCCGTCTCCTTCAAGGCCAACGCGCACATCTCCGCAAGATAAGAAAGGGTGGTTTCATGACCCAGTTCATTGAGCTCTTCTCTGACGGAGGCATACCGTAATTCAGGCTTGTCGCCCAAGGTGAACAAGGCTTCCGTGCAGCCCATTTTAGCACCCTCTCGGGCTATTTCTAAAACCTGTTCCGGCGTGAGATAGGCGGATTCACCCTTTTGGGGCGGACGGGCAAAAGTACAATAATGACATCTGTCCCGACACATTTTAGTGAGGGGAATGAAGACTTTCGGCGAATAGGACTGGACTGAGCCGAAGCCCTCGTCCCGTAAGCTAGACGCCCAGTTTAACAGTTCATTGTTATTGGCAGAGGCTATGAATGTGCGGATTTCATCCGGACGGCTTTGCATAATTTTCCGGTGAAAAGGTTGTGCGAATTGTCTCACCTGATTGATCCTATTTATATCAGTATGTTAATCTGTCTTTTTTCAAAAACATATCTGGTTTCTATCGCCGGAAAATTGCGTAACCCTGTTATTCAATTATTCCCAGCATTGAGAGCGAATTATCTGTTTCGTTTAGGGACGGTATGGTTATGTCGTCATTGTCTGAGGTTTTCTGGGTCGGCGCTTCCAGCAATGCGGTCATGACCAAGGCCAGATGCGGTAGGGTTTGATCCGAATGCCACGCAGTATTGGTGCTTTCGTCTTTAACCAGTGCGCGTTCCCGCATGGCAAGGATGCTTCCAAATAATCCACCCATAAAGATAAAACGCTGATTTTTCATGGATACGGGCATATCAGGCATTAATTTGCGGAGATGTTCCAAGCATCTCAGATAACCGGAATTCCACCGGTTTGCCAATGTGTCCAGAAATAAATCCCGGTGGGTCATGCCCAGCATGGTCAGAAAGCTTATGTAGCTATCTTCATGAGCGTCATTTTCCGCTAGATTGATGGCGGGGTAGATCAAAATATCAACGATTTCGCGTATGGAGGCAGGCCCTCCGTCGGCTTCAATTTGATCAAGCATTTTATTGCGGCGTTCATCAATAAGAATGGCTCCGTCGAGGATAATCTCCCGAACAAGCCCTTCTTTTGAGCCGAAATGATAGCCAACGGCACCGTGGTTTTTTTGTCCCGCTGCAACGGCAATTTCACGTACGGTCACACCATCAACGCCGCGTGTGGCAAACAGTCTGCGGGCGATCAGTTTAATATGCGTAACAGCATCACTTTGGGTTTTTGTGTTTAATCTTACCATTCTTATAAAATCTCATTGTCGGGGAGGTTTGTCAAGCGTATTATCCAATTGAATTATTTTTACAGATATTGGGTTGGATTTTTGATATTATTTTGCTTGTAGGGTTATTTTTTATACTAGAATTTATAACAGGACATGTATTTGTTGTCGATGGAGATTGTAACTATATTTAAGCGTGTATATGGCGTTTGTTTTGAAATTCAGGGAGCTGCAGAGGTCAGTCTGTCGTGTGGTCTATAGGCTTGACTTTGCTTAAATATGCATGATAATGCAATATTATTATAAATACAGGATAGATTTGTTATGAATTACCGTCGCAACGCTCTAAAGGCTTTATACGCAGTTCCTCTGGCTTTGGGGGTCATGTCCATGAAACAAAATTCTGCTGAAGCAAAGCCCATGGCGGGAAGGGATAAGGATATTCTGTCCAATCTTATGGCGAGACAGGACGCGATGGAAGCCCGTCAGCAGATTGAAAATATTCTGTATCTTTATGCCCGTGGCTGGGACCGCCTTGATGAAGAGGCCTTGCGGGCGTGTTTTTTCGAGGATTCCGAACATCAGCATGGCTCATTCAAGGGCAAATCACATGACTTGATTACAGGGGGTTTGAAATATATCGGGGCAAAGGTAACGACCACGACCCATATGATTACAAACCCTATGATTGAGATTTCCGGGGATAAAGCCATTTCCGAATGCTCATTTTTCGCTCATCATCGTCGGATGAATAAGGCGGGTACGGATGAGGAAGATTATTTTGTCAAAGGCCGTTATCTGGATCATTTTAAAAAACGCGATGGTAAGTGGAAAATTTCTGCGCGCCGGGGGTTGAATGATTTTGAACGGGTGGTGGCACGGGCGGATCAAACGCTTGCCTCGGCTCCGGCGGATCAGTTAGGATCTCGTAAGCCGACCGATCCTCTCTATGAGATGCTCAGTCAGTTTCACGGTGAGAGTTAACAATTAAAAGGTTATTAGAATGGGTTTCATCTTAAACGTCAATGGTAAGGATATGACCGTTGAGACGGAAGGGGAAACGCCCTTGTTATGGGTGTTGCGAGATGAATTGCGCTTGACTGCGACGAAATATGGCTGTGGCATCGCCCAGTGTGGTGCCTGTACAGTTTTAGCGGATGGAGAGGCGGTCCGGTCCTGTCAAATGGCTGTGGAAGATTTGGCGGATGTAAAAATCACGACCCTCGAGGGGTTGGAGGGCAAACATCCTCTGCAAAAAGCATGGCTGAAGCATGACGTTGCCCAATGCGGTTATTGTCAGCCCGGGCAAATCATGTCTGCGGTGGCGCTGTTGTCTGAAACGCCTGACCCGACCGACGAAGATATTACGGACGCCATGTCGGGTAATATATGCCGTTGTGGAACCTATCAACGTATACGCGCGGCGATTAAAGATGCTGCAAAGAATTCCGGTTGAGGTTGAGATGAAAAAACAAAACGTTAAATCACCTATCCTGTCCCGTCGTTCCGTTTTAATGGGCTTTGCGCTTGTGGGCGGGGCTTTGTTGGTTGGCCCCGTGAGCCAGATGGCAAAAGCCGTGTCCGAAAAGGATTTTGGTAAATTTGGCCCTTTTCTGAAAATCACCTCCGACGGTATTGTGACGGTTATCTCAAAGCATTGTGAATTTGGGCAGGGAAGTCACACGGGGCTAGCCATTATTGTTGCCGAGGAACTGGACGCGGATTGGCAAAAGGTCAGGGTCGAAATGGCTCCGGCTAATATGGCATTATTTGGCCATACAAAGTTGAAAATCCAAATCACAGGCGGGTCTTCTACCATCAGTAATTCATGGGATCAACTGCGCAGAGTTGGGGCATCAACACGGGCGGCATTCGTTCAAGCCGCGTCTGAGCTATGGAATGTTCCGGCGGTTGAGATTATGGTGGATAAAGGAGTCGTAAGTCATGTTGGCTCTGGTAAAACAACAGAGTTTGGAAAATTACTGAGGAGGGCCGTTGAAATTACGCTTCCCGCAGAACCTGTTTTGAAAACGCCGGACATGTTCAAACTAATCGGGACGGAAAATACTTTCCGGTTGGACGGGAAAAGCAAAACAACAGGCACGGAAATTTATACAGAAGACGTGCAATTGCCGCACATGCTGGTGGCTATGGTGGTGCATTCTCCGCGTTTTGGTGGAAAATTGGTCCGTTTTGAAGCACAGGCGGCGTTGGCCTTATCCGGTGTTGTGGATGTTTTTGAAATCCCCAGTGGTGTTGCGGTTGTTGCCAAGAATACATACATGGCCCTGAAAGGTCGGGCGGCTCTACAAGCCACATGGGATGACAGTGCAGCGGAAATGCGGTCTGATTTTGAGATTATGGCTGACCATAAAGCGATTGCAAATGGGGATGTTGCCGGGGAATGGGGCGCTTTTGAAACCGTGGGCGATATTGGTTCCGCTTTCAAGGGGGGCTATGAAACCATGGCTTGTAGCTATGATTTTCCCTATCTGGCGCATAGTGCGATGGAGCCCATGAATTGTGTAGCTCAGGTGGAGGGGAAGCGTGTCAAATTGACCTTTGGGGCGCAGAGTCAGACAGGCGATCAGCGCATTATCGCCGCCATTATCGGCTGCAAGCCTGATGAAGTTGAGATTGAAACATTACATGCTGGCGGTAGTTTTGGCCGTCGGTCCGTGGCGATTTCTGATTATCAAAGTGAGGCTGTGTATATTGCCAAGAAGATTGGCGGTTTCACGCCCATAAAATTGATCTGGACACGGGAAGATGATAGTGCAGGAGGCTCTTACCGAGCTATGGCCTATCATAAGATAAAGATTGAGGTGGATAAGAGCGGGTATCCTCTGGCGTGGCAACATCGGCTTGTGAGCGAGTCTATTCTCGCGGGGACGCAATTTGCCGCCGGGGTCAGAAACGGCGTTGATCGCACAGTGGTCGAAGGGGTTCAGGGTTCGCCCTATTTTAAAGCCATAGCGGCGGTAGATGCTCAGGTAAGTATGCCAAAATCCCCAATTCCGGTATTATGGCTGCGGTCCGTTGGGTCTACGCATACGGCGATGGCCATGGAACATACCATTGATCAGCTCGCACGACGCGCGGATATTAATCCGGTTGAATATCGCCGTGTTCTTTATAAAAAGGCCGGAAATGAACGGCATTTGCGGATGCTTGATTTTATTGTGGAGAAATCAGGTTGGGGCACACCAATAGAGGATGGCTGGGTCCGGGGGATGGCCATTCATGAATGTTTCAACACGGTCGTGGCCAATGTTGTGGAATTACGCATGGAAGATGGTGAGCCTCATATTCGCCGTGTCATTCTGGCGGTTGATTGTGGTTTGGCCATTTCTCCTGATCAGGTGCGGGCGCAAATGGAAGGCGGCGTTTATTATGGCTTGTCCTTTGCATTATACGGCGAAGTGAAAATCGACAAGGGGATTGTGCAAAATACGAATTTTGATACGTCGCGCGTTCTTAGAATGGAAGATGCACCGATTGTGGAAACCCATATCATGCCGTCGGCCAACAGGCCTTCTGGTGCGGGGGAGCCGGGAACGCCCGTGGTCGGACCCGCAGTGGCCAATGCAATTCTGGCTTTAACGGGAAAAGCAACAGTATCGTTGCCGTTTGTTAAATCCTAAATCAGCTTTTATAGTAATAAAAAAGGCCGGTGCATTGCATCGGCCTTTTTGTTTACTGCAGTAATATCTTTGCTTGTATCAGAGCCGTTCGATGATGGTCACATTGGACATGCCGCCAGCTTCACACATGGTCTGTAGGCCATAACGTTTATTTTGGTCCTTCAGAGCATGCACCAATGTTGTCATGAGCTTGGCTCCGCTGGCCCCGAGTGGATGGCCCAGAGATATGGCGCCGCCGTGAACGTTAAGACGCTCAGGATCGCCGCCAATCGCTTGCAACCATGCGAGCGGGACGGGGGCAAAGGCTTCGTTGACTTCATAAAGGTCAATATCGGAAATCGACATGCCAGCTTTTTTCAAGGCTTTTTCCGTTGCCGGAATCGGGGCGTCTAACATGACAACAGGGTCATGCCCCAGAACGGTCATTTGATGAATGCGGGCCAAGGGCGCAACGCCCAATGCTTTTAGTCCGGCTTCATTAACAACCATAAGGGCGGCGGCCCCATCGCAAATTTGACTGGCGTTGGCAGCGGTTACCCGTCCGCCTTCCTGTAATAACTTTACGCCGCGAATGCTTTCTGCGGTGGCATCGAAACGAATGCCTTCATCTATGGTATGCATTTCCGTTGAGCCATCTTCCAAGGTGATCTCTAGCGGGACAATTTCAGCTTCGAATTTACCGGATTTCGTAGCTGCGGCCGCTTTTTTCTGACTTTCCAGAGCAAATTTATCAAAGTCTTCCCGGGTATGGCCGTATAGGTCCGCCAGCTTTTCAGCCCCGCCAAATTGGCTGAAGGGCTCGGAGTAGCGGTCTTGGAGGCCGGGGCTGCGGTAAGTACCAAATCCGTGTTTCTGAGCTAAAGTCCATGGTAAGCCCATGGGAACCCGTGTCATGCTTTCAACGCCAGCGGCAATGACAATATCCATAGTGCCGGACATGACAGTTGCTGCCGCAAAGTGCAAGGCTTGCTGAGAGGAACCGCACTGGC
>JAESRB010000185.1 GCA_016764855.1 Emcibacter sp.
AATGATATGGTCGATGGCCTGCATGGCAAAGTTAAAGGTCATGAACTCTACAACAGGCTTCAATCCCGCCATAGAAGCCCCAACTCCAAGTCCGGCAAAACCATGTTCTGTAATAGGGGTATCAATCACACGCCTGTCACCAAATTCTTCGTGCAGTCCCTGTGTTACTTTGTAGGCCCCTTGATATTCGGCTACTTCCTCACCCATGATAAAAACATTATCATCAAGACGCATTTCCTCTGCCATGGCATCCCGCAGCGCTTCTCGTACGGTTGTTGACGTAAAGGTTGTGCCTTCGGGCAGATTTTCTTCAACGACGCTTACAATCACGGGCGCAACTACGGCCGCGCTTTCTGATATGGGGGCAACATTGTCTACCACGGCGGCTTCAGTCGCAGGCTGGCTTATATCACCGATGCTATCAGCATCCTCAGCATCTTCTAATATTACTGCGATGACTGTTCCGACCGCGATACCCTCACTACCGTCTGATACAAATAGCCGGCCAATAACGCCGTCTTCATCGGTTTCAAGTTCCATCGTGGCTTTATCAGTTTCAATCTCGGCCAATATATCTCCGGCTGCAACGATATCACCTTCTTTGACAATCCATTTGGCAAGCGTTCCCTCGGTCATGGTTGGTGACATGGCCGGAAGCAGAATTTCTATGGTCATAATATTTTCCTCTATTCCGCAACTAAAACATCAGTGTAAAGTTCGGATGCATCCGGCTCCGGACTTTCCTGTGCAAATTTTGCAGCCTCTGCGACAATTGATTTCAGCTCTTTATCAATGGCTTTCATATCATCTTCAGACATGATCTTCTCGTCCAGAAGCCGTTGCTTTACCTGATCAATAGGGTCATGCTCCGCGCGCATTTTCTGCACTTCTTCTTTGGAGCGATATTTCGCAGGGTCTGACATGGAATGACCGCGGTAACGATAGGTATTCATTTCTAACAAGATTGGTCCATTGCCATCACGACACCATTTTACGGCCCGCAAAGCGGCCTCTTTCACCGCGAGAACATCCATGCCGTCCACAGCTTCACCCGGGATTCGAAAACTTTCCCCACGCCGGTGTAGCTCTACCTCTGATGAGGCTCTTTTAACGGAAGTACCCATAGCATATTGATTGTTTTCAATGACAAATATAACAGGTAGCTTCCAGAGTTCCGCCATATTAAAGGTTTCATATATCTGCCCTTGATTTGACGCGCCGTCGCCAAAATAAACCACAGAAACATTATCCGTACCCTTATATTTATGGGCAAAACCCAGTCCCGCTCCGATCGGCACCTGAGCCGCCACGATACCATGGCCACCGTAAAATCCATGTTCAACACTGAACATATGCATAGAGCCCCCCTTACCCTTGGAAATGCCATTGGCACGTCCGGTAAGTTCCGCCATAATCTTTTTTGGATCAATCTTACAGGCCAACATGTGAGCATGATCACGGTAACTGGTCAGGATTGTATCACCGTCTTTCAACGCAGATTGAATGCCTGTGACCACAGCTTCCTGACCGATATAAAGATGGCAGAAACCTCCAATCAAGCCCATGCCATACATTTGCCCTGCCTTTTCCTCGAAGCGGCGCATCATGAGCATTTGACGATAAAAATCGGTCAATTCATCTGGGCTGGCTTTTAATTCTTGTGCTTTAAGAGGTTTGCGGCGCGCGGCCGGTTTGCCACTTTTAGTGACTTTTTTGACTGTCGTTTTTTTAACCATGTTTATCAGCTGTCCGTGCGAGATTAAAAACTATTAAATATCAAAATTATTTTATGATATTAAAACAAATTTCACTAAATAATGGTTAAAAGTCATTGAAATACAACAAATATTTTAAATTAACTATTATTCAGTTAATAGATACAATTAACTCATTGAAAATCAATCAGTAATTTTTCAATCAAAAACGCACTGTTTTAAACACATTTTGTAAAAGACTATTATTTATCCAGAATGATGATTTCATCCGGATGCATTAACCCTAGCATTTCACGAGATTTTTCATCAAGGAAGTCTGGATTAACATGCCCTGGCTGTAATAGTGCGACATGACTTTCAATATCTACTTTACGCTCATGAACAAGACTATATTCCTGTTCAAGGACAGAAATTTCTTCGAGTAGATTTGCTTTGGCCTGCATACCCCGCATGCCGTAAATGAAAAAATAGACAATAATCAATGAACAGATCATAGGAATGATCATTTTTTGAAATCTATCTTGTATGTCGCTTTTGAATATCATGCCCCTAAAGAATCACATCTGATTCATTGGGTCAAGTTTTTTTTAATTTTTTTCCGTTTAGAGTCAAGACTCTAGGATCGCCTACCATATTTTGTGGCCGAACCTTCATATGCCATAGACAAAAAAAAACGGCCCGGAAACCGGACCGCCTAAATTCTTGTAATATGCTAAAAATTAGCCTCGTAAAATGCTTTTGCCTGCATATTGCGCGGCATCACCCAGAGTTTCTTCAATGCGGATCAATTGATTGTATTTTGCCAACCGGTCTGAACGAGCCAATGAACCGGTTTTAATCTGACCACAGTTCGTCGCAACCGCAAGATCCGCAATCGTTGCGTCTTCGGTTTCACCAGATCGATGAGACATCACAGACGTGTAACGCGCGCGGTGAGCCATATTAACCGCGTCAAATGTTTCGGTCAGAGTACCAATTTGATTCACCTTGATCAAAATAGAATTAGCCACGCCCTGATCGATACCTTTAGACAAACGCTCTGGATTAGTTACAAAAAGGTCATCCCCAACAAGCTGAACCTTATCTCCAACCATGTCCGTCAAGGTCTTCCAACCAGCCCAATCATCTTCGTCCATACCATCTTCGATAGACAGAATAGGGTAACGTCCACAAAGATCCGCGTAATAAGCTGCCATTTCTCCGCTATCTAAAGTTTTTCCTTCACCCGCAAGAACGTATTTATCGTCCTTGTAGAATTCAGAAGAAGCTGCATCGAGCGCCAGCATAATGTCTTCACCCGGCCTATACCCTGC
>JAESRB010000015.1 GCA_016764855.1 Emcibacter sp.
ATACCGATCTTGAAGAAGCTATCCATCGTCAAAACGACGTCCCACAAGGATTGTCTTCTGCCATTTTCACACGTGACGTTCTGGAAGCAGAGACATTCACTTGTGAAACCGGAAGTGACTGCGGCATTGCCAATGTGAACATCGGTACAAGTGGCGCAGAAATCGGCGGCGCTTTTGGCGGCGAAAAAGAAACCGGTGGCGGACGTGAAAGTGGTTCAGACAGCTGGAAAGGCTACATGCGCCGCATGACCAGCACATTGAATTACTCCACTAAATTGCCACTGGCTCAGGGCATTAAATTCGGTGCTGACGACTAAAAAAATATAAAATATAAATGATAATAGAGCGCCTAATTTTTATGGCGCTCTATTATTTTATTCATAAATGATACGAGTTTTTCGAATTGTTTTGCCCGCGTAAATTTTTCTCGATTGGGGTTTTCTGTGGCCGTCAAGTCTCCTTGATTTTTCCTGTCCCACAAATCCGACAAATAAGTCGAAACTTCATCCACATCATTGCTCACAAGCCCAAAGCCATTATCACGAACAATATCGGCGGCCTCCCCTGTTGTACTGCCCAGAGATAATATTGGCTTACCCGCCCCAATATATTCAAATAACTTACCGGCAATCACACTATTTTCACTTGGGTGATCCCACCGCAACAACATAAGCACATCGACCTTCTGTTGAATTTCAAGTAAATCCTTTTGAGGAATATAACTGTTGGCGACGACCACATGCTCTAGGTTATTCGCCTTTATCAGTTCCTTTTGATTCTCATTCAAATCGGCCATGCCCTTTGGCGTATAAAGCAAAACCGTGAAATCCTGCGCTTTATCTCCCAATTTCCCCAATGCCTCGAATACGACGGAGGGATCACGTTTGTCCCCATATAAATACCCGGCATACAGCAGCGTTATCTTTTTCTCATCGTAACGTTGCCCCATCCCCAGTTTAAAATCTGCCGGATCAAAACCGTTCATGACAAACTCAACAGGTATATTCCGCACGGCCTCCAAATGAGCCGCCCATGTCTTTGTCACCGTCACAAGTCCGGCGCAATGTTTCAAGGCACGGTTCTCTAGAAAACGATCAATATAACGACGCAAACCATTGCTATTGTAATAGGGGTGATCCGTCCATAAATCGCGATAATCATAAATAACCGGAACATCAATCATAGAGCCCAGCTTTTTCGCCACCAGCATCGTTGTAAAGGGCGGTAAAGTCGCAAATATGATATCAGGGGTCCATTCCTGAAACATACCCCTGCCGGCATGAACCCCATGAAAATACCACCCGACAATATCATCAGGAATATTCGTCAATTTTCTGTATAGCTTGCTTATGCCGGACTCACGTCCAGACTTAATGCTTTTCCCTCCGGAAACCTCTAGACCCGTCGTCTGTGGTAAATTACTTTTGTTTTTTCCAAACAAGGACTTCAGGCCGTTTTTAACCTTGGTCGGAAAGTCATTCACTTTTGAGAATTTAGTATAATAGATGCGATGACGCGATACTTCCGGACTAAGCGTTGCTTCAAAATCATCATTCTCCGGACATAAAACACGCGGATCATGTCCCTGATCTTCAAGATATTTGGCGAGCTTATTCACCCGACTGGCCGATGCCGGACTATAGGGAGGGAAATAGCCTGATACTATTAATATTTTCACGGTAATATTCTTTCTTTTATCAAATATTTTTATCGCCCAAAAATAAATATTTCATAAATACAATGGTGACTTAACAAAATATATTACCAACAAGAAGTATCTCAAAAACTTGAATAGTACAAGAGATCATCCCTTACTCAAGTTCGCTTAATCAATTCAGCACAGCCCTTCATAAAGCGATGTATCATAAGGGTCATTCCAGGCTGTTCTGCCAACCACATATCAACGGCGACCTGTTCCTCTTCACGATCATAGTCATCCAAGAAAATATGCGCCTCTTTTCGCAAGTATTTAAATAAAATAGGCCCCGCTGGATAACGGGCATTCTTAGACACAGACCAAGGAGGACCATCAATCACCAGCCCATCGAATTCAAGTTCCGGGATTTTATTATCAATATCGTACCAACTATAATCTTCATTATTAAGACGCATATCTGTCAATGGCGCTGTGATTACTGTTGCCCAGTCTTCCAGCCCATATTTTTTAAGGTTTTCCCGTGACTTTTCCGCATAATCCGCAGAATTCTCCAAACTATAGACATGCCCCTTTCCTTTTAGCTTAAAGGTTTGCGCCAGAACAATTGTCGATAGCCCCGAGCTACACTCAAGAATATTTTCAACATTCTCAAGACGCGCATAATCGGCCACAAGCCTTAAAAAATCTGGAGACCCTGCAAACCCCATCGTTGGCGGAAGAGATTTTGTAAATTTTAATTCCCGGTATAAAACATCAAGGTCTTCAATGTTTTTAACCGTTTGAATTGATTTATAAGAAATTTCATCCTTAAGTTTCCAACAAAACTGATGAATTTTTCTGACTTTTATTAATAAGAATAAAAGTATGGCAATGTTTAATGTCGCCAATAATAGTAATATAATATTTTCCATGTCGTCCCCGGTTATCTAATAACAAATAAAATAGTTTACGAATTTACTATGACTTACAATTAATACCCTATCACGCCAGACATCAAGTCTTCTAGCTTATCAATTTTACTATCCCAATCATTTAATCGTGCAAAATTCATTCTGAGTTCCGGTGTTCCGTCCCCTTTGCCGGACAGAATACGCTTGAGATCCTGCTCCCAGTCTTCAAAACTTCTGCATATTGTAACGATATCGCTAAAATGTTGCACGATCGTGTCGGTTGCCGCAGAAACTACCGGTTTTCCAGAGGCCAGATATTCATTTATTTTCAACGGAAAACCCGCGAAAGCCCATGTTGATCTATCCGTTATATAAGGCGCAATCGTCACATCCATTAATGACAGACAACTTGCTATTTCTTCCTTTGCGATGGCCCCGGTAAAAACAACATTTGGCTGTTTGCAAAAACGCTGATAACCCGCCCAAAGCTTCTCATCTTCTTTTATACTCGCCTCCAACCGTGTCCCAATCATTGTAAAGACAACATCTGGAAACTGCTCTGCCAGCCGGTCAAGAAGACAAAAATCCAGTTTTTTGTTGATCGCCCCAAGATAACCGACTTTGGGAGAGGATATTTTTGCAATATCTTTATAGACGTCCCCTTTGAAACTACCCTCTTTTTCAAAAGAAGAGAAATCAACGCCATTATGTATTATATTTGGTGTCAGGGTCTTATCCTGCACCATTTCATCCCATATAATTTCCGAAGACGCCGTAATCAAATCCGCTTTCTCGGTAATTCTCTGAATGTTAAAATCATTCCGTTCTGGGTTTTTCCGGTTTTGAAACACATCATATATGTGAAACATAACATAGGGAGCATTCAGTTCTTCCACATAAGGATAAAAATCTGGATGGAAACAAAGAGCAATAAAGTCATCGCCTTTTTTAATACCAGCCTTCTTTTTTAACGCGTTGCAATGTGCCCTGATCGCAAGCCTGTCCAATAGCTTAATTTTATAATTGCGTGGAAAGAACGAGCCCGAGCGATACACATCCACATGGTTCTTCTTTTCAACAGAAGCAAAGGGATGGAAAAAATCGATATTATTATAATATCTGGCTCCGTTTGAATAGATGACAGGCCAGCCCCTTTCCCCCAAACGAGAGAGAATATGCTGCCTGTTCATCCAATTACCCTGCCAGAGAGTATGGTCCAGAGCTATGATAGGAAGCTTGATATTTTCTTGGCTCATAATGCCTGCTACCCCTTTATAAACGCCAGACGCGCACTAACCTTCTGGATAAATACGTCCTCAAACGTTGCGGGCTTTCCAGACAGCATCCATAAGAATAACACAAGAAAAGTATAAATACCGCCTCCTAAAAATATTTTAGCGATCAGCATTTCCCCACCACTCAACATTTCCAATTCGGGGATATTAATCAAAGATATAAACATTATCAGCCCCGCCACAACAGGACGCCAAACAACATTCAATATCTGACGAAAAGCGACATCACATCTTTTCACGACCATTCCGCTTACCACAAAGAACATTATGATCCCGATTAATGCTCTTGAATAAGCCACGCCCTGAAGGCCCGCCAAATAAAAAGCCGGAAATATTGTGGCCATCGTGACCAATGCCTGAACCCAATATATATAGGCTGTATATTTTACATTGCCCGATATGGTCAGCAAGCTGCCAGAGATACCATACATTGCCGTACACATGGAAAAGAAAACCAATGCTTCGATCAGCGGCACAACGGGCATCCATTTGTCTCCGCCTCCTAAAAATATAGGGATCAACTCTTCTGATACAGCGCCAAAACCAAGCGCAACTGGCACGGCGACCAGCGTCATCATGGAAAGGGCTTTTAGATAGGCGGCAATAAGGCGACCGTGGTCATCTTTTATTTTAGCTAACCCCGGAATTAACGCTCTTGCAAAAGGCTGTTGAATTTCCGTCGTTGCCATAAAGGAAAGCTCAGTTCCCCATTTGTAATACCCAATTTTTGTCGGCGTTGTTAAGATTGACAGAACAATCAAATCACCCTGCGTACTAATATACTGGGCAATATTACGGACTAATATCCACTGGGAAAACCCCCATATATCTGACATTTCCTTTAGTGAAAATTTTGGCCGGAAATTGACTACAATATAACTTATTACAACGCGAATGAGGCTGCTAAAAATAGTCCCGACCACCAAAGCTATATATGATCGAAAATAAAACGCCAAACCGATGGTAACAAACGTCGACAAAACCTTTGGTATGACATTATATAAAAAATCTCGGGAAAACTTCATGTCTTTCTGAAGCTTAACAGTTCCTATATTTTCAAATCCCCGGATCAAAGCTCCCGCAGCCATCAATTGGCATATAAGTTCCAGCCTGATATCACCGTAAAAATCGGCAATGAGAGGAGAAAAAAGCACCAAAAGGCTCGCCACAACAAGTGATTGCAACAAACGGATTGTCCAAGCCGTATGAAAATGATCATCTGTGGCTTTATTATTTTGAATAAGCGCCCAATTAACACCAAATTCAAACAACAATGAAATTAAACCAAAAATGACAAGAACTGTGGCAACAAGCCCGAAATCTTCCGGGATCAACAGTCTTGCCAGAACTGCCGAACTAACAAACCCCAGACCCCGAATACACCACCGCATCGCCACATACCATTTGGTACCTTTTAACACTTCCTCGGATAGAGAAGGACTAACGTTTGATGACATAGGTTTATCTTTTTATGTTTTATACCGGAATAATATTCTACCACAGCCTGCATTTTATAATGCGATCAACATATAGCCTTAAAGTGTTAAAATTATAAAAAGCGGGTTTATTTTTGTAATTTTTCAATATCCAGAGTCATAAAACCATTCAGGAATATCTCAACGGCCAAATCAGCAAACTCTTCCTGATTAATCGGCCCGTCTTTTTTAAACCAGATATAGGTCCAGTTTATCATACCAAGAAACGCCATCGTAATCGGCTTTTCATAATTTTTGGTGTTTTTGAGTGCCGGATTGAGTTCCACCACCAACTGAACCACATTACTGACAATCTTATCCTGAAGCTCCATAATTTCGCCCCGCAGTTCATCTGGCAAACAGCCCCTGTCATTAAGCAAAATTATATGTTTCGAGCCGGCATTAACATATATCTCCATGAAATTACGGGCTAATCTCTGAAATTTCTCCCGAGGCGATCCTTCATAGGCCAAAGCTTCTTCTGCCATGACCAACAACTCTGTCACATGAAGACGCATGATATCGTATAGAATAGCTTCCTTAGAGGGATAATAGTGATAAAGCCATGATTTAGAAGCATTACAAGCCGTAGCCAATTCCGATATAGAAGATCGAGCATAGCCCTTATCCGCAAATAACTCTGCGGCTTTATCCAAAATATTTCGGCGCCGCTCGCCATAATCTTCCGCTTGTTTTCGGGCCATATTGTGCAATTCTTCTTATAAATTAAATAACGAACACATCTTATATATAATCAGCCCAAAGGTCAAAACACCAAAGATCAAAAACACCAAAAACCAAGACACGGACCGAACCTCTGATCAATGTCTTGGTGGATTTTTAATATTACAAAAAATAATATTTATGGCCGACAGGTTTCAAAATACATATGTCAGCTCTGGGATATCTCAGATAACTATCGGCTCTTCAAACCGATCTTATCCGCATGATTTTTTAATTTCATGTCCTCACCCACCAACAGGATAAGACCATAGAAAGGCCGATTGGCCCAAGCTACCTCAACGGCATATTCCTTCAGTTCCTGTATATCCAGTAAAAACTGATGCTTTGCGTCAAGCTCCTTATCAAGCTTCATCAATACACCTGCGGTTGACACATTTGCCACCTCACAAGCATATTCTTTACCCTCAACTATAGCCACCGCATCCCACAACACATCAAGTCGATCATCAACACGTTTTTGACCATTTTCAGCTTTCACAAACATCCGTTTTTCCTATATTCTTACAATTCGACAGTCTACTTTAAGATCAACATATTACCAAAAGAAGAATTTTTGCTCTCAAAGTCATATTTTATTGATTATGTATTATTTTTAACGCCCTCAGCCACAAGCATCAACACCTGCTCAACCAGTTCGTCATGGCTAATTTCACCTTCTTCCCGGTACCAAGCAGAAATTCCGTTCACAGCATCAAACAATAATATAGCAATGATCGTTGTATTACACGCGCGGATAGAGCCATCGTCAACCCCCTTGGCAAGGATTTCACGCACCCGATACTCAATATCCCGATGCATATTCAAGCTGGCTTCCCGCGCAATGGGGTCTTCTCGCTGACCACGATGACGAATATGACAACGGATAATATCATCTGTGACAATTTTCACATATCCTTCAATAAAAGCCTGCAACTGCTGAAAGCCATTCTCTGTGGTCGCCGTTACGCTATCCAAAAGGCCGTTGATGCGCAAACTTGCCACATCTTCGCATTTGATCAGAATATCTTCTTTATTCTTGATATAATAATAAAGGGTCGGCTTGGTCACTTTATGCAGACGTGCAATATCATCAAGGGAGGTCTTGTAATATCCTTTATCCATAAAGGCAGCCGCTGCATGACGTAAAATAGAATCCAGCTTATGCTGTCTTTTTTCCGCTCGATTAAGCGCAGGTTTTGAAAGCTTTATTTTTTTGACCATTTTATGCTTCTTGCCATTTCAATTTATCTTGCTTATATTGTTACCCATGAGTAACTTAAACTCAACTTATTTTTAGGAGAAAATTGACATGTCCCCCAAACCTTCACAATCTTTACCCTCAGACCCTATCGTCATTGTTGGCCTATCCCGCACACCTATGGGCGGCTTTCAAGGGGATTTTGCGTCCCAAACCGCGTCCCAACTTGGTGCTGTCGCCGTAAAAGGCGCTGTCAATAATTCCGGCCTTAAACCGGAAGATATCGAAGAAGCCTTTATGGGCTGCGTCCTCCCCGGTGGGCAGGGACAAGCACCGGCGCGTCAGGCTATTCTAGGCGCTGGCCTACCACAAAGCGTGGGCTGTAGCACCGTTAATAAAATGTGCGGCTCCGGAATGCAAGCCACTATGATGGCCCATGATGCGATTCTTGCCGGATCAGCGAATATTATCATTGCGGGCGGCATGGAAAGCATGACCAACGCCCCTTACCTAATCGCCAAAATGCGCGGTGGCGCCCGTCTGGGACATAGTGAAATCAAGGACAGCATGTTCCTCGACGGTCTGGAAGATGCCTATGACAAAGGGAAGCTTATGGGTGTTTTCGCGGA
>JAESRB010000186.1 GCA_016764855.1 Emcibacter sp.
AGGGACCGGACAATCCGCCCGCAGACAAGGTTACTACTCTTTGGGGCGGCGAGTATGCGGCAAAGGGCTGGGAAGGTAATTACGCCCGTGAGAAGGAGATTTATCTTGGGATCAGCGAGCGTTGGCGTAATGCGCCGAAGCCCGTCATCGCCGAGATTCAGGGCTCGGTGATTTCAGGCGGGATTATACTTGCCTGGATGTGTGATCTGATCGTTTGCTCGGAAGAAGCTCGGTTCCGTGACGCTACGGCAGCGGAGATGGGCATTCCCGGTGTGGAGCTGTTTCAGCATCCCTTTGAGATGAGTGTTCGTCAGGCGAAAGAATGGCTGATGACGGGCGGCTGGATGACCGCGCAGGAGGCCGAGAGGCGGGGCATGATCAATCATGTGGTTCCACGGGAACAATTGACCGAGCGTACGCTTGAGCTGGCCAAAACCATTGCCGCGAACAATCCTTTCACCATGAAAATGGTCAAGGAAGCCATCAACTACGGCCAGGATCAGATGGGACGCAAGGCGACCGTCGAGCATGCTTTTAATCTTCACCAGATCGGCCATATGCAGGCGATGCTGACCAGTGGTATCCCGATCGACATCAAAAGCATGCCGCCCAAGATGCGGGCTAATATCGAAAAGGCGATTGCCGCGCGTAAAGCTGCGGATGCGGGCTAAAAACCCTAAACACCGCTGCTGGACTTCGCCCGCAGCGGTACGAGAAGAATAATTAATAAGCGTAATCAATAGGAAAGCATATGACTGATATTGCTAATCGCACCGCCTTTATCACTGGAGGCGCCAACGGCATTGGCCTCGGTATCGCTCGCTCATTAGCGCGCGCCGGGGCGAAGCTCGCCTTGATTGACCTGGATACAGACGCGCTCGAACGGGCAAAGGCGGAACTGAGTGATGTGACCGAGGTTTTCACTGCTGTACTAGATGTTCGTGATCGTTCCGCCTACTCACGTGTGGCGGATGAAGTGGAGGCTAATCTCGGGCCGGTATCGATTTTGATCAATAATGCCGGCGTTGCTGGTGGCGCGCCAGCTAGTAGACTTACCTATGAGCTGTGGGACTGGGGGATGGGGATCAATCTGGACGGTGTGATCAACGGAGTTCAGACATTTCTTCCCCGGATCATTGAACGTGGCGACGGCGGTCACATCGTCAATACGGCTTCCGGCGCAGGGCTATATACGGGGCCAGGGAATGTACTTTACTGCACCGCCAAGTTCGCCGTAGTGGGGATGAGTGAATCACTCAACGCCGAGCTAGAATCGCAGGGCGTCGGGGTGACCGTATTGTGTCCCGGCCCAGTCGCAACCGACATTGTTGCGCGGACGCGGGCAGCTCAGCCAAAGGTTACGAGGTCGATGTCTGCAGAGCAGCGAAGCACTGCATTCGCAAACAACGAAAAAGTGAAGAAATTTTTAGAGAATGGTGCTCAGCCTGACGCAGTTGGCGATATGGTGCTTGCTGCAATACGCGAGAATAGTCTCTATATTCATACTGACCGGTCTTCGGAAAAACCGATCATCGCGCGTAGCAAAGCTCTGCTTGACGCTATGCCATTGAACACCAAGGATTAATGGCCTACCTGACGCTTAATTGTCCGACTGCCGCGTGCGTTATGACCGGGGTCTGCTGCTCCATCCCGTATCGTGAGGGAGCAGGTTCGTCGGACAAGGTGTGAGCAAAAACACCATGTGATGGGGGAATGGCTAGGGTGCGATGAATAGTAATGAACAGAAAACCCTGAGAAAGTAGGAGGAAAGCATGAATTTTGATTATTCGGATGATCAGAAATTCTTGAAGAAGGAAGCGCGGAAGTTCTTGGAGGCGCGTTGTCCCATTACCTCGACCCGCAGCGTTCTCGATAATGACAGCAAGGCGTTTGACCATAAACTCTGGCGTGAGGTCGCCGAGATGGGATGGACTGGTGCAGCCATACCCGAAAAGTGGGGTGGGACAGGGCTGGGCCATGTTGAGCTCTGTGCTCTGGCAGAGGAACTTGGTCGCGTCATCGCACCAATTCCCTTCGCGTCCACGGTATATGTCTTTGCGGAAGCGATTCTTGCGTTTGGCAGTGATGCTCAGCGGGAAGCCTTGTTGCCGGGTATCGCAAGTGGGGACGTTATTGGTTGTCTGGCAACCAGCGAGCGTGAGGGAGTGATTTTACCCGAGGAAATGAGCGCCCGTGTTGTCACCGGCAAGCTGAGCGGTGTTAAGATTCCCGTCACAGACGGAGATATTGCGACATATGCCATCGTGGCGGCTCAGGACGAAGCGGGTCCCGGTCTGTTCGTTGTGGACATGATTGACGAAGGGGTTGTACGGGAAACGATTAAGACGCTCGACCCCACCCGCAGCGCGGCGCGAGTGGAGTTCAAGGATGTGCCTTGTGAACGACTTGGCGCGGCAGGAGAGGGGGCGGCGTTGCTCTCGAATATTTTCGACCGGGCGGCGGTACTTTTTGCTTTCGAACAGGTCGGGGGTGCGGATCGGTGTCTTGAAGACGCCACGAGTTATGCTATGGAGCGATATGCCTTCGGGCGGGTGATCGGTAGCTACCAAGCGATCAAGCATAAGCTTGCAGACATCTATGTCCAGAACGAGCTGGCCCGATCAAGTGCTTATTACGGCGCGTGGGCCTTGAGCACGGATGCCGTAGAACTGCCCGAAGCAGCTTCGGCAGCGCGTATCGCGGGTACTCATGCCTACGATTTTGCGGCCAAGGAGAATTTGCATACCCATGGAGGCATGGGGTTCACTTGGGAGGTGGATTGTCATTTGCACCTGCGCCGCGCCCGCCAACTTGGGCTCGCGCTGGGCGGCCTCCCTCACTGGCGTGAACGGCTGGTCCGCTCACTTGAACGCTACAGTACCCTCTGAATTGGAGACAGACGATGGATTTCAAAGATAGCCCTGAAGAAGCCGAATATCGTGCGCGAGTGCGCAGTTGGCTAAAGACTAATACACCGACGTCGCGCATCAATAGAACGATTGGCGATGAAGACAGTCAGTCTATAGCCGCCGCCAAGGCGTGGCAGGCAAAGAAGGCCGATGCCGGTTATGCTTGTACCACTTGGCCGAAGGAATGGGGCGGTGCGGGTGGTACACCGACCGAGAGTATTATCTTTGAAGAAGAAGAGGAGAGGCTCGGCCTTGGCAACATGGCCACGGTTTTCACGATGGGGCTGGGTATGTGCGTCCCCACGATTATGGCTGCTGGCAACGAAGCCGACAAGAAACGCTTTGTCGTGCCAGCGATGCGGGGCGAGGAGATCTGGTGTCAGTTATTTTCTGAACCGTCAGCCGGTTCTGATGTGGCTGCCAGCCGCACGCGCGCGGTGGAAGCCGACGACGGATCGGGGGACTGGATCATCAACGGTCAGAAGGTCTGGACGTCATGTGCGCATTATTCGGACTTAGGACTATTGCTGGTCCGTACCGACCCCGGCGTGCCGAAGCATAAGGGGCTCACGATGTTCTGGATCGATATGAAATCTTCAGGCATCGATGTTAGGCCCATCCATCAGGCGGCAGGCAGTAGCGATTTCAATGAGGTTTTTTTTACCGACGTGCGAGTCAAGGATAGCCAGCGGGTCGGAGAAATCGGCAGAGGTTGGAATGTTGCGCTTGTCACGCTGATGAACGAGCGTCTTTCCGTTGGTGGAGGATTCGGGCCGAATTGGCCTGAACTAATGGAGCTTGCTAGTCGCTTGCCGGGTGTAGAAGGTAAGGGATCAGTACTACAGGATGGTGGGTTTCGGGAGAAACTAGCTAACTGGTACGTCGCTGCCGAGGGGCTGAAACTTACGCGCTTGCGCAGCCAGACGGCGTTGAGTCGCGGTCAGACGCCTGGCTCGGAAGCCTCTATTGGCAAGGTCGTTTCTGCTCGGCAGACGCAGGTATTGGCGACAGAGGCGCTCGATCGGTTGGATCAGTATGGCATCGTGGCAAATGACGATGCAACATCGATAATCGGCGGCTTCCAACAGGGTTTTTTCTGGGGCGCAGCGATGCGCATTGCCGGTGGCACCGACGAGATCTTAAAGAATATTATTGCGGAGCGCGTTCTTGGTTTGCCGCCTGAAATTCGGTTGGATCGCGACGTGGCATTCAAGGATATATCAAGAAAAATATGATAGAAGGAGACCGTATGACAGAACTTGTTATTCTCGAGCGTAAAGGATCAATTGCCTACCTGACGCTTAATTGTCCGACTACTGGTAACGCCATTGACGTACCGCTGACACGTGCTTTTTTGGATGCAACGATCGCGGTGGAAGAAGACGATCAAATTCGCTGCGTGGTCGTCCGCGGCAATGGCCGGATGTTTTGCGTGGGTGGTGATGTGAACCAACTGCATACGGCCGTTGACGGGGCTTCGGTACTGCTCAAGGAAATTTTGAGATATCTCCATCCTGCGATTGCCCGCCTTGCAAGCATGAACAAGTTGGTGATTACGGCTATTCATGGCCCGTGCGCCGGCGCGGGTGTGGGGCTGGCGGTGGTTGGTGATATTGCGCTCGCCGAACCAGCAGCGCACTTCACGATGGCTTATTCCAAGATCGGCCTGTCACCAGATGGCGGTGCAACGTGGCTACTGCCGAGACTTGTCGGGCTTCGCCGCGCCCAAGAACTTTTACTGACGAACCGCCGCGTGTCAGCGGATGAAGCCGTAGAAATGGGTCTCATAACGCGCGTAGTCGCGGAAGGGATGCTTGCGGATGAAGTTGATGCGCTGGCAGAGGAGTTCGTTAAGTCCGCGGTGGGAGCGCTTGGCAGGACAAAACGCCTGTTGCTGGCAAATTCCGATGCTACTTTGGTAGAGCAACTTAAGGCCGAGAGCGAGAATATTGTTCAACAAGGAAGCACGCCCGAGGGCAAGGAGGGGATCGCTGCCTTTGTAGAGCGTCGTAAAGCGAACTTCGAGGCGCCCGAAGCTACACATGATTAGTTCCCATGTGGGACAAATGTGTGTGGTCGTAGGGGAGGTGCTGAGGCATTCAGTGTCGGGTAAGTTGTGAGCGAACACACTCCATGCGATGGGGGCATGGCTAGGGCGTGAATTTCGGTGTTTGCTTTGGGGGGTTTACGCTAGTGTGAAATGAATAGTAATGAACAGAAAAGCCCGAAGAGGCAGGAGGAATGAAATGACAGGAGAAAGAGGTAGTCTAATGACAGAAAAAATAGAAAAAGCCCATGCGACTCTACCGCCCCTTCGTGCGCTAATCGTACTTATGGGCGTGGTTGTTTTAATTAGTGGCTACATGGTCATAGCTCATTTTCTTGATATACACTCGACGTTCGCTGGCATGTTTCTGGTGTTCTATCTTTTTGGCGTGGAAGGTGGCGAATTACAAGCCCTTCCGAAGTCCTTTATTGGCGCCTTGGGCGGGATGGCCACGGCAATAATATTTGCTTGGCCCGGGCTTGATCCCGATTTGGCTGGCTTGCTAGGGCTTGTGGCGGTGTTGGTAGCGATCTATTGCCTGCTCATCGGATTTGCACCGATCCTTTTTAACCACGCCTTCATGCTTTACTTGACGGTTGTGCTCATTCCGGTGGTGTTGTTGGAAGCGGACTTTACTGGCATGCTCGCCGCATTGGTTCTATCAGGTGTTTATTTCGGCGGCTTCCTTTGGGTCGTTCAGGCTCTCAAAAATCGAAAAATGAGTACTGAGTCCGCCTAAGACTAAGCAGGCATGAGTTTTGACTACACAAAAGACCAGAAGTTCTTGAAGTTTAAAGTGCGGCTTGCGCTCTTTAAGCAGGAATGATGAGGAAGATTTATGCAACTGCGAGCGGAGCCGACTGGCGCGTGCAGGGGCGGATAGGTTTCCTTAAAACCGGATTATTAAACCAAATTATTGAACCAAATTATTAAGGAGAATTAACGATGAGTAATGTTCGCGTTGCAGGGGTCGGCATGATCCCCTTTACCAAGCCGGGCCAGAGCGAAGATTGGGATGTGATGGCAGAGAAAGCCATTCGTCTAGCCTTGACTGATGCAGGTATCACTTATGATCAGGTTCAGGAGGCCTATGCTGGCTTTATGTACGCCGATTCGACCGCAGGGCAGTCCGCTCTTTATCGCATTGGTTCTACTGGTATTCCGGTTATTAACGTCAACAACAACTGTTCGACGGGGTCCACTGCGCTGTATCTTGCGCGCAAGATGATTGAATTGGGCGGTGCTGATTGTGTGTTGGCGTTTGGGTTCGAGCAGATGATGCCAGGTGCCTTAGGCAGTGCGTTTCCTGACCGCGAGGGAACTATGGAACGTGGCGGCGCCAAATTCCTAGAGATGTGCGATTATGATCCTAGCCAGCCACCCGTGGCACAAATGTACGGCGGAGCCGCTCGGGAATATCAAAAGCTCTATGGTGCCAGCGATGAAGTATTTGGAATGATTTCGGTCAAGGCACGCCGGCATGCGGCCAATAACCCGCTCGCTGTTTTCCGCGATCCACTGACGTTGGAAGAGGTAATGTCGTCGCCGCAGCTCTCTGGGCCGGTTACCCGTTACCAAGCTTGTCCTCCGACTTGCGGTGCGGCCGCAACGGTTTTGGTCTCGGCCAAATTCGCAGCCAAACACGGCCTCGATGCATCAGTAGAGATTTTGGGGCAGTCGCTTACAACCGATTTCCAGACTACCTGGGACAAAAACTCGATGATAAGTGTGATCGGTTCCGACATGGTTAAGGCCGGTGCTGATATGGTCTATGAGGCCACAGGTGTTTCTCCTGACGATGTGGATGTAGTCGAACTTCATGATTGCTTCACGCCGAACGAACTGGTCACTTATGAGGCACTGGGTCTGACGGACGTGGGTACAGCCGAGCGTTACATTCGTGATGAACAGAATACCTATGGCGGTAAGCATGTGGTAAATCCTAGTGGCGGTCTTCTCTCAAAAGGGCATCCGATCGGTGCGACGGGGCTGGCTCAATGCTACGAACTGACGCATCAGCTCCGCGGAACTGCGGACAAGCGCCAGGTTGAGGGTGCGCGGCTTGCGCTCCAGCATAACATGGGCATGGGCGGTGCGTGCGTGATTACGCTCTATGGTATAAGCGCCTAAGTCGTGATTATATGATTATGTGTGTAGGTCGGTGCCTTACTTCAAAAGAAGTGCATCGACCTACATGTTTTTGTTAAGGGTTGTGGGATGATGTCCTGAGGAAAGCCTAGAAGTGGTTTCAGCGGGAGTATCCGTACACACAGTTACGGTTGCGCGCCCATATCGCCGCAGCCTTGGTGAAGCGCTTGTTTTTGCGGCGGCAGAGAACGGATGATGGGGTATAATAGCTCTATAATAGCCCCGTAATGTTCCTGCATTAGCGCGAGATATGCCACCGTTGGACTATCTGAGAGGCAATTGAGGAAATGAAAATGAGTAGTAGCAATTACGCCCAACAGCGTTTTACGACGCCGGACGGCCTTTCGCTTGTGGGTGACGTAGGTGGGGACCCAGACGCGCCAGCCGTAATTCTCCTTCACGGCGGCGGGCAGACCCGCCATTCTTGGGCGCAGATCATGCATCAACTGGTGGAGCGCGGATATTTTGTTGTTAATTACGATGCGCGCGGTCATGGCGACAGCGACTGGTCGCCGACCGGGGATTATTCAATCCAGGCGCTGGCATCCGATCTTTGTGCAATACGAAAAACTATACATGGGCCTGCTGTTTTTGTAGGTGCCTCTATGGGGGGAATGACGAGTTTTTACGCAGTTGGCAATAGCGAACCACCGGTGGCCGAGGCACTGGTCATGGTGGATATCGTATTGCGGGTGGTTGAAGAAGGTGTTGAGAAAATCCGCGGATTTATGACGAGCCACCGAAATGGTTTCGCCAATATTGAGGAAGCCGTGGAAGCGGTCGTTGCGTATAATCCGGATCGACCGCGTCCCAAAGATCCATCCGGTCTGCGCAAGAATTTGCGGGAGGGAGATGATGGGCGTCTGTACTGGCATTGGGATCCGCGGATGCTGGATGTGTCGCCCAGCAGCGAGCCACCTTCGCAGCTTGATGCCCTCGTGGAAATCAGCAAGGACGTGTCCGTTCCGTTACTGGTTGTTCGTGGCGAGCATAGTGACATCGTCGATGACGAAGGCATCGCTGAGATGTGCGCGTTGGTTCCGCAGACCGAAGTCTATGAAGTTGCAGGCGCGGGTCATATGGTAGCGGGAGATAAGAATGACGCCTTTAGCACAGGGGTCCTTTCATTTCTTGATCGACATTTTCCGGTGCGTTCGGCAGAATAGTCTGAACGACGTTTGGGCCAGTCCATAGTTTGGGCCAGTCCATATTTATAGTTTTTTCTCCTTATCTTATCTTCGAATTCTGTGAAATTTAGAGGGCAACCCGTCTTTTATCCGGCCAATGTCGGGTGGAGGGGGCTGCCCTTTTTTAGCTGTATGGAAACAGTGCGGTGAGTGGCACCAACCCGACATTGGCCGGGGATGTCTTGCGAAGATAACTCTTTGAATATTGTTTTGTGGGGTATTTTTTGCGGATGAAGTCCGTCTCTTCGGTCCTCTTTCAACAGATGAATAATCCCTTGAGAACCTTGAGGTTATCAACGCGTGGTATGCTATGGGTCTTTGGGAAATAGATTCTGAGACGCGCCGTGAACAGGCTTGGGAGGGCGTGATCGCAACCACGCCTTCCCAAGAGCTAATGTTTTCTGCTAGCCTGTCGTCGGCCTTCGTACTTTAAAGACCTTCTCTGTAGGCTATGGGTGCGCCGTTCTAGATGTATGCTATAATGGTAGTTCCACTTTGAACGCGCGGTCTTCTTCAAGCCATGTTCGCCGCTGCTCTTTTAGCTTAGTTCGGCGGATCTTTCCGGCATCGTCCCTTAACGGTGTTTCGCTCAATTCATAGGACTCCGGCCACTTGTACTTCGTCAGCCTGTCTCCGACATGTTCGACGATGGCCGTAAGGTCGAGCTGTTCGCCCTCGCGAAGCTGAATGATGGCATGAACGCGCTCACCCAAGTCTTCCGCAGGTAAACCGATCACAGCAGAAGATGACACCAGGGGATGTTCGTCTAATACCGCTTCTATCTCGGCTGGGTAGATGTTAGCACCTCCCCGTATGATCAAATCGGAACGTCGATCCGCGAGGAAGAGGTAGCCGTCCTCATCGACATGGCCGAGATCGCCAATCGAGTATCCGCCGGATGCATTTGTAGTTTTCTTTGCGCCGATATAGCGGAATTTATCCGTGCCAGCGGGCCGGCAAAACAACATTAATGC
>JAESRB010000187.1 GCA_016764855.1 Emcibacter sp.
GGATACAGTAAAAAATTGAATTGAAATAAGTCCTTGTCAGGTCTACCCTTCCATCGCGTAGAAAGAAGTGCTGTTCGGGAAACTCTTTATTAAGTCTTTGTTCTAATTTCCATATATATGTATTCTTTTCGTGCAGAGTGAATGCGCTGAATTCATTTTGGTCGAATATATTTTCTTGAATTAGCCATTTTTTCTGATCATCACTTAGGTCATTAAATATCCATCTATGCCAGAATAACAGGTTCTTTTTTATGACATTGTCGTCAGATGTTGTCGGTTCGCCGTACCAGTTTAATAAGTGGTAATGAGGATTTTCTAGGGCCGTGATCAGTTGAGGCTTTTCTTTCGGGCCGTCAGTATGGGACATTTAGGTTCCTTATTCTCGCGATATTATTTTATTCCTTCAACAGCCCAAGCTTTGGGATCTCAATGGCGGGGCAGCGGTCCATGACGACTTTTAGGCCGGCTTGTTTGGCTTTGTCTGCGGCGGCATGATTTATGACGTTGAGTTGGGTCCAGATTGTGGTGACGCCTTTTTCAATGGCTTCATCGACGATGGGGCCGACCGCATCGGAATTACGGAATATGTCGACCATATCAATGGGGACGGGAATATCAGATAGGGCGGCATAGACTTCGCGGCCCAATAGCTCTGTCCCTGCAAGGCCAGGATTAACCGGATAGACGTCATAGCCCTGCTCCATCAGGAATTTCATCACCCGATGGGAGGGGCGTTCCGGTTTTTTGCTGGCACCCACAAGGGCGATGGATTTGGTGGAGGTCAGAATGTCTTTTATAGTAATGTTATGATCGGTCATGGTAAATCCCTAACGATATGGAAAACGCCTAGAAGCATGACTTCAGGAAGAGCAGGGCCGCATCTAATTTTTTGCTGATCTCATCATGATACATAAAGTAAATCACGATGGGGTTCAGGACGCAAAAGCCCCGGACCAGAAAGCGATATTGTATCTGCATAACATCGGAAATGCTGCTTTCATTAATGCTGATGACAGATAGGTCAATTTTCGTTGTATTGAGCAATTCTTTCAGGCGGTCATGTACAACCTTCATCCTGATATGCTCTTCCGATAAAACGGCTGTTACTTTTTGCACGCCCCAGAAATAAACCCATAGGCTGATTATGGTCGTCAGGGCGAAGATGGTCAGGGCAATGCCTTTTGTTCCCTTGGTAAGGTTGATGGCAAAGGCATAGGGCGCCAGCAATATGATGACTTGATATATGACCAGCTTATAATAAGACTGCCAGTAAAAGCTGTGGCGATGTTTGAATTGATCGGTCAATGTCGTGATCAAGGCCATTTTATCTGCGGTTCTTGTGGTTTCCTTGTTTTTCACGTGATGAGCCAGATTAACGACTCGGTGACATATTTTATTGAGGGTGGTCGTTTCGGAATAGGTCAGGCACGAGGCCTCACTGGTGAAATTCTCAGCATAATCATAGCCTCGTTTTTCTTTTGAGCGCACCGCCTCTGTCAGGCTGTAGGTCTGATTGGGTTTGGCATGGGCCATGAATTTTTTGAACAGGCTGATTTTCTTGGTGGTATTGACAGCGCCTTTTGCCACATTGATGCGGACGGTGCAGCGGCCAATTAAAATCAGAAAGTTAAGTTCCGAAATGGCGTCTTTGCTTTCCGGGTCAAAATATCTGACTTTGCGAATGGTAATGTCATTGCTGACCACTCTTTTGAGCGCTTTTTCCCCAAACATACGCAGGAGAATGGCCAACGCATGGTGGCTAAGGTCCGTGACAACACCGCCGTATTTGTCGCCCTTGTTCATCCAAGGGCGTTTTTCCTCATCGGTTTCCTTAATGTCGATTTCAATATATTTAACGGGAACCCATCCGGTAAAGAGGGTGAACAGTCGAAATAGAAAGATAAACAGATATATCAGGCTATGCCAAATATGCTGAAAGAGGCCCGTGGCAAAGGAATTGGAGGTTATGGGCGTATAGGCGCCGGGATTAAAATACCACCGGCCCAGATAACGTTGGGACAGGCGCCAGACTTTGCTGTTGCCCAGACCAAAACGGGAAGAGAGCATGCCAATCTTTTTTTCAAGAAATTGCCATGCTTTATATCTGTCTAAATATATGTCCAGATCAATGTGATTTGCCGGGGTGCTTTTGAGCAGATAATGATCAATAACCCTGATTTTGTCTTTGAAGTCCGGCGGAAAATCCTCATCCGCGATATCCGGGAAAGGTTTTTCGCAATATATCTTCTTAATATTAGGATTTTTAAGCAGCGACAGGCATATGTCTTTATGGGTGTCCGGCGGCGTCATGATCACGGCGGCCTGGGCCGTGGTGGTCACGGCGAGGCTGCTCCAGTCATCGGCCACACCAACGATCTGGGTGTGGTTAAAATGACTTTTTATGGCAGCCTCGTTTTTTGCCAACCATTGTCCGCCCTTGCCAAAAACGATAACGTCGCGGGTATCATGAGCCATAATGCCGATTGTTTCCCTCATCCCTTAATTATTGTAACTTTGCCTCAATTTTTCGGGCGATGTCAAGATATATGGCCGTGTGGGGGCTTTGTGGATCATGAATGACAATAGGCGTTCCCGCATCGGATGTGCTTCTGATATCCATATGTAGGGGGATTTCGCCGAGGAAGTCCATACCCAGTTCTTTCGCGACCTCACGGGCGCCGCCATGGCCGAAAATATCTGATCTGTCACCGCAAGAGGGACAGAGGAAATAGCTCATATTTTCAACGATACCAAAAACGGTCGTGTTGGTTTTTTTGAACATGTCCAATCCCTTGCGGGCATCAATCAGGGCGATATCCTGCGGGGTCGATACCACAATGGCGCCGTCCATATAGACATTTTGGGCCAGCGTAAGCTGTACGTCGCCGGTTCCCGGTGGTAAGTCCAGAACCAATACGTCCAACGGACCGTCCACATCCCATAGAGTGTCGTCGATCATTTGCTTGACCGCGCCCATGACCATAGGGCCGCGCCAGATGGTGGCGGTATCCTGTTTCATCAGATAGCCCAAAGACATGCTGACCAAGCCATGCTTAATGATGGGGACAATTTTCTTGTCTTCGTTCTGAGTTGGTCTGTGGGTTACGCCGAGCATTGTCGGAATGGAAGGGCCGTAAATATCCACATCAAATATTCCGGTTTTGAGGCCTAATGTCTGTAGAGCGAGGGCCAAATTCACGGCGGTGGTGGATTTTCCGACACCGCCCTTGCCGCTGGCTACTGCGATGATATGTTTTACACCGGGAATTTTCTTGATATTACCGACGGCCGATGCGCCCTTGCTAGTGTGTGGGGCATGAGGTTTGTGGCCGTGAGGCTGTGATGGAGGAACTTCTTTCGTTGGGTCCCGTTCTGCGGTTAAGACAGAGACAACTTTATCCACCCCGGACAAGTCCAGTAGTTTTGCGTCACATTCTTTTCTGACCTGTTCCATCTGCTCGGCTTCGGCGGGATTGATATTGAGGGCAAAGCCCACTTCACCGTCCTTGATTACCAAGCCTTGCACCATGTGGAGGGAGACAATATCAGTCCCTTTTCCCGGATGCAGAATGGATTTTAGAATATTCAAAATTTGTTCGCGCTTGATCTCAGACATTATTACCCTATCTATTCACTAAATACTATTGTTCCCAGCCCCTAGTTAGAATATATAGGATATATGAATATAATTTATAGGGGAAAAGTGTTTTTTTCCTATAGTCGGTTGATATTTTTCTTTGAAGGAGCGTTTATATGCCTTGGCAAAACAATAATGGTGGAAGAGATCGTGGACCTTGGGGTAATGGACCCAGTGGTGGTCAGGAGCCCCCGAATATAGACGAACTGATTCGGAAAGGTCAGGATAAATTTCGCAACGCTTTTGGTGGCGGGGGCGGCAGGGCCGGTTCCGGCGGTGGAAAGGGCATGTTCCTTCTGATTGCTGCTATGTTTGTTGTTGGCTATCTCTATACCGCTTTTTATAAGGTTCAGCCCGACGAAGCCGCCGTTGTATTGCGGTTTGGTAAATGGATTGAAACCAAAGACACTGGTCTTCATTTCCACTTTCCCCCCATTGATCAGGTGATCATTCCGAAAGTGACGGCGGTGAACAAGATTGACGTGGGTTTTGGCGCTGGCAAAAAAGAACGTCAGATGCTGACCGGAGACGAGAATATTGTTGATGTACAATATTCTATTCTATGGAAGATTAAAGATCCTGCACGTTTCTTGTTTAATCTGGAACAGAGAGAGCAAACGATCAAGTCCGTTTCGGAAAGTGCCATGCGTGAAGTGGTGGCAAGAATGGCCATTCAGCAGATCATGACATCAGAACGTCTGGAAATTGAGATTGAGGTGCGGAGCATCATGCAGTCGGTTCTGGACAGTTATGAAGCTGGTATTGAGATTAGGCAGATCAAAATGGATACGGTATCGCCGCCGAGCCAGGTCTCCGCAGCCTTCAATGATGTGCAAAAGGCCGAAGCTGACCGGGATAAGACCATCAATGAAGCCAAAAAATACCAGAATAAAATTGTTCCTACTGCCCGTGGGCAAGCGGAAAGAATGAATCAGGAAGCTCAAGCTTATAAAGCCCGGGCCATTACTAAGGCCGAAGGGGAAAGCGCGCGCTTCTTATCCGTATACGAACAATATAAGTTGGCAAAAGATGTGACACGTCGTCGTCTGTATCTTGAAACCATGGAGAGAATCCTGGGGAATACGGATAAAGTCATTCTGGAAAGTAGTAATAGTGGCGTCTTGCCCTATCTGCCATTGCCCGCCATTAAGAAACAGAACTAGGATAAGAGACAATGAATAATTTAAAAGCATTAATTGTATTGATCATTCTGGGTGTCAGTGTTGTTTTGTTGGGCGCATCTGTATTTACGGTCAGGGAAACTGAACAGGCTTTGGTTCTGGAATTGGGGAAATGGAAGAAAACCGTTGTAGAAGCCGGACTGCATTTCAAAACACCGTTCGTGCAGGATGTGGTTTATTTCGACAGACGGATTATCCTGCTTGATACGCCGGAATTGATCGTCATTACACAGGATCAGAAACGGATCATTGTGGATGCGTTCACTGAATTCCGGGTTGAAGATCCTCTGAAAGTGTATCAGGCCGTAAGGAATGTTGCTGGCGCAGAATCACGGCTTTCAATCATCATTAACTCCAATTTGCGTAAAGTTTTTGGCCAGCGGGAATTTAAAGATGCGCTGTCCGGAGAACGTCGTGCGTTGCGTGCCGCGATTGCAAATTCTGTGAAGGATGAAGCCGAAGCGCTTGGGATCAAGGTGATTGACGTGCGGATCAAGCGTACGGATCTGCCGGCCGAGAACAGCAAGCCGATTTTTGACAGCATGATTGCGGAACGGGAACAAGTGGCCCGTGAAATCCGCGCCCGTGGTGAGGAACAGGCCATTCGGATCAAGTCTAAAGCAGATCGTGACCGTATTGTACTTTTGGCGGAAGCCGAACGTGAAGCCCAGAAATTACGGGGAGCCGGCGATGCTGCGGCGGCGATTATATTTGCCGAAGCCTATAATAAGGACCCGGAATTTTATGCCTTCTATCGGTCTATGTTGGCCTATAATGTTGCTTTCCGGCAGAAAAATACCACGATGGTGCTGTCACCGGATGGTGACTTTTTCAAATATTTCGGTGATATGAACGGCAAAAACAACAAGAAGAAATAAACCGTAAATTTAAGATAAGGAGGGTAGGGGCTTAGTGGTCATATCCTCCTTTTTGCATATTCATCCTCTTTTTTTTATATTACGGATGGCATTTATGCGATAAAACAATAGAAAAATACGACCAACGGCGTACGGGATACTCATTCCTGCCATAATATGTGGTAATGATGGGAAAAATAAAAATTCCAGGGAAGAACAGTAACTTTGGATAATGAAAGATATCAGGAATCAGTATGAATGAATTAAAGAAAATTATAGTCGGTGTGATGATCATCGTATCTTATGTCATCATGTCACCTGCCGTTGCCCTTGCGAAAGGGACGCCGGACAGCTTTGCTGACCTGGCGGAGAAATTATTACCCGCTGTGGTCAATGTGAATACCACGCAAACCATTAAGATTGATCGGCGGACCATGCCGAGAATTCCTGGCATGGAAGATTTTTTTCGCCGTTTTGACCGGGAGAATGGTCGGGATGGTAAGGACAAGAATGGCAAGGAAGAAAAGGGCAAAGAACGGCCTCTGACTCGTCAACGTCAATCTCTGGGTTCAGGCTTTATCATTGATCCTTCGGGCATTATCATCACCAATAATCATGTGATTGATAAAGCCGACGAGGTGATGATCAAAATGCATGATGGCCGGGAATTTAAAGCTACGGTGATTGGTAAAGACGACAAGCTTGATCTTGCTGTACTTAAAGTGGAGAGCGATAAGCCTTTGCCGTTTGTTAAATTCGGTGATGACAGCAAATCCCGTATTGGGGATTGGGTTTTGGCTATTGGTAATCCCTATTCCCTCGGCGGAACATTAACGGCCGGTATTATTTCTGCCCGTAACCGTGATATTCAATCTGGCCCTTATGATAAATACATCCAGACTGATGCCTCCATTAACCGTGGCAACAGTGGTGGCCCCATGTTCAATATGAACGGCGAAGTGATCGGCATCAATACCGCAATCTTTTCCCCGTCTGGCGGCAATATCGGGATTGGCTTTGCCATTCCTTCCAATCAGGCTAAACATGTGATTAATCAGCTGCGTAAATTCGGTCATACGAAACGTGGCCGGATCGGCATCAGCTTTCAACAGGTGACCGATGATATCGCGGAGAGCCTTGGTATGGAAGACGGGCATGGTGCCTTGGTATCTTCTGTCGTTGAAGGTGGTCCTGCGGACAAGGCCGGAATACAGGCCGGAGACATCATTATCGAATATGAAGGTAAGGTGATCCGGAAACGTAATGAGTTGCCGATCTGGGTGGCGAATACGGAAATTGGTAAAAAGGTAAAGCTTGTTGTTCTGCGTAAGGGCAAACGGAAAAAGCTGACCCTTGTTATTGATGAGCTGCAAGAGAATGATGAAGACGATCAGGACATGGCGGAAGAAGACGAGGAAGATGACGAGCAGGAACGTCAGGAAATCCTTGGCATGAGCCTTGAGGCGATTACGGACAAAACCCGTAAGGGTCTGAAACTGGACGATGACGTGAAAGGCGTGCTGATTGCAGACGTTGAGCGTCATAGTCCAGCGGGTGAGAAGGGCCTGCGTCGGGGAGATGTCATTGTCGAGATCACACAGGAAGCGGTGACGTCGGTGTCTGACGCTCTGGAGCGGATTGAGGAATTGCGCGGCAAAGGCCGCAAAAGCATTCTGCTCAAATTTATCCGCCGGGGCAATACGGCCTTTGTTACGGTCAAATTTGATACCGACAATTAAGGCATCTGCATAGACGATTATTTTTAAAGGTCGGGTCTTGTGATCCGGCCTTTTTCTGTTTGTTGTTCCCTTAAATAATGTATAATAGTTTTGCCGGATAGGCCTGTAACAGGCTGATAACAGGTCTGTAACAAGCTCGTAACAGGTGCGTAACGGACTCTGAATAGGATCGTCGTAGGGTCTGGCCGGATGAGTGGTCTGTGTCTTTCTTGATGAAAGCCCAAAATTCGGGGTTCGGTAATTTTTGTAAGAAATAAAAATCTTTAATTTATAACAAGTTATTTCATAGAATTGAATGATTCTAAGTTGCCTTTCGAAGAGGCTTGTTGTATATATACGGCATAATTTTCGACTCTTATTCAACATTAATACAAAGGAAAATATCATGACAAGAGTACCTGACGTAACTTTCAAAACCCGTGTGCGCAATGATGCCCTGGAAGGCCCGAATCCATTTGAATGGAAAGATCTGACTTCTGATGATATTTTCAAAGGCAAGAAAGTTATCTTATTCGCTCTGCCGGGTGCTTTCACACCGACTTGCTCCACAACTCATCTGCCGGGTTATGAAAAGCATTTCGAAGAATTTAAAGCTCTTGGTGTTGACGCGGTTGTTTGTCTGTCCGTGAATGATGCCTTTGTAATGTATAGCTGGGGAGAAGCCCAGAAAGCGGAAAATGTATTCCTGTTGCCAGACGGTAGTGGTGAATTCAGCCGTAAAATGGGTATGTTGGTTGATAAAGGAAATCTTGGTTTTGGTTTCCGTAGCTGGCGTTATTCCATGGTTGTTGACAATGGTGAAATCACAAAAATGTTTGCAGAAGAAGGCTTTGGAGACAATTTTGGTGCTGACCCATTCGAAGTATCCGATGCGGACACAATGTTGGCTTACCTGAAAAGCTAAATCAATTTGGTTCGATTATGAAAGATCATGGCTCTCGGGTCATGATCTTTTTTTTGCCTCAGACGTTGGGGTCTGAGGCAAAATACTATTATTTCGTAAGGCTGACTGAAAAGATTGAAGGGCAGGCCCCTAGTTCAGGATTTGGCTCAAGGTCACGTTCAGTATTTGGCGTTTTTTGAAAGCCCCTATGTTTTATTCGGTCACAAAATCTGTATCTGAATAGCCTTGCAAATAGAGCAGAGCGGTCAGGTCAGCATGTTTAAGGGCAATCTCAGCGGCCTCAGTTACGGCAGCCTTGCCGTGATAGGCTATGCCCAGACCCGCAGCTTGGATCATGGAGATATCATTGGCCCCGTCACCAACGGCCACGATCTCATGGTCGGACAGTCCGGCCTTTTCCTTGAATTCCTTCAGGCTGTCCAGCTTAGTGGTGCTGTCAACGATGGGGGGGAGGACATTGCCTGTTAGCTTGCCGTCTTTTATGTCCAGCGTATTGCCTCGGTTGACCTGAAATCCGGTCAGCTTTGCGATTTTGGATGTGAAGAATGTGAAGCCTCCAGAAACCAGAACCGTATTTGCCCCATTGGCATTCATGGTTTTAATTAGCGTAACCGCGCCGGGCATAAGCTTCACACGTTCTTTGTAAACGCGGTCCAGAACGGCGGCGTCCATGCCCGCTAACAGCGCAACCCGGTCTTTCAGGGTTTGTTCAAAATCCAGATGACCCTGCATGGCGGCTTCCGTAATGGCGGAGACTTCGGCTTTCAGTCCGGCAAAGTCGGCCAGCTCATCAATGCATTCGCATTGGATGATGGTCGAATCCATATCCGCAACCAGTAATTTCTTGCCGCGTTGGTCAGTCTGTTGAAATCCAAAATCAAATTTTTCTGTTAACAGATCAGCGGACAGGTCATCTTTTGCCTGTTGCAGATCACCATCGAAAAATATATCTGCGGCGATGTCTTCTGAAAGCCATGATATGGCTGTTACGCCGTCTAATCGGGAGGCATAGGCGGAAACGATATCATCCGTTAAAGCGGGTGTTTCGGGATTGGAAATTAATGTCAAAAGGTTATGCATAAATATTGAACCAGTTTTGCTGTTAGTAAGAACATGTTATATATAGTTTAATATAATGGAAAAAAGCATGAAAAAAATAATTTTACTGGCGGGACCAACGGCGAGCGGAAAATCATCCACGGCTTTGGGCTGGGCTAAACAATATGGCGGGGAAATCGACAATTCCGATAGCATGCAGGTCTATGCGGAGCTTTCTGATTTAAGCGCCCGTCCGAGTGCCGCAGAGTTGGCCCTTTGTCCTCATCATCTTTACGGTGTTTTGACCGGTGATAATCCCTGTTCCGCAGAATATTGGCGGGATATGGCATTGACCGTGATCGAGGGTATCTGGCAACGCGGGGCCGTCCCCATTGTGGTGGGTGGTACGGGCTTGTATTTTAAAAGTTTGGTGACGGGTCTATCGACGGTGCCGGAAATTGATCCGGACATTCGCCGGGAGATTCGGGAGACGGTCACAGCGGAGACAGCCCCCGACGCTCATGCAAGACTGATGAAGCTGGACCCTCTATCTGCGGAGAGGCTGGCTCCCGGCGACAGGCAGAGAATTTCACGGGCGCTTGAGGTGATTTTATCCACGGGAAAGTCCTTGAAATACTGGCAGGATATTCCGCCCACAGGGGGGCTTTGCCTGCGTGATGATGTGGAGATAGAGAAAAATATTACCGTCATGGATCGGAAAAAGCTCTATGAGCGATGTGACAGACGCTTTCGTATCATGATGGAAGACGGTAATGCGGTTGAGGAAGTGCGTGCTCTTATGGCGTTGAATTATGCACCTTCTTTGCCTGTGATGAAATCTCTGGGGGTACCACAAATCGCCAGTTATCTGCGGGAGGAGATCAGCCGGGAAGAGGCGATCACTTTAAGTCAGACGGCCACGCGGCAATTTGCAAAACGGCAAATGACATGGTTTCGTAACCAGTGCGGCGACTGGAATCAGATAAGTTTGTAATAATAATATAAAAAAGTTGACTATATTGTACTATTATTACAATATAATGGCTTGACTAGGTAATAATATGACATTAAGGTGCCTCCTTTCGGGGAAGAATCTATATATCCGTTTCATTTGCCAAAAGCACTAGAAACAGATATATAATGCTTTCTTTTGTAATAGTTGCATAAAATGATAGAAAATTTTGCCGCCGGAAGTTATTTCGGCGTGTTTTAAGGATTGGATCAAGAAAGGTTTATCATGTCCGGTAAAGAGTTTAGTGGCGCAGAAATCATCGTAAATTCACTTGTGGATTTGGGTGTCGAGGTTATCTTCGGCTATCCTGGCGGTGCTGTGCTTCCGCTCTATGATGCGATTTTTAATCAGGATAAGATTCGTCATATTCTGGTCCGTCATGAGCAGGCTGCCGTTCACGCCGCCGAAGGCTATGCCCGTACCACCGGAAAACCTGGTGTTGTTTTGGTGACTTCTGGTCCCGGCGCGACCAATGCGGTAACCGGACTGACCGATGCCATGCTGGATTCGATTCCGCTTATCTGTTTAACTGGGCAGGTTCCCGTTCATCTTATCGGCAGTGATGCCTTTCAGGAAGCGGATACCGTTGGCATAACTCGTCATTGCACCAAACATAATTATCTGGTGAAGGATGTGGACAAATTGTCCCAGACTATTCATGAGGCATTCTATGTGGCAACCAGCGGCCGTCCGGGTCCGGTTGTGGTTGATATCCCTAAAGATGTTCAGATTTTCACCACGAAGAATGTTCATATAGGTCCGATTAAACACAGAAGCTATCGTCCTGTATCTAAAGGTAAAATTGAGGATATTACGGAAGCTGTTAAGCTTCTGGCCGGGGCAAAGAAGCCGATCTTTTATACGGGCGGCGGCGTCATAAACTCCGGTCCGGCAGCAGCACAATTGTTGCGGGAACTGGTTCAATTGACCGGCGCTCCTATTACCAGCACGCTGATGGGCCTTGGGGCTTATCCGGCATCTGATAAACAGTTTCTGGGCATGTTGGGAATGCATGGCACCTTTGAAGCAAATAACGCCATGCATGACTGTGATGTTATGGTTTGCGTTGGGGCACGGTTTGATGACCGGGTAACAGGGCGTTTGGACGCCTTTTCGCCAAATTCCAAGAAAATCCATATTGATATTGATCGTTCCTCCATCAATAAGACGGTGCGTGTGGATGTGCCTATTGTTGGCGATGTGGGGCATGTTCTGGAGGATATGCTGAAGATATGGAAGGCCACGGTTCTGGAACATGGTACGCAGTCTTATGATGACTGGTGGGCAGAAATTGACGCATGGCGTGGCCGCGATTGTCTGAGATACAGCCCCTCTGATGAGGTTATCATGCCGCAATATGCGCTGCAACGGTTGCAGGAACTGACCAAGGACAAAGATGTCTATTTCAGCACAGAGGTGGGGCAGCATCAGATGTGGGCGGCGCAGTATTTGAAATTTGAGGAACCGAATCGCTGGATGACGTCCGGTGGTTTGGGGACTATGGGCTATGGTTTTCCGGCGGCAATCGGTGCGCAAATTGCTCATCCGGATGCGTTGGTGATTGATGTGGCCGGCGAAGCCTCTATCCAGATGAATATTCAGGAATTAGGGCCAAGACGCCGTTTTCAATTATGCAAATGGGGTCAGTGCGGATTGTCTTGATCGAAACAGTATAGCAGGTATCCAAATCGAGAGGTGCAAAGCACTTAAA
>JAESRB010000188.1 GCA_016764855.1 Emcibacter sp.
AATTCCATCCGGAAAGCATCGAATCTGAAAATGGTCACGATCTTTTAAGAAATTTTGTTGAAATCGCCAGAAAGCATAATGCAAAATGAGCCCCGACTTTAAAACGTTAATCAATAAAATCGCTTCTGGCCAAGTTCTGACCCAGCAAGAATCCTATAATGCTTTTGATTATATGATGAGCGGAGATGCCACCGGAGCGCAAATAGGTGCCTTCCTTATGGGACTAAGGCTACGCGGGGAAACCATCGAAGAAATCACCGGTGCCGCAGAAGCCATGCGCGCCAAGGCTCATTTCATCAAAGCGCCGGATAATGCCGTTGATACCTGCGGCACAGGCGGCGATGGGGCGCATACCTATAACATCTCAACGGCGGCGGCCATCGTGTTATCCGCCTGCGGTGTTAGCGTGGCCAAACACGGTAACCGGGCCATATCATCCAAATGCGGCTCAGCGGACGTTCTGGAAACGCTCGGCATTAATATTGAAGCAAATATGAACATCGTCGAGCATTGCCTATCCAGCATTGGCATTGGTTTTATGATGGCCACGCGTCACCATAGCGCCATGCGCCATGTAGGACTGTCCCGAAAATCACTCGGCACGCGGACAATATTCAATCTACTTGGCCCCTTATCAAACCCCGCCGGAGCCAAATATCAAGTGATCGGCGTTTTTGACAAAAAATGGACGTTGCCTATTGCCGAAGTATTGGGGCGACTGGGTTCAAAAAGAGTATGGGTTGTACATGGCGCAGACGGTCTTGATGAACTGAGCATTTCCGGGCCAACCTATGTCTCAGAATATTCAAATGGTAAAGTTACCTCATTTGAAGTCACACCCGAAGATGCCAAGCTGAACTGTCATCCCCTGTCAGATATTCGCGGGGGAAATGCACAGCATAATGCCCGTGCATTGCGGGAAGTCCTAGAAGGACGTAAAAATGCCTACCGTGATATTGTCCTGCTGAATTGTGCCGCTGCATTGGTGGTGTCTGGAAAGGCACGGAACCTTGAACAAGGCGCTATCCTTGCCGCAGAAGCCATCGATAGCGGTAAGGCAACTGAGAAACTCAATCAATGGATAACAATGTCTAATGCCTAATATTCTGGACAAAATCGCCGCAGACAAACGTCTGCATGTGGACGCTTGTAAGAAACGTGTCTCGATGGCCACATTGGAACAACGCGCAAAAGAGGCCTCGCCTGTTCGGGGCTTTTACAACAGCCTGCGCACGGCACAACAACAAGGTCGTTTTGGCCTGATTACCGAAATCAAAAAAGCAAGCCCGAGCAAAGGGCTGATCCGGGAGGATTTCAATCCCGCTGAACTGGCCCAAGCTTACGAAGATGGCGGCGCCAGTTGTCTGTCCGTCCTCACGGATGTTCCCTATTTTCAGGGTCACGATGACTTCCTGATCGCCGCCCGCGCCGCCTGCAGCCTGCCCGTTTTGCGCAAGGATTTTATGATTGATCCTTATCAGGTCGTCGAGGCCCGTGCCTTGGGTGCCGATTGTATTTTGCTGATCATGGCCATGTTGTCAGATACTCAGGCCCAAGAGCTTGAAGACGTGGCACGAACATATGATCTGGACGTCTTGATCGAAACCCATGATGCAGTGGAAATGGACCGTGCACTTAATCTAAAGAGTCCACTCATCGGCATAAACAACCGGAACTTAAAGACTTTTGAACTTTCTCTTGATGTCACCCTGCAACTTGCAGGAAAAGCTGATTCCAAAAGACTCCTGATAAGCGAAAGTGGTATTTTTAGCCATGCGGACCTGAAAATGTTACAAGATAAATGTGGCCTCAACAGCTTCCTGATCGGAGAATCCCTGATGAGACAGCAAGATGTAGCCACCGCCACCCGCCAATTGATCGGAGAGCAATAATGTCTAAACTAACCCATTTGGATGCGGACGGTAAAGCAAGCATGGTCGATGTTTCGATGAAAGCAGAGACTCATCGCCGCGCCGATGCCCGTGGACGCATTACCATGGCCCCGGAAACACTGGCGTTGATAATAGAAGGCGGCGTTAAAAAAGGTGATGTTTTCTCTGTTGCCCGCCTTGCCGGCATTATGGCTGCCAAGAAAACAGCCGACCTAATTCCCCTCTGCCACCCTCTACCCCTGCAAAATATTCAGGTTGAGCTGGAATGTAATAGCCGTGATAATTGCGTTGAGATCTTTGCCACCGCCAATCTTTATGGCCGCACCGGAATTGAGATGGAGGCCTTAAGCGCCGTATCCGTCGCGGCGCTGACCATTTATGATATGTGTAAGGCCGTTGACCGAAATATGCAGATTACCGGCATTCGTCTTACCCATAAATCCGGTGGAAAATCTGGAGAATTTAACGCAGACTGAGGCAAATAACTGAGGTAAACCCATGTCCCTGATGCCCGTTGAGCATGCCCTTGATATAATTTCAAAATCCTTTAGCCATCTAGAGAAGGAAGATATCCCGCTAAGTGAAGCCATGGGACGGACCACGGCATGTGATCATGTTGCGGCCCTTACCCAACCGCCTTTCAATGCCTCTGCCATGGATGGCTATGCCTTACTTGCCGAAGATGTAGCAAACTGCCCCGTAGAATTAACCGTTATTGGCGAAGCGCCCGCCGGAAAGTCCTATGACGGTGAAGTTCAGCCCGGAACAACCGTACGTATTTTTACCGGCGCTCCCGTACCGAAAGGTGCCGATACGGTGATCATGCAAGAAAATACCGAACGGTTATCCGAGCAAACTGTCCGTATCGTGACCGGAGCACAACAAGGACGAAATATCCGCCCCGCAGGGAATGACTTTGCCAAAGGACAAAAGCTTGTTGATGCTGGAACGGTCCTTACTTCCCGACATATCGGCATGATGGCGGCCGCTAATATTGCCACCGTTACAGTAACCCGAAAGCCACGGATCGCATTACTATCAACCGGAGATGAGCTTGTCGAAGTCGGCCTAAGCGTGGGCCCAGATCAAATCATCAGCTCCAATAACCTGTTGCTATCCGGCCTTATTACCGAGAATGGCGGAACGGCCGTTGATCTCCGGATTGCACGAGATAATACAGCTTCACTGGAAGAAAAAATTACCCTACTCAAGACCAAAGATAAGATTGACCTTTTCATAACTATCGGCGGCGCTTCGGTTGGGGATCATGACCTTATACAGAAAGTCCTAGGGCTACACGGTCTGAAAGTAAATTTCTGGAAACTTGCCATTCGTCCCGGAAAGCCCATGATATTCGGGGAATTTAATAACGGCCCCATGATCGGCCTGCCCGGAAATCCGGCTTCGGCCTATGTCTGCGCCGTTAATTTCATGCTGCCTGCCCTTCATATCATGCTAGGCCGTAAAACCATCGGCGCTCCCAAGTCAATAGCCATACTGGCCCATGAGTTACCTGCTAATGCAACCCGACAGGATTACATGCGCGCGCATTTCACGGAAAACTCCAATGGTGAGAAAATTATCTCCACCACCCCTCGGCAAGATAGCGCAAAACTTAGCACACTTTCCCATGCCAATTGCCTCTTGGTGCGTAAGCCCCACGCCCCGGCAGCCCTCAAAGGAGAGAGGGTCGAAATTCTCTTGTTACAGCCTTGACAAAAGAATATAAATAGAACATAACTAAAACAAATCAGGAATTAATTTGTCAGGAGACGACATATGCTCACTAAAAAGCAACGGGATCTATTGCTATTCATCCATGAAAAGCTTCAGGAAAATGGCATTGCACCCTCTTTTGACGAAATGAAAAATGCCCTGAACTTAAAATCAAAATCCGGTATCCATCGCCTGATCGGGGCTTTGGAAGAACGTCAATTCATCCGCCGCCTCCCCAACCGGGCAAGAGCGTTGGAAATACTCCGACTTCCAGATAGCGAATCGAGTGCCAAACCCGACAACTTGTTTCAGCCTGATTTTAACAAAAAAGAACCCGTTTCAGACCCCAATATGGTAGATATTCCTCTGCACGGAAAAATTGCTGCTGGTACACCAATCGAAGCACTGGAACAATATGAAAATATTCCCGTTCCGGCCTCTATGGTTGGGGTCGGTAGTCATTATGCATTGGAGATCGACGGTGATTCCATGATTGAGGCTGGCATTCTTGACGGTGATACCATCGTTGTCCAACGGTGTGACGCTGCAGAAAACGGCACTGTTGTTGTCGCCTTGATTGATGAAGAACAAGCCACCTTAAAAACGCTTTATAAAAAAGGGCCTGACATCTCACTTGAACCCTCCAACCGAGACTTTGAGACACAAACGTATCCCGCCAACCGCGTCCGCATACAAGGCCGTTTGGTTGGATTACTTCGCCAGTATTAGAAGTTTTTATTGCTTCCTGGGACAAAGACTTAAAAGGCGAAAAGTCAAAAACACAAAGCCTTTGCCAATCCCTTCTAAAATCCGTGCTAAAATCCATACTGATACCACTCCCTTATCTTAATGGACTCCATGGTCTGTCCCCCCGGCTGCCAGCAACAGTCTTTACTGTAATTTCGCCTCCGGTTTCTTCCGGCAGCCAAAGAGCATGGCCCCCAAGGTGATAGAAGTCCCACCTGTCAATAACCAGTTTTGCAGAGGGGCATTCTATCTCCACTGGCACTAAGCTAATCACCACCTGCGCATTCTGGCAATCTTCGATCAGGGCCAGTTCGTCCTTCACCAAAGCAATCAGCGTTCCTGTACTCTTATGGACTGGCCGGTAAAGGCAACTTAAATTATCACAGGACATCCAGGTTTCTTTTATTTTTCTTTCTCCGTTATAAAGCCACTTTTCAGCTTTTTCCTGGCCATTACGCAGTGCCCAACGTTGACGTGTCCTGCGCCCGGACCGAAAACTCGACAGGCTTATTTCTTCCTGAGCATTCTGAACCCCGATCAATCGTCCATTATTATCAATCAATATATCCGGTTGGGTCGTAAAAAATGCCGCTACAAAACCAACAAATATCACCGGAAGCCCTAAACGGTTCCAACGTGTCCTCCATATGACAAACCATAAGCCGCCACACACCATGATCACTAATGGCCAATGCCCAATAGTCGGAATCAAACTATATGAGCCCGGAGTATGAGACACCGTATTTGCAACAAACATAATCATCTCAAGCCCATAAGACATCGGATATAAAGCCAACTCTCCAAGACCCATAGGGGCTAAAATAAGATAAGCCACAATACAGGGCATCACCCATGACGCCATCACCGGCATAGCCAAAAGATTTGCAATCAAGCCATATTGAACAAGTTTGTTAAAATGAAACAAAGCAAAAGGCGCGATCGCTATTTCTGCGACCAAGGTTGTGAACAACATGGTACCAATATAAAATAATACCTTCTTATAACTTCGCTGGTTTGCTCCTGAAAATTTCGCCCATCTCCCATCTATTTTCTCATATGCTGCGACCAAAGCTACCACCGCTGCGAAGGACATTTGAAAACTGACCGATAAAACGGCCTCTGGCGTTAATAACAAGATCAGCATGGCAGCGATGGCCACCAAACGTAATGATATGGCTTTACGGTCCGTAAGGATGCCCATAAATAATATAAATGCCATAATGAAGGCCCGGACGGTCGGCGTGGAGCCACCACTTAAAAAAACATAAACCGCCCCTGCCCCTATGGCGACGACCGCCGCCCATTTTTTAATGGGGTAACGTAACGTCAGATATTCGGATCGAGAGAGTAAAAAACGGCAAAAGAAAAACGCCGCACCACAGAGCAACCCCATATGCAAACCGGAAATAGCCAATAAATGGGCCAGCCCCGAATTTCGCATATCCTCGACGACCTCTCTTGAGATTCCGTCACGTATGCCAGTAATCAATGCAGCGGCCAGTCCTCCGGCATCACCGGCCATGGTTGCCCGAATATCTTCCGACATCACAAGCCTTTTACGGGCCTGTAATCCAGTTGCCCCACTGCCCTTTTCAAGAATTTCAGGCTTTGATATAGCATACCCCACAGCCCCGAACCCTTGGAACCACAATTGCCGGGCATAATCAAAATCATCCGGCATGGTTGGTTGTGGTGGCAACAGCAACCCCGCCCTGATTCTAATTTTATCTCCCGGATGAGGTAAAATATCAAATTTTTGAACTCTAAGACGAATTTTCTTTAAAGGATCAATCCCCGGAATATCAGGATTTTCCAGAACTATACTTAATTTTCCACTATTATAATGACGGACCTCTGCCACAATGCCTGTAATCAGGCGCGGCGACATCTTTTTCTCTAAAACCGGTGTTGCCAATACCCAGCTTCTCAAGCTGGCTGACGCAAAGCCCCCAGCACCCAACAATGATGCAATCAAAATAACGCGTATCAAGAAATATCGCCAAAAAATCATGAGCAATATAATGGCAATGACCAAGGCCCCGCCACCAACAGATAGGGCCGGCTCATCAGGTAATGAAAAATACCCCCCTACCCCTATGCCAAAGAAGACAGGACACCATAACAACAGTCTATCATATTCCTGATATAGGATTTCTTGCAGTTTATCTATTACTCTACTCCACCCTCTGCACTTCTCAATTTTCCAATGAGATATAGAATATTTATGAATTATTTTGGTATTTTAGCATAACAGGCTTCCATTTTTGGTATATTTTTGCTAGAAACCAACCATTC
>JAESRB010000189.1 GCA_016764855.1 Emcibacter sp.
AGACGTTGCGGACCCGGGGGCGGTACCCGGCGCCTCCACCACTCTCCCTTAAGAGTGGCCCAATTCTTTAGATGCGGGGGCGAAATAGGATCGACGTGCGTAATAAAGATATAACTTTTGCTCAGTATGATACCGCTGTGACGGGTCAAAATTTGTAGATGCAAACGATAATAATGAAGCATTTGCTGTAGCAGCCTAACAGCTAGTTACGCGGGGTTCGGAGGGCACCTAGCAACAGAAGCCCTTCACTTTCATTCCCCCCACAAAAATATGTTTTTTGTCCTAGGTCAAAAATTTTTCTTCTGCTATAGGCTAGTTTGACACAGATTAAAGTGTTCAGGAAAATTCTCAAAAAATGTACGGCAAACAAACAACAGCATATCTTTCCCTGATCGTGGCCCGACTCGGCCGCGGGGTCGGGCGTTTTATGCTGACTGTGCTGCTGCTGAATTTCCTGTCTACGGCGGCACTGTCTGCTGCGGCAGCGGACCGGACTGATGACCTCCTGTCCTCTGAACAAAGCTTTGTCATCTGCACCCCTCAAGGCCTGAAACGTATCACTCTGGATGAGAATGGCAATCCAACAGAGGATGGTGAGGGTAATCTGGAACATTGCGTATATTGTCTGCCTTTCCATAAAGGCGTCATAAGCGCCGCTTTCACAGTGACCGACTTTCCTGTTGTCGCTCCTGTTTCCTACAAGCCGCTCTTTGCGCAATATGTTTCAATTCTGCCCGATGCGCCCCTAAATACGGCCAGCCGACCCCGCGACCCGCCCCTCTCCTAAATCATTAATTTATTATTTCATTTTCATACGGCCCTTTCGGGTACGTATTTTTTATAGTGCCCTATGATTTAGGAAAAAAGAATGTCCAAAAGCTATTCCCTTAGCCGACGCCTGTTTTTAGGTGTCAGTACAGCAACTATTGCCATCAGCCAAAATACCATGGCCCAAACCGTTATCATCACACCACATCAAAATATGGATGAGATTGTCGTCACCGGAACATTGATGCAAAAACCAGCCCTGTCCACATCCATCCCCAAAGACACTGATGGCCAGCCCTCTGCGGATGCGGGCGATTATTTGCGCAATATTCCCGGCGTCACCAGTGGTCGCATGGCCGGTCATGCGCTGGAGCCTGTGATCCGAGGTCAAAGCAGAAGCCAGCTTAATATCATTAATGACGGGGCCTTTCTGGAAGGTGCCGGACCAAACCGCATGGATACCCCCGCGGCCTTTGCCGATATTGATACCGCCGATGTGGTCATAGTCCACCGGGGCTATCAATCCGTTCAGCACGGCCCCGGCGGTAGCGGTGGTACGGTCGTTATTGAACATCACGCCCCGACCTTTGAAACCGGCCAGAACATCAAGGGCCGCATTGACAGTGCCTATGAAAGCAATGGGGATGTCTGGAGCCGCGCAGGCAATGTCTCTGCCCGTGCGAACCATCTTTACCTGCGTCTTAATGCCCATTTCAAACAGGCTGAAAATTATAAGGATGGCAACGGCGATACGGTCAGAACCGCTTATAAATCTTACGGAGGCAGCGCCGAAGTTGGTTATAGTGACGATACTACCCTGATTAACTTTGGCGTCAGCCACGAAGAAACACGGGACACCCTATTTCCCGGCGCCGGAATGGATTCGCCCGAGGGTTCCGCCACAATATTACGCGGCAAATTACGTCATGACTTTGACGGAAACGGCATCATGCAGGCTCTAAAAATAGATATTTACCGCTCTCGTGCCATGCATATTATGAATAACTTTTCCCTAAGGGACCGGATGATGATGTTCCGCCAGTCCGAATTAGATAATGTGACCACAGGCGGTAAAATCGCGGCGGACCTGCGCCTGAATGACAGCAATATTACCGTTGGTCTGGACGTCAAAGATGTCCATCATAACGGCTTACGGCTGGGGAACGATATGGACCGGACCAATTTAAATCTGGTACAAACTATCCTGATCCCCGACGCCACTATTCGAAACATCGGGGTATTTGCAGAGGCCTTGGTTCCGCTGTCCGATAGCCTACAGATCAAAGCTGGTTTACGCTATGACAATGTAAAATCCCATGTGGATAATGCGGATACGAAAAATACCCTCGTCATGATGGGGATGATGCCCATGTCCCCGAACATGCTCTATCAAAATTATTACGGCAATCCTGCCACCCCACAAACCGATAACAATATGGGGGGATTACTCCGGCTTGAATATGATCTCAATGATGACATGGCCTTTTATATGGGCATCAGCCGCAGCAACCGCAGCCCAAATACAGTTGAACGCTATATGGCCAGCTTAATGGGCAATGTGGTCATGCCATCGGGCATGGTCATTAATATGAGCTGGATTGGAAACCCAGGACTGGCCCCAGAAAAACACAGCCAGTTTGATATGGGCTTCGGCATCCGTAAAACAGGTTGGAATATGCTGCTCTCGACCTATTATAACGATATAAATGATTACATCTTCCGCGACCGCGCCCATGGTCAGTCCGGCGTTCTACTCTCCAACAATGCTCTGATATATCGTAATATTGATGCCCGCATATGGGGCTTCGAGCTGGAAGGTAGTTTTGATGTCACCGACCATATCAAATTCTTTGGTAATATTTCCTATACCAATGGTCAAAATCAAGACCTTGATATTCCGCTCTATCAAATTCCGCCATTCAGTTATGACCTGACAGTCACCTATGACAAAGACTTCTGGAGCATCGGTAGTCGATTGCGCGGCGCGCTCAAACAAAACCGCGTAGATTCCAACCCCATGACCGGCAGCGGTCGTGACGCGAGCGAAACAGATGGCTATGCCCTTCTGGACTTATTCGCGTCCGTCAGCGTCATGAAAGATACCCGCTTACGTTTTGGCATCTCAAACCTGTTTGATAAATATTACGCCAATCACCTGAACCGGGAAAGCCTGAATGATGCGACAACAATCCGGGTAAATGAACCGGGACGGTCTTTCTATATCCGAATTCAATCCGAATTTTAATCTTCATGGGGGGACGGTCTGTTCACTAATCTAAAATTAGACTCGCCCCCCCAGATGTTAACCGTTATAATTTAGATTAACTTAGATTCGATACCGCCTAGTAGCGTAACCAGATACTTAGCGTAAATAGATAATGGAAAAAATGACAGAAACCATAATACAATATGATAACATGGTCCAAGCGGCTCTTCTTTCAGTCGTAAGAGATGTTCTACAAAATACCGCCAAAGAAGGCCTTCCCGGGGAGCACCATTTTTACATTACTTTTAGCACAAATCACCCGAACACCAGTATTCCGGTCTATCTGAAGGAACGTTATCCTGACGAAATGACAATCGTTGTTCAGAACCAGTTTTCAAACCTTGTGGTAGATGAGGAACATTTTGAAATATCTCTGAGCTTTAACAGCAAGCTGGAACATCTATATATTCCCTTTATGGCGCTGGAAGGTTTCTTTGATCCAAGCGTTGATTTTGGTTTACATTTCCACGCCACAGACGTGGATAATGATAATAAAGAAGAATTGTCGACCATTTCTGCCCCCACAGACAACCGAAAAGATGATGAAGACACGGATAATGTGGTAACATTGGATACTTTCAGGAAAAAGTAACCCATCAAAACAGGTCCGACCACACCAAAACAGGGCTTGCAGATGCAAACCCTGTTTCGTTACTTTGTTTTTACAAATTTAACTCAAAAAACAGGGGTTGATATTACAACCCTTTCAAACATCAGCTGCCATTTCTTATGACTTTCTGCCTAACTGCCTAGGATCATTGTTACTTTTTCGATCTCGACGACCAAATACTATAAAAATAATAATCCAGAACCGAAGAATAATATATTTCCAACCGATTGTACATATAATATAATTTATAGGGCTTGTGGCGAAAGATAATATGACGATAAGGACTTTTCATGAAAGAAGGTTTCTGAGGAAGCCTGTAAATTATGAAATTCCTTCTCTTTTATCCCGAAAACCCTTACTAACTAACCATAATTTTAACCAGTTCGGATGAATATTATGACCGAGATTAACTACACAGATATGTTTCCATTAACCGGGGAAGATACGCCCTACCGGAAAATCACATCTGACTTTGTATCTACCCAAGAAGTGAATGGCAAAACAATCCTTAAAGTTGAACCGGAAGGATTGCGCCTTTTGGCACAGGAAGCTATGCGCGATATTGCCCACCTCCTGCGGCCCGGTCACCTGCAACAGCTCTCAAATATTCTGAAAGACGATGAAGCCTCAGACAATGATAAATTTGTCGCAACAGAGCTTTTGAAAAATGCCAATATTGCGGCGGGAATGGTCCTGCCCGGTTGTCAGGATACAGGAACCGCTATAGTAGTTGGGAAGAAAGGCCAGTATGTCTGGACCGAAGGCGATGACGGAAAATCCCTGTCCCAAGGTATCGTAGACACCTATACCAGCACAAACCTGCGTTATTCACAACTTGCCCCTCTCAGTATGTTTGAAGAGGTCAATACCAAGAATAATGCCCCGGCACAAATCGACCTCTACGCGACAGAGGGCAATGAATATCATTTTCTTTTCATGGCCAAGGGCGGCGGTTCCGCCAACAAAACCTTCCTGTTTCAGCAAACCCCCGCCATCATGCGCGAAGACAAGCTGTAGGAATTCCTGGATGACGCTCTGAAAAGCCTGGGTACTTCGGCCTGTCCTCCCTACCATCTGGCGGTTGTCATTGGTGGATTGAGTGCGGAAATGAATCTGAAGACTGTGAAACTCGCCAGTGCGCGCTATCTGGATAGCTTACCAACCGTGGGGAACGACTATGGTCATGCCATCCGCGTGCCGGATCTGGAAACAAAAATTCATAAAATGACCCAAAATTTTGGTATCGGCGCGCAGTTTGGTGGCAAATACTTCTGCCATGATGTGCGGGTTATTCGCTTGCCCCGCCACGGAGCCTCTGTCCCCATCGGCTTTGGCGTCTCCTGTTCTGCCGACCGTCAAGCAAAGGCCAAAATCACGTCTGAAGGTATATTCCTTGAACAACTGGAAACAAATCCGGCAAAATATCTGCCCGAAATTACGAAAAAAGACCTCCATGATACGGTTGTTGAAATTAATCTGAACCAACCCATGGATCAGCTCCGGGCAGAACTCAGTAAATACCCTGTAAAAACCCGCTTGTCCCTTACGGGCACCATCATTGTGGCCCGTGACCTTGCTCATGCCGCGATTTTGAAAAAGCTGGAAGCCGGGGAGCCCATGCCCGACTATATGAAAAATCACATCGTTTATTATGCTGGCCCTGCCAAAACGCCCAAAGGATATGCCTCTGGTTCCTTTGGTCCGACCACAGCTGGCCGCATGGACAGCTATGTGGAATATTTTCAGGCAAGAGGTGGCAGCATGGTCATGCTCGCCAAAGGCAACCGCAGCAAACAGGTGACAAGTTCCTGCCATCAGCATGGCGGTTTTTATCTGGGGTCTATCGGTGGTCCGGCGGCTATTCTCGCACAGAATAACATCACAAAGGTCGACGTTCTTGATTTCAAGGATTTCGGCATGGAAGCCGTCTGGAAGATTGATGTTAAAAACTTCCCCGCTTTCGTCGTCGTCGATGACAAAGGCAATGATTTCTTCCACAATCTATAGGCCAATCAATCATGTCCCGTGATGAGAATATTCTAAAAAAGCATTCTATCGTCATCGCGGGGCATCAAACCAGCATCACACTGGAAAACATCTTCTGGGAGCAGTTAAAGCAACTGGCGAAGGAACGGGACTTGAGCCTGAGCCTTCTGGTCGCTGAAATTGACTCCCAACGACAGGCAAACCTCAGCAGTGCGCTACGGGTTTATGTCCTGAAAAACGCGCTCAAGGACTAGACGTAGACTTGGGATCTGATTTCTTTTCGAATAACTTCTGCAACAACCGCTTGCCGAATTCTTCCACAGGCTTTAGCTTTTCTTTCGGCGCAACCTGTCCGGTCTCATTTGTCGCAGGCGCCATAGGCACAGGGGCGTTTTTCTTTGGCTGACCTCCGAACAATCCTTCAAGCCCACCTTCACCACCGACCAATTTCTGTAGCATCTTTGACGCAATCTTGGCACCGACGTATTTCTTCAAGCGATCCGTTTTGTAAATAATTGATGGATTACTCACATCCCCACGAATGCTAACCCCGATGGGTGGGGCATTGGGATGATCCACCAGCGAGAGTCTACCGTCAGAGCGAATGGTCCAGTTTAACAAATCAACGGCCATTTTCACCTTGGACTTTGCCCCGTCCAGCTCAATATCAAAGGGGCTGAACCCGACCTTGCCGTTTTTGACCGTAATATTACTCACCCCCCCTTTATAGGGTGTTTCCCCACCGGAAAGCGTTGTTCCCAACAGTTTAAGGAAATCATTATTCGTATCCATTTCGGTAAGTTGACTGCTAAGGGCCGGAATATCAATGCCGCTGATCAGACCGGGACTGGCAATGATCTTTCCTTCCCCGGATAGAGATGAAATCATATCAAACTGGCTCTTACCCCTACCAGTAAATTTACCCGACAGATCAAAGAAGCCTGTTACTGGCGCAACGCCCGCCGACGATTTTGCCGCTTGGGACAGCGAAGCCTTTTTCAACGTCACATTCAGGCTCATGTCCGCATTAGGCACCCCACCGAACCGTCCCGACAAGAGAACATCCCCGCCAAACAGCCGTCCGGTAAAGTTATTAACCGACAGGATGCCGTCCTTCAATATTGTTTCAAAGGTCGGCTTATCAAAAAGATAGTTATTAAACTGCAAACTGGCCGCAGATATACGGGCGCGCCCCTCATAGGCAGATAACAGAGACAGGTCCATCGCCTGTTTTGTCCATTGGCCGTAGATCGCTTTATTTTTTTTGCGGTTCTTTTGAGAGAGTTTCTTATCCCCGGCCTTCAGAAAATCATGAAGCGGAATTGCCCCGGCCTTCAGATTAAAATCAAAATAGGGTATTTTCCGGCCCATATTCAATTTACCTGTACCGCTGAGCTTCACCGGCCCGACATCACCGACAATATTGCTAAATGCATATTGATCACCTGTGCCGATAACTTTCATTTTCAGGGCAATAAGGCCGAGTTTTCCAGCCGATGGTTGAAAATCAATACCTAAACCCCTGATAAATTCGCGGGTTTCCTTCCCCTTTAAATCAAGCGTCAGATCCAAAGAGGCCATCTTGCCTTTTCCTTTACTCCGGCCCTTGATCAGAATTTCTCCGGCGGCAATATTAAGTGCCCCATCGATATCAATCAAATCAGAGCTAGCCTTGACCCGGCCTCTCACACGTACAGGCCGATCATCCCCCGGTCTGGGTTTGGTCATGGGCAGGTTTAACTGGTCGATCAATGCCGCCAGACTCGTGGATTTTCCATCTACCTCAAGGTCCACACTGCCAATTTCCGGGAATTTTTTCAACGTTGCACTGCGAATCGTGCCTTTCACATCAAGTTTATTACCCCCGATAGTAGATTTTAGATTCACCTCCATCTTGGCAAAGGTCGAAGATATCCGCCCCTTTACTTTTGTCGGGCCAAGCGTCCTGAGGTCAAAATCACCTTCAAGCTTCAACAGCCTTTGCAAAGTTGATAACGATTTGGCCTCAGCCGATAAATTCAGAGAAAACTCCGGCTTACTGCTGAAATTTTTACCAGACCCCGAAGCCGTTAAATTAATGCCCGCCGCATCCGTCACTTGAATTTTCTTGGCAGATAACGCCCCGCCCAGCAACAGACCTTCCAATTGACCAGAGTGAATTTTCACGCCCCCTACCGTAACATTTGACAAGGCCAGTTTATAACTGGCATCAAATTCGTCCAATATGGCCAATGACTTGCTAAAATCAATTTTGCTCTTTGACTTCGTGGTATCTTTTGCCAAATAGGAATCAAGATTAAGATTGCGAAAATCGAGACTGATGCCATAAGACGGACGGCCACCAAAGGCATATGATACCCCCCCCTTAAACGTCATAGCATCCAGTTTTCCGTTCATGCCATAAAGCTGCATCAGGTCCGGCGTCACCTTCAAACTGCTTTTATAGGAAAATTGAGCCAATTTGCCTGAGGGGACCTGTGCAACATCCACCTTCAGCCAGTTCAGCAATCCACGAAGATTACTGGCATTCAGCGACATGTCCCCCGTCAACATGACCTGTCCGGCCTGCTGATTTTCTTTACCGGCACTATCCTCTTTCGGGTCAGCAACCGGCATTTGTGTGATCTGCCCTTTAAACGTCAGTGCGGACCCACCCGGCATACGGGCTTGAATTGTGGAAATTTCAACAATGGAATCCTTGACCAACAGCTTCAGAGAAATCTGACTGGCCAGCTTACCATTATATTTTAAAGCCCCAAGTTTCAAGTCCAGTTTGCCCGACAAATGGCTCAATAAGTCTTGTTCCGAACCCTGCCCGGTCCCATTGCCGGAATCATTACCACCAATCAACGGTTGGGCATTTTTCTGTTGCGCAAATGCCGTCAATAACGGGTCCATATCCAGCTTGTTGACGGACAAAGCCGCCAGAATATTGACCGTTTCACCAAGGGAAACTTGCGCATTTCCCTGTCCACGACTCTGCCCCATGCGGATATTCACGTCCTTAACAAGGACCTTTTCAGACGTCACTTCAACCACAGTATCAAAGGCGAAATCCTGACCGACTTTCAGTACCGGCTTGGTCGCAGACTGGGGTGTCCGGCCTTTAAAACGATCAATTGCGGTAAAAATATCACCCGCATCTTGGGCCTTCACATCCAGTTTTCCGGAAAATACGCTGTCTTTACCACTCAGAATCACACCGCCGAGTAGCTTGGCCGTGACCTGCTCATTCAACATCGTCATAACGATATTTACCGGAACTTTTTTACCCGGCCGACTCTTGCCCAGGCTAAAGGACATCTGCGCATCAAGTTCCTTATATTTGGCACTACCTGATACTTCAAACGGGCCGTTGATGCTTTTAACCTTCACATTGGCATTTATTTTTCTCAGCAGTTCCATCTGCCGGGTGGTCATATTCTCAAAACTGATCTGACCATTCACGATCTGAAATTTATCAAGACTGATATCTGCGGAGGTAGTGGTCGGTGTCGAGCCGTCGGACGGACTGCCGCCCATATCCCAATTTACCCGGCCATCCGCCAAAATTTCGAGCGCAACAACGGGATCAACAAGAATAAATTTTTCAACTTTTATCTTGCCGCCGAAAAGGGAGGATATCACAGAAGGAAAGCTTACCTTAACATCCAGAGATTTCAACGACAGCATATATTCCGCACGGCCACCATCCAGATTGGTCACGGTCACATCCTTCACAGAAAGTGCCGATGTGGGCAACAGCGTTAAGGAAATATCCCCCTTGATTCGAACATCCCGACCCGAATACTCAGAAGCCGTTTGTTCGATTTGATCCTTATATTCATTCCAGTTGAGAAAACTGGGAACGACTAATATTGCCCCAATCAATATTACAATCAGAATACCAAGGCCTAGCCCAAGTTTTTTCAAGTTCTTCTCCGCCTGCCCCGATTAAAATGCGCGTTCCGTAACCGTATTTGCCCTGTTTTACTATTAGGTTATATATGACATAAAAACAGTGGCAACAATATGGCTTTTTTCAATAACAATTGAAAGAGTATCCCGTTAAAATGTTAATAGTTTTCTTATGTTTCCCTAAAATTTTCAAATAATTTGATGACAATATGGCCCAATGATGGATAAAGTCACCTTAGTGGAGAGATATTCCCCCGGATTTAAAGTGGAATAGAGAAATAAAATATGCCTAAAGAAAAAAAATACGGACCCGTTTTTCTTGAATCAACTGTTCGAGAAGAATGGATAGATTATAACGGCCATATGAATATGGCTTACTATATCCTGCTATTTGATCAGGCCCTGACCAATTTTCTGGAGAGCCTCGACCTTGGTGTCAACTATCTTCAGCAAAGTGGGAAATCCATGTTTGCCTTGGAAAATCATGTGACCTATCAACATGAATTGAAACTGGATGACCCCGTGTGCGTTCATTTTCAATTACTGGATGTTGACAGTAAATTCATCCATTACTTCATGCGGCTGTTTCATAAAAACACACCTCAAATATCGGCAACACTGGAACAGATTTCCCTTCATGTGGATATGGAAAGCAGAATGCCCGCCCGATTCAGTCCGGAAACTATGACAAACCTTCTCCAATGTCTGGACGATCATAAACAATATGAGAAACCCCGGGAATTAGGCCGGTCCATCAATATCCGCAGGCCAAAGACAAAAGCAAAGTCATAGATCTGTAATATGATGTTTTTTAGAAATTTTTTTAATGCCTTTCGATTACAGAATTTACGGCAAAGAGATAAAATTCTGAGCAGTATACTTGCCCTATTGGCAGGTGTAACAGTTGCCTATGCGGCCATTGGTTTCCGACAACTGGTCGCCATCACGCAGGGAATCATGTTGGGCAGTTCAGAGGAAAATATCCTTGACCATGTCAGCGGACTGGCCCCCAGTCAGATTATTTTTTCGACCGTAACCGGCGGCCTTATCATTAGCTTCATTTACCGTTTCCTCATGAAAAGCAACCGCCCGGCCAGCATTGCAGACGTCATGGCGGCCAATGCCGTCAATCACACGGTGATTTCCACCCGAAAAGGGCTGTTAAGCGCGGTAACATCCGCCATCGCCTTGGGCTCTGGGTCGGCCGCTGGCCGTGAAGGCCCGGTTGTTCACCTCGGCGCCACCATATCATCTTGGATTTCCCGGAAATTACATCTGCCGCCTAGCATGTCACGGACCATATTGGGCTGTGGTGTCGCGGCAGCAGTTTCGGCCTCCTTTAATGCCCCCATAGCTGGCGTATTTTTCGCACTCGAAGTCATTTTAGGCCAATATGCCCTCAGCGCTTTTGCCCCCATAGTTATCGCATCTGTTGCCGCCGCCATAGTATCACGTATTCATATTGGTGATTATCCGGCCTTCATTATTCCCGACTATCACATAACCACATTCTGGGAATTTCCGGCTTTTATATTTCTAGGCATTGTCAGCGCCTTCTCTGCCATTATTTTCATAAAAAGCATGTTTTTCACCGAACGAATTGCCGCAAAAATTCCGATCCCGGAGTGGGCGCGTCCGGCTCTTGGCGGATTGGCCATTGCCTTACTGGCCTTGATCAGCCCCTATATCCTCGGCCATGGATATGGTACAACGGACGGTGCGCTGAAAGAGTTATTTTCCTTTGAATTGCTCCTCTTGCTGATCGTTTTGAAAGTTGCGGCCTCCTCTATTTCTCTCGCCTTTCGTTTTGGCACCGGCATCTTCAGCCCGTCACTCTTTCTGGGGGCTATGGTCGGCGGCGCTTTTGGTTTTGTCGCCAGTTGGATCGCCAGCCTCACAGGGGACACCACATTCAGTTACGGCCTGTATGCCATCGTTGGAATGGGGGCTGTGGCCTCGGCCGTCCTTGGCGCGCCCATATCAACCATCCTGATTATTTTTGAGCTGACTGGCGATTATCAGATCACCATCGCGCTCATGGTCGCCGTGGTAATCTCCAACCTGATTACCCACCATTTCCTCAAGGCAACCTCCGTCTTTCATATGCAATTAAAACAGGTCGGTATTGATCTGGAAGGCGGCCGCGCCCGTCATGTGATGCGATCGACATATGTGCGTTCCCTGATGACCGATAAATATGCCACAGCCAGCACGCTGGCCACGCTGAAGCAAATTCGGGATATGTTACTGACCCAAAGTCATGACCATATTTACATTCTGGATGAGGGCTGTAAAATTATCGGACTGATCACCGTTACCGAATTACAGAAAGCCCACGCCGGACAGGAAGAGGCAACACCCAAGGCCATAAACTTCTGCCGGGACGTGCCACTCACCCTCACTCCTTCAGACAGTTTGGAGGATGCCTTCCAGAAATTTGATGAAAGTGGTGAGGACACCCTGCCCGTGGTCACTGATGATTCACAAGCGGAAATCATTGGCACTTTGAGTCAGAAACATGTGCTTCTCGCCTATAACAAAGCCCTCTTGGACGAAAAAGAATAAACCAGAAAAATCTGTTATTTTACCTGATTTAAAGTATACAGAAAGCATGTCTGATCCATTTGATATTGATAATCTTTCTGTCGACGATATTCCGTTCGAAGAAACCGCGCCCCAAGCCCCTCCAGCCTATATGGAAGGACTGAACCCGCCGCAAAAAGAGGCCGTTGAGACCATCAACGGGCCGCTATTGGTTCTGGCCGGGGCTGGCACCGGAAAAACCCGTGTTCTGATCACCCGCCTTGCCCATATTCTGACCACAGGCAGTGGGTTTCCCGGACAAATTTTGGCGGTGACGTTTACCAATAAGGCCGCATTGGAGATGAAAGAACGGGTCCGCACTATCATTGGTAATGCGGTTGAAAGCATGTATTGGCTAGGCACCTTCCACGCGGTTGGGGTTAAAATTCTCCGCAACCACTGTGATCTGGTTGGTCTATCCAGCAATTTTACCATTCTGGACAGCGACGATCAATTACGGCTGGTCAAACAGATTGTCCGCGCACAGGACATAGATGAAAAAAGATGGAACCCACGCATATTAGCCGGACTGATTGATGGCTGGAAAAACCGGGGTCTTCTACCATCACAAGTCCCAAAAAGCGAAGCCAGCCATTATGCCGAGGGCAAGGGCATTACCCTCTATGCCGAATATCAGGCCCGACTCAAAACTTTGAATGCTACGGATTTCGGTGACCTGATTTTACTGTGTCTGACGCTATTTCAAAATAATCCCGGCGTCCTCGCCGACTATCAACGGCGTTTCCGTTATATTTTGGTGGACGAATATCAGGATACCAATGTGGCGCAATATCTGTTGTTACGGCTATTGGCACAGGGGCATAAGAATATCTGCTGCGTGGGGGATGATGATCAATCCATTTATGGTTGGCGCGGGGCGGAAG
>JAESRB010000016.1 GCA_016764855.1 Emcibacter sp.
ATTATAACGCCCCGGTCCCTTCATTCGGTGATCCCAACCATGAATTGCTCATCGTTGGTCTGGCCCCCGGTCTGAAAGGCGCTAACCAAACCGCCCGCCCCTTTACCGGGGATTATGCCGGGGATCTTTTATATGCCACGCTGATAAAATTCGGTCTGGCACAGGGAACATACGGCGGAACATCCTATGATGGACTAATGCTGAAAAACAGCCTGATCACCAACGCAGTGCGCTGTGTACCTCCCCAGAACAAAACCAATGCGGAAGAAGAAAATAACTGTCGGCCCTTCCTGATCAATCAGATCAAGGCCGCGCCGCGCCTGAAAATCATCCTCGCCTTAGGGCTGGTAGCTCACAAGGCTGTTCTAACGACTTTTGACAAGAAAAAGTCTGCGTTCAAATTTGGCCACGGCGCTCTGCATCCATTAGGCAATGATATGGGTAAGGACATCACCTTGATCGATAGTTATCATTGTTCCCGGTATAATACCAATACCGGACGGCTAACCACAGAAATGTTCGAGGATATTTTTCAAAAGATAACCCATTTTCTGAAATAGCCGAGCATAAATAAATATGCCAGAAATATGACCACAAAAAAGTGATGCGACAATGCTTGAACCAATATGCTATTGTTCGCTTGGGAATTTTATAGAGGGAAGATCATGTTTCGCATCATTACAGTTTTACTGTCACTGGTTTCAGCTTTCATATCCACGTCATTTGCACAGGATCAATTTGCCGGAATTGAAATTAAAACCATCAAAGTAAGCGAAGGCATATATATGTTGGAAGGGTCTGGTGGTAATATCGGTATTGCCACTGGTGAAGACGGCATATTCATGATTGATGATCAATATAGCCCGCTCACCCCAAAAATTCTTGCGGCTATCAGCAAAATTTCAGACAAGCCCATAAAGTTTCTCATCAATACCCATTGGCATTTTGACCATACCGGCGGCAATGAAAACCTCGGCAATATGGATGTGGTCATCCTCGCCCATGACAATGTTTACAAAAGATTGAGCGCCGGCCAGTTAATGAAGGACTTCGATAAACAGGTTCCTGCCTCTCCAAAGGTGGCCCTGCCGGTGGTGTCCTTTAACGACCAAGTCACATTTCATCTCAATGATCTTCATATACAGGCCCGGCATTTTGCCCATGCCCATACGGATGGCGACAGCATCCTGTTTTTCAAGAACAAAAATGTTATCCATACAGGCGATATCTTCTTTAACGGCTTTTATCCCTATATTGATTCAGGCTCCGGCGGGTCAATTTATGGCATGATAGACGCCACAGCCACTCTTCTGAAACTGGTCGATGACACGACCAAGATCATTCCAGGACATGGACCGTTAGCCAATAAACAGGATTTACAAACTTTCCATGATATGCTGGTTCAGGTCGTGGACAACGTCACCCCCCTAACCCGGCAAGGCCTGTCATTGGAGGAAGCCACCAAACGTGACCCGTTAAAGAAACTGAACAAAAAATGGGGTAACGGATTCTTAAAACCTGATATGTTTCTGAGCATAATCTATCAAACGATTGCGGACCATAAATAAACATAAAATGACATGAATTGTTCGTTCAGCCATCATTCAGGTTAAGAATCCTATAGTTATTTCAAGATACAGGTAAAGCTGTTCCCAATAACGAAAGGATCGGAAAAATGAGCAAATTCAGTCGTATCATAAAAATATCAGTATTCACGCTGGGGCTGGCCATATTTGGATTGGCCCCCGCTGCCCAGGCCATAGCCGAACATAAATATAACAACCATTACAACAAACACGCCTACAACAAACATAATAACAATCATAACTATAACAGACGTCATAATAGGCCCAGCTATAACAAATATAGCTCTAACAGATATTATTATGGCAAGCGCCACCATAACCGTCATCACAATAGTCATGGTGGGGACGTTGCCCTTGGCGTATTAACCGGCGGATTACTGTTTTATGCTCTGACAGCTAATCAAAGAAGAAATACCGAAACCATATATGTACAGCAACAACAGCCGGTATATGTCCAACCCGCGCAACAGCAATGGACCGGACGCCAGCCGGTACAGGTTATAAATAATTCCTGTCTGCAGGTTCGGGAATATCAAACCACAATTACCGTTGGTGGTCAGACAGTCCCGGCTTATGGACAATCATGTTTGCAGGCTGATGGATCATGGAAATTAGGTCCGGCAACCCCTGAACCCGGATTTTAAACCCAATCTTTAAACTCAGGCCTTAAACCAAGTTCAAATTTTCCGATCCCCATACCTCATCGTCAAGCCCCCAAATTTCGGGGGCTTTTCTTTTGCCTGAAATCCGCTATACATTACTTATATAACTGATAACAATATCCGGGATTATGCATGTCTGCCCATGGGTCAAAAAAGGTTATTTATGCCGCTCTAATCGGTAATTTTCTTATTGCCATAACCAAATCAGCCGCCGCCGTCTTTACCAATTCATCGGCCATGTTGTCCGAATCCATCCACAGTATAGTGGACTGCGGCAATCAGGGGCTCTTGCTCTATGGCATAAAAAAATCCAAGAAACCCGCCGATAAAGCTCATCCTTTTGGCTATGGCATGGAATTATATTTCTGGACCTTTGTGGTGGCGATTTTGATTTTCGCGGTCGGTGCCGGTGTCTCCCTTTACGAAGGCATCACAAAGGTCATCTCCCCTCACCCCGTAACAGATATATACATCAACTATATTGTTCTGGGCTTTGCCGTTATCTTCGAAGGGGTGGCATGGTTTATCGCCTATAAGGCATTCAAGGCCAGTCAAACCGACCCAAGCCTGTTGACCTCCATATTACGCAGCAAGGACCCAACCATCTTTACAGTCCTGTTTGAGGACACCGCGGCTCTGCTCGGCCTACTGACGGCGCTCATAGGCCTTTTCCTTGGTGAGCTTCTGGGCATTCCGGAATTCGACGGTATTGCCTCTATTGTCATTGGCCTTATATTGGCCAGTACGGCAATTTTACTGGCGTATGAATCAAAAGGCTTATTGCTTGGAGAAGCGGCGAGTGAGGCCGTGATCAATACTGTCCAAGAAATCGCCATAGCCAAGCAAGAGATTATCGCCATCAATGAAACACTGACCATGCATATGGGGCCACAGGATGTTTTGTTAAATCTGTCCCTGGACTTCAAGGATGATATTTCCGCCGCCGACGTTGAACGGGCTGTGAGCGAGATGGAAAGAGAAATTAAAATCCGGCTGCCCGAAATTACGCGCATCTTCATTGAGGCCCAAAGCCGCTACAGGTAAGGCAATAAAACAAGAGAATGAGAATGAAAATAAGACAATCGAATAGAGCAATCAGAGCCTTTTGACGCTCGCTTCTTTACTGTTCTAATAATTTTCTTTCATCAGGCGGCCTTTTTCCCGGTTCCAGTCCCGCTCTTTTTCTGTCGCACGCTTGTCATGGGCCTTTTTACCGCTGGCCAAACCAATTTTGACTTTAATCCGGTTCTTATCATTAAAATAAAGGGACAGCGGCACCAACGTCTTGCCCTTGCGTTGAATAGCGGCGGCAATCTTATTGACCTCCCGCCGATGCAGGAGTAATTTACGCGGGCGACGGGCATCATGGTTGAAACGGTTGCCCATCTCATATTCCTTGATATAGGCATTAATCAGAAATATCTCGCCCATTTTAGCTTCGGCATAGGAGTCCGTAATATTGGCCTCCCCCGCACGGAGAGATTTCACTTCCGTACCTGTTAACACAATTCCTGCCTCGAAATCTTCTTCGATAAAATAATTATACCGCGCCTTACGGTTAAGCGCGATCGTCCTACTGCCGCGTTTCGACTTATCTGATGATTCCAATTTTGATTTCGATTTCGACTTTGCCATGTTTTTATGCCAGCAATCCGGCCTTGCTCATCGCGGCCTTAATTAATGTTTTTGTTTCCTCGCCAATGGGCACCATGGGTAAACGCATTTCTGCGGAACAAATTCCCAACAATTCCATAGCAAATTTAATCGGTCCCGGATTTGGCTCCGCAAACAAGACGTCATGTAAATCAGTCAATTTATCCTGAATAGCAAGAGCGCCCTTAAAGTCACCAGCCTGACAAAGATTTTGAAACTCCGCCAGCAATTTCGGGGCTACATTAGAGGCAACAGAAATACAGCCCACACCGCCGTGAACATTAAAACCAAGCGCTGTCTGATCTTCGCCCGAGATCTGTATGAACTCTTCGCCCATGGCCGCCCGCTGCAAAGGCACCCGCGCAAGATTTCCCGTGGCATCCTTAACACCAATCACATTCTTTAAATCACGAAAACAACGGGCCATGGTTTCAACGGACATATCCACCACCGAACGGCCCGGAATATTATAAATCACAAGCGGGAGATCGACCGCATCATTCAGGGCCTTAAAATGTTGATACATGCCTTCTTGGCTGGGTTTGTTATAATATGGCATTGCAATCAGCCCTGCATCCGCACCAGCACTCTTGGCATGGCTCAGAAGACTAATGGCCTCACTGGTGGAATTTGATCCACATCCGGCGATAACCGGCACCCGGCCTGCGGCCTCTTCAATACAAATCTCTGTAACACGATGATGCTCATCATGATTAAGGGTCGGGGATTCGCCTGTGGTGCCACATGGTACCAGACCGTGTGTGCCCTGTTCAATTTGCCAGTTTATCAGCGCACGATACGCCTTCTCATCAACCTGTTCATTTTTGAACGGGGTAACAAGGGCTGTAATCGATCCTTTTAACATGGCATATCTCCTTAAAAATTATCACTTTTCTGCAGGCAAAATAGTCTGCCTTTCATCAGACTGCAAGCCATGAATTGATCAGATGGCCTGTTTATGAAGATAATATACTATCTGAACAAAAAAAGGCGGGAAAGAAATCCCGCCTAGTCAGGCTGTAAAAGCCATGAGCAATCAAATCACTTCACAAATTATTTAGCTAATCATTTGTCAGATAATGAATGTTCCATCCGTTTCATTTTATGCATTTTCTTTCTGCGGTCTGCCTTATTCAGAACACCGTCATCATTTTGATCCATGCGAATAAAACTCCGCTGTCCCTTGGCATCAAATTCAGCTTTGGAAATCTTTCCATTGCCATCCACATCCAATTTATCGAAATGCTTTTGCGCTCTTTTCTGCTTTGCCATTTCCATGGCTTTCTGCCGTTGTTCTTTCATTATGACAGCAAGAGCCAAAAATTCTTTCTTTGTCAGAACACCATCACCATTCTTATCCGCTTTGGAGAAATGTTGATTTCGGAAGTTTTTAAATTCCTGTTCATCGACGGAACCATCCTTATTGGCATCCATCAAACCATGCATCATATGATGACCACCTTTCATATGGTGCATGGGCATTCTGTCCCCTGCAAAGGCCCCGAATGAAAAGCCCAATGCCGCAATAGAGGCTATGACAACAAGTGATAATTTCTGCATTTCTATTCTCCTGAATATTTCCAATTACAAATCCCCTCCGCTAAAAGATAATACGTGGAAGAATAAAAAATCCTGCGTTTAATTTGTTTCAGGCGCCTCATTTTCGACACGACGCACGAATCTTGCGATAAACAACACCATCAAGCACAAGGCGGCCATGACATAATAAGCGCCCCCACCCCACATATTATACAGAGGCCCGGACAAAAGCATGACCGCACCAATAGAAAGCCCCATAGGCACCGAACTATATAAGGACTGTGCCGTCATAAAATACTTATCCGGCACCCGGCTGGACAGATAATACATAGCCACCAGATGAGACGCCCCATATGTCAACCCATGGAATGTCTGCACAACAAACAATAAAGGCAACGAGACCGTCACCGCCAGAACCATCCAGCGGATCACCCCGAAAACCGCTATAATAACCAACAGATACATGGGCCGAACGCGCGTGACAATCCTCCCGGCAAAGATGAATACCAGTATTTCCGCCATGACGCCTATGCTCCATAATACGCCAATCGTTGCGTTATCAATCCCCTGACGAGCCCAATGATAACTGCCCAGAACATATATAAAACCATGGCTCATTTGTATCAGGCTCAACACCACGTGGAACATAATGAACGGTCGGCTGGTCAGTAAAAATTTTAACGGCGGATCATCGCCGGACACCAGACCCACATTCTGTTGCGGCTTGCGTCCCTCTCGCGGTAACAGAAAGACCGCAAAAAATGTAATGAACAGGCTACCAATACAGAAATACAGGAAATTATCATAGCCAAAATGGTCAAGATATTTCCCGAACAACACCGATGTAATGATAAAGACGATAGAACCCACAGAGCGAATGCGACCATATTGTAAATTATATTTGTCGCAAATCCTGACTGCATAGCTTTCAACCAGCGGCGACACCGCAAAATAAACAACCGAAAATAAAATAGTCACCAATACAAAATACGTAAAGCTGACGACCACGAAATAGCCGCTAAAAAATAGTATCGCAAGAGCCAGAAGAACCATCATAGGTCGGCGTACCATGCCGGTTTTATCGCAAATCTGTGCAATGAAAGGAGAAGATAAAACCTTTAAGAAAGAAGGCAAAACCGTTGGTGAGAGAGGAAATAA
>JAESRB010000190.1 GCA_016764855.1 Emcibacter sp.
ATCACGATGGTATTACCGGTCACAATAGCCATACTCGCCATCCACAAGGGAATCATTGCCGGAAAGTTAGACGGTGTAATACCCGCCACAACGCCCAAGGGCTTGCGCATAGAGTATATATCAATACCGCCCCCCACATTATCGGAAAACTCACCCTTTTGCATATGGGGAATACCGCAAGAAAACTCAGCAACTTCAATACCGCGCAGGACAGATCCCATGGCATCTTCAACCACTTTACCATGTTCAAGGGACACAAGTTCCGCCAGTTCCGCCTGATGCTTATACAGGAGGGCCGTGAAACGTGTCATGATCCGCGCACGTTGCTGTACAGATGTTGCCGCCCATGCTGGAAAGGCGGCCTCAGCTGCCGCAATGGCATTTTCAACTTCCACTTTACTTGCCAACGGAACTTCGGCTGATTTAGCGCCTGTTGAGGGATTGAAAATATCACCAAAATTTCCTGAAGTACCGGGAATTTGTTCCCCGCCGATAAGATGCATATATTGTTTCATGGTCATCGTCCTTATATTTTAATATTTCTTACCTACAGTTTACTAAAGACAAATTTGCATTTCTATGACAAAATAGTCACAAACAATGTGCAAAAATACACAGAGGTCCCTTATGTACGATTGGAATGATTTACGTTTTTTTCTAGAACTGTCCCGCCGGGGCCGTTTGATCAGCGCCGCCCGCAAGCTGCATGTGGACCACACAACAGTCAGCAGGCGCATCGCGGCGTTAGAAGACGAACTGAACGCCCGCCTGTTCGACAAATCACCACGGGGCTATAAACTCACCGATGCGGGCCTCCGGCTCTTGCCGTTTGCGGAACAGATGGAAGCCCAATCAAATCGGCTCTATCAAGAAATATCCGGCAAAGACACCCGGCTGTCCGGCACCGTACGCCTCGCCGTACCAGAAGCATTGGGCGCCCATATCATTGCGCACAACATGGGCCAATTCCGAGAAATGCATCCAGATATCGAATTAGAACTCATGGCAGAATCCCGCCGTACCAGCCTGTCAAAACGGGAAGCGGATATTGCCATAACCTTGGCCAGACCCACCACAGGCCGGGTGATTGCCTGGAAACTTTGTGATTATCGGCTTAAACTTTACGGCGCGAAAGCATATCTGGACAGACATCCAGAAATCTCAAAAATTGATGACCTGAGTGGACATGACTTTATCAGCTATATCGACGACTTGATTCAACTGCCCGAACTACGCTTTCTGGATCAGGTTATCAAGGACCCTCATGTGGTTTTTCGCAGCACCAATGTCATGGCACAATATAATGCCACCCTCGACAGCATCGGCCTGTCCCTTGTCCACTGTTTCATGGCGGATCAGGATCCCCGATTGTCACCTGTTCTACCGCAAGATATTTTTATCGACCGGGAATATTGGCTGGTGGTTCATGAAGACCTGCGCCATGTGGCCCGGGTTGATGCGGTTTGCCGTTTTCTGACACAATTGTTAAAAGACCACCATAACCGGATGATTGGCTATATTTAAATGGCCTTTTAAGTCTCTTAAAGCTATATGTTCATAATATTGATTACGGGAGTATAATAATGACTTTAGCACAACTTCAAGACCAAATGAAAAAAGCCATGGGACGGCTTGGTGCCTCTGTCACTGTGGTCACTAGCCATGATGGAACGCGTAAATATGCTATGACAGCAACAGCGGTCAGCTCTGTTTCCATGGACCCGCCGGCATTATTAGTCTGTGTTAATCGAGACACTGGCCTGCATCAAGCCCTGTCAGGAGGATTCAATTTTTGCGTGAACATCCTCTATGAAGATCAACAAGATATTTCCGACACCTGTGCCTGGAAAGAAAAAGGTGAAAATAAATTCAACCTTGGCGACTGGCAACAGGGCGATGATGACATCCCTTATCTGGCAAATGCCCAAGCCTCTATTTTCTGTGACCTTGACGACGCCCATATTTACGGTAGCCACTGTATATACATTGGCAAAGTGAAGAAAATCATTACCCGCGAAGAAATTTCACCGCTGATGTTTCTGGCCGGGAATTATTTCTCTCCCCCAAAAGCATAGCTCTATACTTAATGTCCCCCTGCTCCAATTGGAACAGAAGGGTCCTAGAGAACCATAAGAGACTGTGTGGCCTGTTGTAACCACTCCAGTTCCCGCCCTGTCAGTAAGGGAGATATTTTCTCCCGCACTTGGGCATGATATATATTAAGCCACGTGATTTCCGCACTGCTCATCATATGTACATTCACCAACCGCGTATCAATGGGCACAAAGGTTATGGTTTCAATTATATTCATGGGACTCTCTTCGTCCTCGAAATGACTTTCCCGCACGATCATCAGATTTTCAATACGAATTCCATATTCGTTTTTCTTGTAGAAACCCGGTTCATTGGACAGGATCATACCCGGCATCAAGGCCACGCCAAAACCGCTCTTGGAAATAGATTGTGGCCCCTCATGCACCCCGAGGTAGCTGCCAACCCCATGCCCCGTACCATGTTCATAATCAAGCCCGATATCCCACAGAGACTTCCGCGCCAACGTATCAAGATGCGCCCCCGTACGCCCCACTGGGAAACGCGCCTGAGCAAGGGCGATATGCCCTTTTAAGACCCGGGTAAAACGATCCCGCTGCTCTTCGCTTGGCCGACCGATGGCAAGCGTTCGGGTCAGATCCGTCGTTCCATCCAAATACTGTCCACCGGAATCCAGAAGATACAACATATTACCCGTAATCTTGCGATTGGTCTCTGGACTAGACTTATAATGAACAATGGCGCCATTAGGTCCGGCACCGGATATGGTTGCAAAACTCAAATCCCGGAAATCTACCTGCTCTTTCCTAAAAGATTCTAACTTATCAGAAGATGACAATTCATCAATCTCGCCCCCATGAACTTCTTGTTCAAACCAGCAGAGAAATTTGCACATGGCCACAGCGTCCCGAATATGAGCCGCCCGTGCACCATCCAATTCCACGTCATTTTTACAGGCTTTAGGTAGGACACAAGGGTCCTCCTTTTCCACCACGGTCGCGCCCCCGGCTTCAAGCGCATCCATAACAGCCGCATGGGTTCGCTTTGGGTCCACGAGAATGTTTTTACCGCCCTTGCCCAGTTTTTTCAACGCCGGAAGAAAAGCCTCATAAGGTTTTATTTTAACCCCTGCCCCCAAATGATCCCGAACGTCATCTGATATTTTATCTTCATCGATAAAAAGTTCGACCCGACCCGTATTCTTAAGAATCAGATAGCTCAACACCAATGGTGAATGGGCCACATCGTTGCCCCTGATATTGAGCAACCATGCAATACTGTCTAAACTGGTCAAAACCGCCGCATTTATACAATCCGATTTCAAACTCGCGCCCAGACGTGTCCGCTTATGCACAGACCGTTCCCCGGAGTATTTCAATGCATGAGCAAAAATAGGATTTTTGGAGGGCTCTGGACGATCAGTCCATATTTCATTAATCGGGTTTTTATCCAGGGGCACTAATTCAATCCCCCCTCGCGTCAAAGCCTTTGTCATTCTATCCAGATAGGCCCTAGTATGAAGTCCCGGATCATACCCCACCCGGTCCCCACTTTTCAGGTTGGATAAAAACCAGTCCTCGACCTTATCCTCATGGAGTTTTAAAGGTTCGAAAAACTGCGTATCCACCTGATGCCTGACCTGTAGCGTATAGCGGCCATCCACATAAATCGCCCCCCGGTCCAACGTCACCGCGCATTCACCAGCAGAACCGGAAAAACCCGTCAACCATGTCAGCCTCTGCGCTGGTTCAGGCGTATATTCGCATTGATGCTCGTCCGCATGAGGGATAAGAAAACCATTCAGTTTTACCTCTCTCAAATGCTGCCGGAGTGCCAATAATCTATTGTGCATTTTTCTGTGCCTCTAGAATCACTTTAATCGGTGATATTAAGCACTTTATCGATGGCCTGTGTCAATGCCGCAAGTTCATGGCTTTCCACAGTAAATGAGGGCGTAAGATATATAATATCACCAAAGGGCCTGATCCAAACCCCCGCATCGGCAAATTGCGCCCGTAGCTTAGCCGGATCATCGATATTTTTAAGCTGAATAACCCCGATAGCCCCCTTCACACGCACATCGACAACATTAGGTAAATCCCGGAATTGCTCCAAAGATTGACTTAAATGCCCCTCGATCCGTTTGACCCGTTCCAACACGTCCTCATCCCGGAAAATATCCAGTGAAGCATTGGCCGCGGCACAGGCCAGTGGATTGGCCATATAGGTCGGACCATGCATAAAGGCCTTGTCCGGATCATCAGACAAAAAGGCCCCGTAAAGCTTATCTGTTGCCACCGTTGCGGCCATGGCAACAGTCCCCGCCGTCAAGGCCTTACCCAAACAGATGATATCTGGGACAATGTCCGCCTGCTCACAAGCAAACATGGTTCCCGTACGGCCAAAGCCGGTAAAAATTTCGTCCAGAATCAAAAGAACGCCTTGGTCCGCACAGATTTTAGAGATTGCCGCCAATGTTTCAGCCCCATGAAATTTCATGCCGCCTGCCCCCTGCACCAATGGCTCCATGACCAATCCAGCAATCTGATCCTTATGCGTAGAGAGAAACGCCTCAAACTCGGCTAACTCAGCCTCCGTCACTGGTAAGGGCCGCAAAAACTGCTGCTGCAAAAAACCGCTGAAGGCCTTATGCATTCCTGCCTCATCACTGCCACCGCTATTGCTCACCGACATGGCGGCGGTCGTATCCCCGTGATAGCCCGATTGAAAACAAACAAAGCGATTATGGCCGCTATATCCAAGGTTGGTCCAATATTGTATCGCCATTTTCAGGGCGATTTCAACGGACACCGAACCACTTTCGGAAAAGAAAACATGATTCAAATCACCGGGCAACAGATCGGCCAACCGCTTGGCCAAAGTTGCCGCCCCCTCATGAACCAATCCCCCCAACATGATATGAGACATATTCTTGACCTGAGCGATCATTTTTTCCTGCATATCAGGATTATTATAGCCATGGCAGGCGGTCCACCATGAAGCAATGCCGTCAATCAGTTTACGGCCATCGGCCAGTTCGATCGTAACACCGTCTGTTCCAACCACCGGCAAAGCCTCATCCACGGTTTGCATCTGAGCATAGGGCAGCCAGATGTTGCCATAGCCCTCAACAAACCAGTCCGGCAATTCCTTATCCATGATTTACTTTCATTGACCTTCGGGCGTAATGCCAAGGCGAGCGAACAACTCCAGATCCGTATTTTGTTGCGGATTTGTTGTGGTCAGTAATTTCTCACCATAAAATATACTGTTCGCGCCGGCCATGAAACACATGGCCTGCATTTCATCACTCATGGCCTCCCGACCTGCGGACAGGCGCACATAAGACGCCGGCATCAGAATCCGGGCAACAGCTATGGTTCGAATAAAATCGAACGGGTCCATCTGACCTTTACCGTAAAGCGGCGTGCCTTCCACCTGAACCAGCATATTTATCGGAACACTGCCCGGGTGCTGAGGAAGGTTAACCAGTGTCTGCAACATACCGGCCCGATCCGCCTTGCTTTCGCCCATCCCCACAATGCCGCCACTACAAACGTTAAGGCCCGCACCGCGTACATTTTCCAGCGTATCCAGACGGTCCTGATACGTCCGGGTGGTGATGATTTCTTTGTAATATTCCGGCGAACTATCCACATTATGATTGTAGTAATCCAGCCCGGCCTCTTTCAATGTCGCCGCCTGATCGCTGTCCAACATGCCAAGTGTCATACAGGATTCCAGCCCCAAATCTTTAACGCCCTTGATCATATCGACAACGGCGGCCATATCCCGGTCCTTGGGACTGCGCCATGCCGCGCCCATGCAATAGCGTGTAGCGCCGTTGGCTTTGGCGGTACGCGCGCCTTCCAGAACTTTTTCCACGGCCATCAAACGTTCCGCATCCACATCAGTCTGATAACGGGAGGACTGGGGACAATATTTACAGTCTTCCGGGCAACCGCCGGTTTTGATGCTGCACAACTGAGAAAGCTGTACCCTGTTGGGGTCAAAATATTTCCGATGGACAGTCTGCGCCTGAAACAGCAAGTCCATCATTGGCAGGTCAAAGAATTCCAATATCTCCTTTTTCGTCCAATTATGACGAAACCCATCCGGATAGGGACTATCAATATTAGACACTTGTTCCGATGATACTGACATATTCACTCCAATTGTTGGCCAAATTCACTGAATTTTGCTTAAAATTAGTGACTATCACCCCAGAGTCAAGTTTTTTGCTCTTTGATTGACAGATCATCCACGATAACCTAATTCAGGATCAGCTTGATATATTTCGGAAAACCCCATGAAATCACTTGATACATTTGCACTCAATAAGCTGAAACCCCTTATAGAAAAGGGACTGAAGCGTGAAATTCTGGTCACAGAACGTTTGGCAAACGGCAACGTCATTCGATCGGGCCAGGAACTTATTTCATTCTGTTGCAATGATTATCTTAGCTTGAGCCACCATCCAAAACTGATCCAAGCTGCAAAAGATGCCACAGATCGATTTGGCACCGGCGCTGGGGCTTCCCGATTGATTACCGGAAACCACCCCCTTCTTCTGGAATTGGAACAACGGCTTGCTCAAATCAAAGGTACGCAAGATGCCTGCGTCTTTAGCTCAGGCTACATGGCCAATATTGGTATCATACCGACCTTCATCGGACCGAAAGACATCATATTTCTTGACGAATTAAGCCATGCCTGCATCTATGCGGGGAGCAGCCTTTCCGAAGCTCACTGCGCCATCTTCCGTCATAATGACATGGCCCATTTGCAGGAGCTTATTGACCAAAAACGCAATGATTACCAAAACGCGCTCATTGTCACAGATGGCGTCTTCAGCATGGACGGCGACCTTGCCCCCCTTGATATATTGAGCCAATTGGCCAATGAAAACGAATGTTGGCTGATGACCGACGACGCTCACGGCCTCGGCGTTATGGGAGACGGAAAAGGCAGTCGACATATGTTTAGCCCCCTACCGGACATCCCCTTGCAGATGGGAACGCTATCAAAAGCCATCGGCAGCCTTGGCGGCTACCTCTGTGCCAGCAAGCCAGTCATTGATTTAATCAAGACCCGGTCAAGAAGCCTGATTTACACCACGGCCCTGCCCCCCGGCAATGTGGCCGCTGCCCTTGCTGCGCTGGACATCATTGAAACAGAACCGGACTATTGCAGCCTGCCTTTGAAAAACGCCCGGCACTTCACGCAACTTCTTGACCTGCCAGAGCCAGACAGCCCCATCGTACCGATCATCATTGGCGATACGGCAAGAACCATGAAATTCGCTGCGGCCCTTGAGCAGGAAGGCTTTCTGGTCTCCGGCATTCGACCGCCAACCGTACCACAAGACACCGCCCGTCTACGCTTTACCTTTTCCGCGTTGCATAAGCCACAGGACATCAAGGCTCTGGCCACAACCCTCAAAAAAATTGGTGTACTATCATGACCCGCATTATCTTTATCGGCGCAACAGGGACGGATATTGGCAAAACCTATGTCACTTGCATGCTGCTGCGGCAATTACAACAACAAGGATACAGCGTACGGGCCATCAAGCCTGTGATCAGCGGCTTTGACCCAGAAGATATTGAACCAAGCGATAGCGGCCAATTGCTTCTGGCCATGAATATGCCGGCCACGCTAGAAAATGCGATTCGGATTTCCCCTTGGCGTTTTAAAGACCCCCTTCCGCCCCATCTGGCAGCGGCGCAAACGGGGACCTCTCTTGATCTGGATGATATTGTCCAATTTTGTCTGGCACAAGTTGAAGATACCCTCGACTTTCTCTTGATCGAGGGGGTTGGCGGCATCATGACGCCAATAAGTTATGACCAGAATATGATTGATTTAATATCCCGCCTTGAGTGCGCCTGCCTTTTGGTCACCGCCTCCAGTCTTGGGACATTAAGCCACACCCTTACAGCCATCGCCTGTCTAGAACAATCCACCATAAAAATAGCTGGCGTAATAATTTCCGAATCCCCACAGAATTATACGGATTTTGAACAAATAATTGATGATTTTAAGAAAATAATTTCAGATATTCCCCTACAATATGTTCAGCGAAACAGTCAGAGCGAAACACTTTCCTCTCTGCTCATTTAAGAGCTTTCCTGAAGAATTTGAATAGGCATTTTTTTCCTGTCAAAGCATATTCTACCGGCCTTTCGCACGGTCCTTTGGCCAAGAGGTCAATTATATAGGGCTTTATGGATTTGGCGCGACTATTGCATATAAAATCCTGAAAAGGAAAATGCCATGAACCGCCAAACATCTGATATTACACATAATAACAGCAGCTCAAACCTGTCCTTCCTGGAACTTGTCGAGGAAATGAAAGGGCTGGGGATGGACCCGCGTCCTCTTTTAGAGATCGCAGCCAATGACATTTGGACCCGTCACGGCGCACAAGCCATGACCTATACGGAGCTAATGCTCCATCAAATGCAGGAAGAAAATAATCCGGATGGCATATACCTATGGCAGGCACTTTTCGACCTCTTGAAAGACCGCCAATTGGATGCCCATTTCACCATCCATTAGATTTTAGTTGTTTTTAAAAAAATTAACCATATAATAACCTCATAGGTTGCATTATCATAGCATCCCTTGGGAGGTCCGTGTATGACCTTCCATCTGCCTAACTGCCTCGATGAAGCTCTTAGAGACTCATCGGGGCCTTTTTTTGAACATATACCATGCGTTGTATTTTAAATATGTTCAAAAACAGCTAGCCAATATTTGCCAACCACGGCATGGCCTCGATTAAATAAAAGCCAATATTCTGCAAAGAACCGTTAAATATCGCCAAGCCCGTCACAATCAACAAGCCGCCAATAACCAGCTCAACCTTATGCATATGCTTACGTAAACCGCCAGAAGCCCTCAAAAATCTGTTGATGGCCACGGATGCGATTATGAAAGGCACGCCAAGCCCCAGCGAATATACCGCCAGCAACATGACCCCTTGAGAGAAATGTTCCTGTGTCGCGGCCAAAGTAAGAATAGTTGCCAGAATCGGCCCAATACAGGGCGTCCAGCCAAAGGCAAAAGCAAGCCCAATGACATAGGCCCCCACCAGACCTTTTTGTTCTCCACTGGTCTGAAACCGCGCCTCTTTATATAAGAAGGATAATTTTATCAATCCCGTAAAATGAAGGCCCAGAATAATGATCATCACGCCGGAAATTTTGGCGAATATTTCTTTATACTCCAGCAGAACCCCTTGAATCGCAGAAGCCCCGGCCCCAAGCGCAATAAACACCGTCGAAAAGCCTAATACAAAAGCAACCGCAGGCCAGAACATGGCCCATTTTTCTATTTTGTCGCCGTCACGCACATCCTGATAACTGTTGCCTGTGATGAAACAGATATAAGCCGGAACCAACGGTAACACGCAGGGGGACAAAAAACTGAACATGCCGCTCACTACGGCGACCAAATATGAAACTTCTATACTATCCATATTTCTCTTTCTATCGACATCTCATGAAACCTCAAGGGAATTTATATCACGAATATGTTATTCACTCATTTTTCTGGAAATAAAGCCGCCAAGCCATCCGGCAAACAGCGCGACAATAACGGCCATGATGCCATAATAGGACGGATATTCATGAGCAAACATGAAAATAATACGTTCAATCCCCGCCTTCCCCACTTCCAGAGGTGATTCTTCGCTCAATAATATTTCGCCATCGCGGATCAGATGCACATCTACCTGATATTGCCCCACAGGCATATTCGCCGGAAATTCCAAAATCGCCCGAAACAGGATATCATCCAGGATACTGATCGTTCCCTCGCGCTGATTATAAAGCTTCTTGGCCTTCATGTTGCGGATGAAGCCCGCCCGATAGGCCGCGTCTTCCAGCTCGGAGATAGGCTCTATGAAATCAATATCAAGATACTCTATTCCCGCCTGTAATATGCGCAAATTATCTTCTGAAAGTATCTTCCGAAGAGGCCGGGTCGAGGCAACCGCATAATAGCCCTGTACGTTTTTAAGCGTATAGAAGTCTTTATTGACCCAAATAGGCCCCACCAGCTCCTTACGCCGAACAATCATATCATGTCGCGCACTTTGCACCACGACGATGATGTCATAATCCATCCCCTCAATACTGACGCCATGTCCTCCGTCTCCCTGAAGGATTTCCCGTTCAATAGCCCCAAATATTAACAGCTCTGTTCCAGAGAATTGCGACCTAATTTCAATGGTATGACGGGACAGGTCCGTCACCATACGTTCCGCCCAAGCCATTTGCGTAGAAAACAGACTGCCGAGACAGGACAGCAAGACAAGACAGGCCAAGAATATATGTCCCATAACCTGTCTCAATGAACGACCTCCACGGATGTTACGGAATATAACTCATCAGGCTTAACAACAAGATCAACCGCCATTTTAGCACAAACCACCAAAACCAACATTGCCAGCAATATGCGCAGTTGCTCCCCCTTTAATTTCAGCCCGACCCTTGCGCCGAGCTGCGCACCGATCACGGCCCCAATCAAGAGTATCAATGCCAATACAACATCAACAGTCTGGGTATTAACCGAATGCAGGAAGGTAACATTGGCTGTCACGAATGTAATCTGAAACAAAGAGGTCCCGATCACCACTTTGATTGGCATATGCAATAAATAAATCATGGCAGGCACCATGATAAAACCGCCACCGACCCCCATGATCGCGGCCAATACGCCTACCAATCCGCCAATAGCCAACGGCAGTATGGCGCTGACGTACATTTTAGAGGTGCGAAACCGCATTTTGAAAGGCAAAGCATCTATCCATGTGCGATGTCGCCGTCCGGGCGTTGGTTGCTCACCCCGCCGGTTGCGCAGGATGCTCCTGACGCTTTCCACAAACATCATGCCACCAATTGCGCCAAGAAATAAGACATAAGCCAGAGAGATCATTAGGTCCACCTGACCGGTGGCCTTCAAAACTGTGAATATCATGGAACCGAAATAAGAACCGATTGCCCCGCCAATAATCAGGACGCCACCCATTTTATAATCGATGCCTCCGCGTCGGCCATGGGCCAATGCCCCAGAGACCGATGCCGCCGTAATTTGGTTAGCTTCCGTTGCCACGGCCACGGCCGGTGGAATGCCAACAAAAATCAACAGAGGCGTCATAAGAAAACCGCCACCAACGCCAAACATACCCGACAAAAACCCAACCCCGCCGCCCATGGCGAGCAGCAAAAATATATTGATCGAGATTTCAGCAATGGGCAGGTAAATCTGCATGAACGTTATACTTCAGTCTTCTGTTTATAATGCAACCTATTCAAGCTGCTTATACCCTTTTTCACTCTAAGTAAATCCTAAACAAATTTACCATTTAATAATACTGTTTTCTTCATAAAACAGATAGGTTTCATCAGTTTTTTACAATATTTTAACATCATAGCCTTTTAAGTTGACCTTTACGTAAAGGTAAACTAGGGTAACATCATCGATTCTAAATCCTGATGCGTATAATTTTTATTCGCAATTAATGCAAAAATGGATCATTATGACCGAGAAAACTTACAATATTTCCGAACTATCAGAAGAATTCGGCATCACGCCCCGAACGTTGCGTTATTACGAAGATCAAAAACTGATTGCCCCAACACGTCGGGGCCAGACACGTATATATTCTAAAAAGGACCGCGCCAGATTAGCCTGGATATTACGCGGAAAACGCGTTGGCTTCTCCATTGCCGATATGGGAAAGCATCTGGACCTTTATTATTTAGAAGATGGCAAAGCCATGCAACGGGAAATTGGCTTGCAAAGCTGTCGCGAAAGAATTGAAATTCTGGAGCAACAGAAAAAAGATATTGATGAGACCATAGCGGAACTCAGTGAAATTATTAAAATGTTTGAAAACTGGCAACTTACTTCAGACCAGAGCACCACAAAAACCTAATTCAGGAGATCACCAATGCCGACCTATTCAGCCCCTGTGAAAGATATCAAGTTTCTGCTGCATGATTATTTTAACCTGCAACAGTATAATAATATGCCCGCCTTTGCCGAAGCTACGCCCGACCTTCTGGATGCTATTCTGGACGAAGCAGCAAAAAGTGCTGAGAATATCTTCCAGCCCCTCAATCTTTCCGGTGACGAGCAAGGATGCCGTCTTGAGAATGGCAAAGTCATCACGCCTGATGGTTTCAAAGAAGCCTACAATCAATATCTGGAAGGTGGCTGGCAGGGCATGACTGGTGATACGGCCTACGGCGGACAGGGATTGCCCCAGACGCTTGGACTGGTCCTGAATGAGATCTTGGTATCCGCCAACTGGGGATTTGCCATGTATCCGGGCCTGACCAAGGGCGCGACCGAGTCCATATATGCTTGGGGTACTGACGAACAAAAAGAAAAATACCTGCCAAAAATGTATTCCGCTGAATGGGCTGGAACAATGAACCTGACCGAGCCTCATTGCGGTACTGACCTGGGCCTGTTACGGACCAAGGCCGAACCACAGGACGATGGCAGCTATAAAATTACCGGCACTAAGATCTTCATCTCTGCCGGAGATCACGACCTGACCGAAAATATCATTCATCTGGTTCTGGCCCGTATTCCAGATGGCCCGGAAGGTGTGAAGGGTATCAGCCTGTTCATCGTTCCCCGCAACACCATTAATGAAGATGGCTCCATCGGTGACAATAATGGCGTCTCCTGCGGGTCACTGGAAGAAAAGATGGGCATTCACTCCAACGCAACCTGCGTCATGAATTATGATGGTGCCACCGGCTGGCTCATCGGCGAAGAACACAAGGGCATGCGCGCCATGTTCACCATGATGAACCACGCCCGCCTTGGTGTTGGCCTGCAAGGGCTAAGTCAGGCCGAGGTCGCCTATCAAAACGCGGTTGAATATGCCAAGGATCGCCTGCAAGGGCGCGCTGTGACCGGTGTTGAAAACCCC
>JAESRB010000191.1 GCA_016764855.1 Emcibacter sp.
TCACTGGATTATATTGCCTGTGCCATACAGGACCATACCAAAGAACTCTCCCAAGCCTTTAATGACATACATGACGCCTATATAGCCACAAGAGAGGCAGTAGAAGCCTCACAGGGCGACAGGAGGGCTGTGTGATGGAGAACAGCGAATATTTTAGTTTGTATGCACACCAAGTGCCTGAGTATCCTAACGGCAATGATTGGGGGGATGCCCTACGCTGGCTAATAAGCGTGATGGATTACGATGACAAATCACTTCCTTTTATTGCTGGGTTGTTGGCCTATTATTATACTAAAGAGGGGTTGACTGCCAGACAAGCAAAGCCAGCGAATAAGGTTCTTGCAAAAGTGCTCGATATGCATAGCGCGGGTGTCCTATATTGCCAAGCCAACGAAGAAGATTACCCGTCTGCGCAAACAGATTTAAGCACTATGGATGTAGAGGGGGAAGCATGAGGGGGTTATTTTTAATAGACAGAAACATCTTTGAACGAGCATCTTTTAAGGCCGAGCCATACACCGAAAGAGAGGCTTGGCTTTGGTTGATTTCAGAGGCTTCATACAAACGTCGAGATGTTAGAACCAAGAAAGGAGCTGTTCATTTAGAGCGTGGGCAACTCACCCATTCAAGTAGATTTATGGCTGAAAAATGGCAATGGAAAGAACCTCGTGTCAGAAGATTTTTAAACCGTCTAAAAATCGACGCGTCAATCGACACAACAAACGACGCAGTGCAAAATATTATAACTATCTGTAATTACGATATTTATCAGGATTTTGAAAAGTATCAAGACGCAGTAAAGAACGCGCAAAACGACGCAGTAGCGACGCAACAACGACGCAGTAGCGACGCAAAGAAGAACACCAGAATAACACCTGAAGAAACACCTGAAGAAACACCCCCCAAACCCCCCACGGGGGCTGCGAGGGATTTTGAAAAGAATTTGAAATCAGGGGAAGTAGCCCAGGAGGTTATTGAAAACTGCTTGAGGCTGACTTCCTTGCCAAGCCATAACCCGAAAGACATCGGCAAGTGGACCCGACAGGTCAGACGCTGGGTAGATGCGGGAGCAATCCCTGACAAGCATATTTACCCGGTGATCCGCCGAATGAAGGCGAAGACGAACCAGAAAATCCAGAGTTTGGGGTTTTTCACGGATGAGATTTTAGCGGAGATCGATAAAAAAGCATGGTGGGAGAAGGAGGCTGACGAATGGGGGCGGCGTGTGAAGGGATTTAAGGCTGGTCACCGATGGAACACGATGTGGGGCATGGAGCCGGGGGAGGTGGGCTGTATGGCCCCAGAGCAAGCCCTAAGCGAACACGGATATCAATTTTACAAGACGGTTACCCCAACACATTGATGGAGAGAAAAATGGATCTACAACAGAAAAAAATGAACTGGAGCAGAGGAAGATTAAGGCGGCTATGACTGCGCTGGACCCGTATATTTTGTACAGGGGTGATCAAGAAACGATCGTGCGGCTTGTGCTGAATGCCTACAATGAGGAGAACTAATTTAGTATGGCGAGATCCCTTACAAAGCAGAAAATCAAAGCAATCCGCATCCGCATCAATCGTGGAGAGCAGGAGGATAAAATTCTATCTGCTGAGAAAATCAGTGAGGAACAATTGTGGCATATACGCAAAGATTATAACGATGTGGCCACGCCGGAAACCACGTCAAAGTTAAAACGAGATCCGCTAAAAAATCTGGAAAGCAGGGGGATGTTGGATGAATATCATCTGTTGGCAGCGGATATGATCCGGTCAGCCATTCAGATACGGATAGGAGGGCTAGGGGTCAAATGTGCCTCAATTGAAAGTCGTGTAGATCAAAAAGGCAAGAGGCCAACGGAATCGGAGAGTGAATGGTCAATCCGGGTGCAGGAAAAATATTCGCTGTGGATGCAACTCTGTGTGTTTGAAAAACCACGGATACAGACGATGCCAATTATAGATATTTTAATGGAGCCTGTGAGTTTTAAGGAGATGGATAGAGCGTGGGGTCAGAGAAAAGGTTGGACAAGGGATCATTTGGTCCGGGGGTTAAAATTATACTGCCAAACTTTTCAGCCAAAGAAAAACCCTTGACTACTCGGGGCCTCTTAACTATGACTCTCTCAAGGATGTAAATCCGTTAAGATAAAATCTAGTCGCCACTTTCCCCCAAAGTGTAGCGGCTTTTTTTTATGGAATTTTCTGCAATTTCTGCAAACTTAAAAAGGGTTGATCCCAAACTAGCGGCCAGTGAGCCGCTTTTTTTATGCATAGGTGTGAAAATGGAAAGAGGCAGTTTTAGTTATCGCCTTGGCGCAGGGTCACAGTTTTTTAACGCGATGATCGGAGGTGGCAACCGCGATCAGACGTTTTCGGCGCGATCTTATGAGGCATGGCTCTATGACCGTTGGTGGGCATGGACCGTTTATCATGCCATTGATTTTATCTTCTTCTGGCAGCCAGATCATTGCTACAACTCATATCTGACCGACCCCGAATTTACCTACAAACATTTCAAATAACTTTCAAGAAAGGATTATCCTATGAAAATACTACTCTCAATTTTAGAGCTGGGCCTATTCAAAGGACAGCGGACACGAATTTTTACCTATGTTGGGCTTGGACTATCTGGTCTTGCGGTTCTTAGCGGTGATCTGCCGATCCTACTGGGTGTGCTGGTGGCTTGTGGCTTCGTTGTTAACGCAGCGGGTGCGGAGCATGAAGCCTAGCCCCGAAATAATAGCGGGTATACTATATGGCGTTGGCTGTCTTGCGGCGGCCGGGGCTCTTTTCTGGGCGCAATGGTCTTTATGGCAGAGGCTCATGGCGCATATATGGATGTAGGTTAAGGATATAAATATGGACTTAGAAGAATTTAAACGTGATGGGCGGATTGCCAATAAACAAGATGATATTTTGCGGCGCGGCGGAAAACTCACGGCCGATATGACAACGCTAACAAATGATCTAGAAAAATTCACAGGTCTTATGTTTTCGCATCCAGAAACATTTGGCCCTCACAGTATTGCCGTCATGATCACTAAATTTGAAGCTCGCCGGTCGGAAATGGACGGTTTAATGACCCGCATAAACGCTATCAGTTTGATTGCTCCAGAAGGTACTAGCCCCGAGGATATCGCCACGAATGTTGGTAACTTTATGATTTCCACCGGATATGACGATAGTGAATATTCAGCACAGTTTGATGGATAACTCGACGGATGGTATTCCCCACCGGATGGGCGCGTAAATGTAAAATTACTGCTCTTGGTTCTCAGATATCAGGAAGCAATGTAAATTTTCCTGTTCTGATCACCCAAGATAACTTACCAGCAGAAATGTTGGATGGGGGCGTGAATTCGGCTCTTAACGGTGGTGGTGATGTTGTTGCTACGCTTGATGCAGCGGGGCTAATTCGTCTTGACCTTGATGTTGTCGCCTTTGTCACAGGTGATGTGCCTTTTGTTCAAATGTATGCCAAATTCCCCGATCTAATTGAAAATATAAATAAGGAAATTTGGCTCTGGTATAGAAAACCCGGTCAAACACAACCCATTGTATCAGCCCCCTTTGGAGGCAATGCGGCGTGGTCAGAGGCTCAAACTGCTCTGGTTATGGAATCGAGCAACCCAATTGACCGGACCGGCAACCATGTCTTTAATCTAATCGGTGCCTTGACGAATATTGCAGGGCCGTTTGGTAGGGCGAATATCTTTTCAGGAAGTGCCCGATTATGGAATGATGATCCCGTTTTGAGGGATATTTTATTGACCTATAATACAACAGTTTCAGTTGTTAGTAGGAATAATAACTTTGCGTCTTCGGAAGCCGTTCTCTCTTGGGAGGGCGTTGACGATTTCAACTTGTACCCTATGTCAAATTCAGCCCCGCTTGTTGATGGAGTTCGCGTCTTTTGGCGAAATGTTGTAAATAATAATACGTTCGAAGCGAGCAATATTAGTCCTGCTGACACATGGGCGTGGACATCTGTTACGACACGGGCATCAAATAATCACGAGATATATCAGAATGGTGTATCTGTTGCCTCAGATACAAACTCAGGAACGGCTGGCCCTTTCACGGCTTTTTATATTGGCGGTTTTGGGGCAACTAGTCAAAGCTGGAACGGTGATATCGCGCAAGTCATTGTCTGGAAGACGGCAAGGTCATCGGACTGGACGAATACTACTCACAGTAATCAATCTAACCCCTCAGCATTTGCCAGTGCTGGTGCGCCAGAGGCCGTGGGTGGCGGTGCGCCTAATGTGACAGAGCGGCTTTGTGGGGTTGAGACCCTTTCGACCACCACAGTCAGCCATAGCCTGCCCGTGACCACCGGGCGGCTGTTGTCGCATATTGCGGCCTGTCTTGTCGAAAATCTTCTGGAAATTTCCCAAGCCGATCTTTTGGCCGTCAGTCACCAGTTAAAAAGAGAATTTCAAAATGAATTGATCACTGAGATATTGGCGGGGATCAGCATAGAAAAGACAATACCCGTCGCCAATGCCAGCCAGATTTCTTTTGATCATATCCTGCCTGTTGAATGGTCCGGGGCGGTGGTCGTGGAATTTACCCACGCTGTTCCGGTGGAATGGACGGCCCTTGTCGCCCATGAGCATGCCCTGCCCATAGATCATATGGCACAGGTGGCCGATGGCCGCAGTGTTCCGGCGGAGACTTTGCGGGATAATGTGACGGATCATAATTTGCCTGTTGCGTGGTCCGGCGCAGTTGTCGTGGAATTTACCCATGATATTCCGGTGGAATGGACGACAGAATTCGCCGATATGAAGTCGGTTCCCGTTGAAAATATGGCCTTGATTGTGTCGGAAGCCGCGCTGCCGCTGGAGCAGATTTCACAATTTGTCCAGGATAAAAATATCCCCGCCGAATTTATCATGAACGTGATTACCAACCATATCCTGCCCGTTGAATGGCAGGGCGTGGACGGCTTTATCAGCGGAATTTCAAACGTTTTTAAAAACTTTGGTGGCTCCGGCGTCAAATTCGCCGGGCGCGGAAGATCAACAATTTTTCCCAAAAGAAAAGGATAACAAATGCCAGCCTCTATGGAACTTTATGGATCAGCGGTAATGCCCGAAAATGACGTGACGCTGAACATTGGCGGGGCGATTGACGTGACCACATTGGTCAGCTTTACCCGCATGCTGGCCAACGGCACGGTCGAAGTGGGGTCAAGTAATCCAGCGGACAGCATGAATATCACCATCACGGGGCGTGCGCCAGATGGCACGTTGTTGACAAATACTTTGCCAATTAACGGCACCACATTTGAAGCGGTTACAGGTACGTTTAAACGGCTTTTAAAGGCTGAATTATCCGGGGTTGCACTGGGTATCATTACCGTTCGCAAGGCCGGAGCTGCGGGTGATCTTATGATCTTTTCAGCGGGCGTGACCACGGTACGGCGGGCGTTTTACAGTGTGCCTGCGGATGTGACGGGCGGCGCGGCACGTTCGTTCTATGAAAAAATCTTTTATAAAAATGACGATGGCACAGACGCGCTTCTGACCAGCAAGATCAGCCTGCCCACCGATATGGACGGCAAGATCACCTTTGCGTTAGAGGCCGCGCAGGGCGGATCAGATAAAAACGGGGCCGGGAATAACCGTCTTGTTGCGCCATCCGGCTATGCCTTCACCGGGGCGGAAAAAGATGTGCCTTCCGATGATATTACACCGGGTTCGGCCATTGGAATTTGGGTGAAACTTTCTTTAGCCGCTGGCCTTGCCGCGTCTGACGATCAATTCAACCTTAAAATTAAGGGGGCCGACGCGTAAGATGAGCCATAACCTCACAAAGCAACCGGCTGAAAAAAAGGTCTACGAATTTCCGCCATTCGATTTGACAGCCGGATCAAACATTGCCTCTGTGCAGTCCATCACCATCACCGCCCGTGGACTTGTGGCGGCGGTGGCCGCTCTGACTTATGAAAATGAAGCGTACAACAACAATATTTTGCAGTTGACGCTGCTTGGCGGCACGGACGGGGAAGAATATCTGATCACTGCCATTGTCGTTGATAGCATGGGCATGGTGGGCGAAGATGATGTGGAATTGCGGGTTGCGGATTTTGGCTGGTCGGTCCCGGACGGCGCGGGTCATATCTATCTGACCCCGGCTGAATATATCACGCGGTTTGGATATGAAGAGACACTTTTGCTGACCGATACCAATGATGTGGGCCGGATCGACAAAGACCGTCTGGGGGCGCGGCTGCTTGAGGCAACGGCCTTTGTCGATGGTTATGTGGCCAAACGCTACTTAACACCGTTAAGCCCGGTCCCGGAAGTCATTAAGGGCATCATCGCCGATCTGACCCGCCACGCCCTGCATGGGGTCTCTGTGTCGGATGTGGTCGCGGATCGCGCCCGGCAGGCGCGGGCTAGTCTGAAAGATATATCCGGCGGCAATATGGTTCTGGTCACTACCGAGGCCGCCACCACGACCACAAGCGGCACACCCGATTTTATCAGCCCGGCACGTGTCTTTAACCGTGGCACATTGGAGGGCTTCTGATATGCGGATTTCAGTTGAATTTGACGACAGCCAGCTTCAAAAAGCCCTAAGCGGTTTGCTTGCCATGGGACAGGATTTAAACCCGGTGCTGGACGATGTGGCGGCACATGTGGAAATGACCACCAAGGAACGTTTTGACACGGGTCTAGCACCGTCTGGTTTGCCGTGGGAAATCTCACGCCGGGCGGCGGCGGAAGGTGGTAAGACTTTGCTGGATCATGGCCATTTGCGGGACAGCGTTCAACGTGCGCCCGCCAACGGCCATGAAGTTGTTATCGGTAGCAATCTGATCTATGCGGCCATTCACCAGACGGGCGGCGTGATCCGTGCCAAAAATGGCGGAAAACTGGTTTTTAAAACGCCGTTTGGTTTTGCCATGCTGGATCAGGTGACAATTCCGGCTCGCCCCTATTTTGGTTTGTCTGAAGAAGACACCCAAGTCATCCCGGAAATTGTTCTGGAACATTATCAGGAGGCTGCGGATGGACGTTAATCCTGTTCTTGATGTCATCCGGGTGGCTGAGCTTGGATTTCGGCAATTTCGCGGAGCCGAGGACTTAGCCGCGA
>JAESRB010000192.1 GCA_016764855.1 Emcibacter sp.
ATAATATAATATAATATTTTGATATTTCATAAAAATGAAATATTTTGAGCTTAGACATATACGCATATATATATATGGAGTTAAAATAACCGTGTCCCAGAAAAAAAAAAGATAAAGAATTTTTGTTCCACGATTTTCCGGTTCATGAGAAGTTAATCAACCGGGAACTGTCTTGGTTGCGCTTTAATATGCGAGTAATGGAGGAATCCAAAAATATGGATCACCCTCTGTTGGAGCGGTTACGGTTTCTTTCTATATCCGGCAGTAACCTTGACGAATTCTACATGGTGCGTGTGGCAGGAATTCGTGGTCAGATAAATGCGGGTGTGGATAAAGTCAGTAACGACGGATTAACTCCCCTTGAACAGCTAAATAAGATTAATGAAATTGCCGAAGAGCTGATTAATGAACAGCAAATCCGATGGGCGGCTTTGGTGAAGGATTTAAAGGCCGAAGGTATCCACCTTATTGATTCCCGTGATATAAAAAGCAGTGATATGGAATGGCTTGAGGAATATTTTCTGGAAAGTGTTTTCCCTATTCTGACGCCGCTTGCGGTTGATCCGGCTCATCCATTTCCCTTCATTCCAAATCTTGGTTTTTCTATCGTTTTGAATTTGCAGAATAACGAAGATGGGAGTCCTTTACTTGCGTTGCTGCCCGTGCCGCGTCAAACAAAAAGATTTGTTCGTCTGCCCGGTGATGATGTGCGTTTTATCTCCGTTGAAAATTGTATTAGGTTATTTTTACATAGATTATTTCCTAATTATTCCATTAAGGGGGAGGGGATCTTCCGCCTGATCAGAGATAGTGAGATGGAAGTGGATGAAGAAGCCGAGGATTTGGTTCGCGTGTTCGAAAGCGCGTTGAAACGACGGCGGCGCGGACATGTGATTCGGCTTGAAGTTAATTCGGAGATGCCAAAAAATCTCTTAAAGATGGTAAAGCGAGAACTTCAGATCACTAATAATGAAATTATTAACGTTAGCGGTGTTTTAGGGCTGGCCGAAGTAGATCAATTGATCGTGGATGGTTTCCCAAAACTAAAGTTTCCTTCTTTGAGCCCGCGCTTTCCTCAACGGATAAAAGAAAAAGGTGGGGATTGTTTCGCGGCGATCCGGGATAAAGACTTTATCGTTCATCATCCTTTTGAAAGTTTTGACGCGGTGATCAGTTTTCTGCGCCAAGCGGCCACAGACCCCGATGTTGTTGCCATAAAGCAGACCCTCTACCGAACCAGTGAGGATTCACCCATTGTCCGTGCTTTGATTGATGCAGCGGAGTCTGGAAAATCGGTCACAGCCCTTGTGGAATTGAAGGCCCGGTTTGACGAAGCCCGAAACATCAAGTGGGCCCGTGATATGGAGCGGGCCGGGGTTCAAGTGGTTTACGGTTTTATTGAGCTAAAAACCCATGCTAAAATATCGGTAATTGTGCGGCGGGAAAATGACCATCTTCGTACTTATATCCATTATGGCACGGGTAATTATCACGCCATTACCGCTAAAATTTATACGGATTTATCATTCTTTACCGATGATGAGGCTTTGGGCCGTGATGCGATACATATTTTCAATTATCTCACAGGTTATGCGCGGCCTAAGGCGTTGGAGAAGGCGGTTATCTCGCCCTATGATATTCGGGATAAATTGATAGAGATGATTGAGCGGGAAATGGACTTTGCCCGGAAAGGTAAACCCGCAAGTCTGTGGGCCAAGATGAATGCGCTTGTGGACGCTGTAATCATTGATAAGCTGTATGAAGCATCCTGTGTTGGCGTGTCGATCGATTTGATCGTACGTGGGATATGTTGTTTGCGTCCCGGTGTTAAGAGGATGTCAGAGAATATTCGGGTGAAGAGCATTGTGGGTCGTTTTCTGGAGCATTCTCGAATTACGTGTTTTGGCAATGGTCATGAAATGCCCTCGGATCATGCACAGGTCTATATTTCTTCTTCTGATTGGATGCCGCGAAATTTTGAACGCCGGGTGGAAGCTATGATTCCTATTGAAAACCCAACGGTAAAATCACAAGTTTTGGGGCAGGTCATGGTGGCTAACTTAAAAGATAATTTGCAAAGTTGGCATTTGCAGTCAGATCATTCCTATAAGCGTGCCGTTGTTGGAGATGTTAAATTCTCGGCACATAATTATTTTCTGGAAAATCCCAGCTTGTCAGGGATGGGAAAAGCAATTAAGGGTAAAGAATTCCCGCTGTTGTTAAAAGAGTAGAACACTTGGAAAAATTTTCTGTTATCGACATTGGTTCGAATTCTGTCCGTCTTGTGGTTTATGAAAGCCTGAAGCGAGCGCCCTATGTGGTATTCAATGAAAAAATCCTTTGCGGTTTGGGCCGAGGCTTGTCTGATACCGGATGCATGCAGGATAAGGCAATGGATTCTGCAATAGCCAGCCTGAAACGCTTTCGCGTTATGCTGGATAAGATGGATGTGGAGAATTTCCGTGTTGTGGCCACTTCCGCTGTAAGGGAGGCGGAGAATGGTGCAGAATTTATTGCACGGATCAAGGTGGAATGTCATTTGGATGTCGTAATCATTTCAGGTGAAGAGGAAGCGAGATTATCCGGGCTTGGGATTTTATGCGCTTTGCCTCGGGCAAAAGGTATTATGGGAGACCTTGGCGGAGGGAGCCTGGAATTGGCGCGTCTTCCGGGGGACGGGGGCGTGGCAGAGAAAGTCAGCTTTGCGATAGGGCCTCTAAAATATCAGTCACTGGATGGGCGAACCGTATCATCTCCAAAGGCGGATATAGACAAGGCGATAGCATCTCTTGATTGGAAGAGTAACCATAAACAGGAAAACTTTTATGCGGTTGGTGGATCATGGCGGGCGTTAGCTAAAATCCATATCATGGAAAAGGGGTATGTTCTTAATAATGTTCATCATTATACCATGAGCCGGGAAGAGGCACTGGACCTAACAGAACGTCTATCGAATTTACATTATGCGGAACTTAACCGTTATCGACTGTATATATCTTCGCGTCGGTTGAAAGTGCTGTCTTTATCGGCCTATATCCTGAACCGGTTACTTAAAAAATTGAAATCTAAACAGTTGATTATTTCCGGTTATGGCTTGCGGGAGGGGTTGCTTTATGAAGGGATGGAAGCGGATATACGCGTGCAAGATCCTCTGATTGCGGCTTGTCACGATATTGCTGCCAATACAGGACGTTTTTCCGAGCATGGCAAGCGACTACAGAAGTGGATTGATCCTTTGTTCCCTGATGAGGAAAGTGAGCCAAACCGTCTGCGCTTTGCTGCATCTATACTGAGCGATGTAGGGTGGCGGGGTCATCCGGAATATCGGGC
>JAESRB010000193.1 GCA_016764855.1 Emcibacter sp.
AATAGCGATGTACGACATTAAAATTGATTATAGCCGCAACGATGATTTAACCGACTTTGGTAAAGCTACCTTGCAAGACCGCTATTTATTGCCAGATGAAACCCCGCAAGATGCTTTTGCGCGAGTGGCCAACGCTTACGCTGACTCAGATGACTTATTTTTCGCACCCTCTTCAATGGTAGACTTTTTAACTTCGACAAAATTTCCGATCTTCGCCCCTGCGCCCACGTCTGCTTTGGGCCGTAATCTGGCATAGGGTCCAACCGTGGCTCCTTTGCGAATGATAGCCCCCTCAAAATGGCAAAACCCTTTGATGGTCACATCCTCTTCGACGATCACACCGGGACCAAAGAAAACATTCGGTTCAATAACCACATCCGCACCAATGACTGTATCACGGCTGAAAAACACAGATTTGGGATCAAGCAACGTCACCCCGTTATCCATGAACATCTGTCGCTTGGCAATTTGGAAAACCGTCTCTGCTTCAGCTAACTCGCTACGGGAGTTAATGCCGATGACTTCTGATTCGTCAGCCACCGACACAGCACATTGGTGTCCTTTGGCTTTTGCGATCGCCACAATATCAGTCAAGTAGAATTCACCCGCCGCATTATCATCATCAAGACTATCCAGCAAATCAAACATGACGGTGCCGTCAATGGCCATAATACCGGAATTACACAGACCAATGGCCCGCTGTTCTGGCGAGGCATCTTTATGTTCAACGATAGCCTGCAACACCCCATTATCATCCACCACTAAACGGCCATAGGCTTTGGTATCTTTTGGCTCAAAGCCCAAAACCACAACGGCGGGATTGCTGCCCCCGGCCCTTACATCAAGTAATTTCTTCAATGTCTCCGCTGACAACATGGGCACATCACCATATAAAATCAGCACATCGCCAGAAAATCCCTGCAACTGCTCCCGCGTGACCTGAACGGCATGTCCGGTACCAAGCTGAGGCTCCTGCACCACAATTTCAGCTTCCGACCCAACAGAATTCTCCACCTGTTCTTTACCCGCACCAACGACGATGACTTTACGGCTGGGGGCCAGAGTTTTTAAGGTTTCCATCAAATGATGTAGCATGGGTCTGCCCCCCAATGGATGCAATACCTTATGTAATTTTGATTTCATACGAGTACCCTTACCCGCGGCCAAGATGACGACTGCTAAATCAGATTGAGACATAATAATATTTTTCTTTTCCCATACAGAAGTTGCGTTATAACTCTAATAATCACTTTACGGCCAACGTGCCACAAGAATACTAATAATAATATAACAACATAGGTAAAAATAAGGGTATTTTATGTCCAATAAACCATCTGCCATAATTTTTGATCTGGACGGCACATTGGTTGATAGCGCCCGAGACTTATCTGCGGCCCTAAATCATGTTTTGAAACAAGCACATCGGCCCGAAATTCACCTTTCCAAAGTCCGCCATATGGTTGGGGATGGAGCAAGGGCCATGATCCTTAAAGGTTTTGCGGAAACAGGCCCCCTTCCCGGCGAAAAAGAGCTTAACAATATTACGCAGGATTTTCTGGACTATTATTCCGAGAATATTACCGATAAAACCACCATTTTTCCCGGTGTAATGACCGTCATCCAAGAGCTGGCACAAATGAACATACCCATGGGACTTTGCACCAATAAGGCGATCAAGCTCACCAACAAACTGATTGCTCAAATTGGATTAGCGGACTTTTTTACAGCGGTCGTCGGGGGCGATAGTTTTGAATATCGCAAACCTGACCCTCGCCATTTAACCGCCACGCTGGATATGATGAAGTGTCCTCTGAACCGGGCAGTAATGGTTGGCGACTCAGACAAAGATATTTTAGCCGCCAAGGCCGCTGGAATGCCCGTGATCTGTGTGTCTTTTGGCTATAGCAAAACGCCGGTCTCTGAGTTCAATCCGGATATCATTCTGGACCATTATGACGACTTCTTTAAGGCCTTAACGGAAGTTTCAAAAGACTTTTAGGCCTTCTCAGTCACAAATCGACGGAAATATTTCCGCGTTAAATGTTTAAGCAACATCATCGGCGGCATCCGTAACCAATGGGACCGTATATACAATCCGTTGGTAGCTAGATAATTGGTCATTCTTGAGCGCCCTTCACCATAAGGCACCATCGCCCGAAAAACCATTTTATCCATGATTTTCAATGTGATAAAACCCGGAGAGGCCATATCTATCCGCGCCATGATATCACTAGGAACAGCCATATCCAGAAAATATCCACAATAACGCACACTGTAGAATACAGGCCTGGTGAGGCCCAATTCCTCTGCCCGATCCAAAAACCGTGTCCAAAATCCTTGATCTTTGCAGAATTCTTCAATCATGTCCTTTTGTTCCAAAAGATTGCGCAGACTGCCTTTAACGGTGCCATCAACAAATTGATGTACGATACTATGAAGCAGCATATCCTCTGGGCATAACGTATAAATATTCTCCTCCACCTGATCGGCAGAATTAATCATCAACTCAATTTTAGGAGAAAGTTTATTGGTCACTTGAAGAATTGTATGATGGACATCCACCTCCACCATTCGATCCGGGTGCAGAAGCGGCGGCAACTCATGAGCCCACTCCCGGTAATATTGCTGATCATATTCATTCATAACCTGAGAAGCATATCCCGCCAGAAACAAATGATTTTCAACAACATCCAGATTCTTTCTTGCCACAAGAATATCGATATCAACACTAGCCCGCCCTACGGCACATTTAAGGCCCCGCGTGATATAGGCCCCACCCTTGACCAAAATAATTTTTTCCTTAAATCCATATAAAGCCCGCCGAACCCGGTTAACTTCCCACATGATCTTTCGCTGACCAGATTCGATGTCAATTTCCGCATTGGTTAAGACGATCTGCACTTTCGCCGGCAACTTCTCCCACAATCCATATTCTTTTGCATCATGAGCCAGTCGACCACGCAACTTTAGCATATGAGCCTCATAAAGAACTCTGTTCCAACCTTTGATATCAAGATCCAGCATGGCCTCCGGCTTCTTTAATATCTGTATAAGAAGGTTATTATCAATCATGGTAAATTCTCATTGATAAATTTATCCACTAGTTGAATACCCTCTTCAAGGGTGGAATAGGTTATCTCACATGAAATACAGTCTTCGGCGACCTTTGCCAAAGCATGAAACGCAGGCTCCCCAATATCACTATAATTCGCTGACGACCTCACCAGTCGGAAAAAGGCCATTGTTTTAGTTAATATCTTTATATCCGGTTTAGCATTGGGATCAAATACCGGATGAATAACCACTCGCGGCTTAACCGGTTGGGACATATTATCAAGGCTTGACTGTGGCGGGCGCAAATAACAAATTGTCCCTTTGGGTGTCCCTTCATATTCCTTGCTGAACGGCTCATCAGACCCAACCCATTCTTTCATCACAGCAATGGATTCATTTTTCAACGAAACAGGCCGGGGATACGGGTACAAATCACCCGTTACTGTATCCAGCATCCCAAATTCATCGGAAAAGAACCGCGCCCCGTCATAGGCAAGCCCCGCTGACAAAGTGCTCTTGCCACTACCTGAAATCGCCGGGATGATCACGCCAACTCCATTCCGTTCCACGACTCCGGCATGGAGAAGAATATGCGTCTTGCAACCATAGGCCACCTGCCAGTTCAGTCCCATCTCAACAGATAAAAGTCCCATGGATTCGGGCAACGGTACAAAATTATCATTCATGAGCGTATTAACCGCAACTTGCGGCCGTATATAACGACGAAAGAAATTTCGAGCATAAACAGTCAGATAATAATCCGTTATCTCTGGCCCTTCAAAAAAAGGAAAGCCTTTATAAATATGCAGGAACTCATCCTGAATAGTGGGGAATTTGATGGATATACGGCTACAAATTGGCCCGATACCCACAAGCAAACCCTGTCCGGATAAATTCCGTTTAATCGTATCTGGGTCCGTGATCAGCTTGCTATTAGGCGGCATAGGTTTTTTATTCTCTATTATTTTAAGGGAATCGGTTCGATTAAACCCATTTCATCAAATATAATGATAGTATCCCTGACTTGCTGCTGCAATTCATCTTCAAGAGGACGCTCCAGAATCACCTCTAACTCACCGATTATGTCAGACAAACAAGACGGCTTTTCTTCTATAATATCAAATATTTCGCTGGCGAATTCATTCAATGCTTGAGAATAACCCGACCTGCTATCATAGATAATCTGCGCATCATCCATGTTCTTCCATAAAAAACAGGCTGTATCCGCAACTTGGAATACAGCCGTTTCTATAAGATCATTCAATTCAAATGAATATTTTGAAATTTCCAAATTCCTGACTTCCCAACAAATTCGAGAATTTCAACCTAATTCCCGAACCCCACTCCGTCAAGAATTTTCAGAGTTATAATGCGTTTCTGTCTTCGCCAGATTGCATGAATGACTGCAAACATGTCTGTCCGGACATTTTTTCTCTAAGGACATAATTCCAGTGATCTTCCGGAATACCGTTAATTTTACGGCCTGTCATATCCGCCATGGAAGGCTTAAAGTTGGTCATTCCAATTTTCTTGTATGTGCCATTATGCTTCTTTTTAAATTGGGGAATCATCAAATTATCTGTTAAGTTCGACACGCAACGCCCTGCGGAACTCACATGAGCAAATGCAGCACCACCATGCAGCGTTACCGCAAGCGGCACTATCGCGGCACCAGCTTTAAGGAGGCTCCGGCGTTTCATACGTGCGGCTTCTTTCTGTGCATCGTCTTTATTCATTTCCGTCATGATACTTGTCCGTCTAATAAATCTTAAATATATATATCTAATATAATCAGCATCCTCATAAAACGCCATATTTTTTTATGGCCCGATGCATACGCTGATTATTAATGCAATATTTAGGCCATTAATTAATTTCCTTTTTTATCAATCACTTAATAAAAATGAACTTTTAAAACTGTAAAAAATTCCGACAGTTTTCACCATTCTGATACAGTTATTTTACACTTGATAAATTTTAATATTTTACAAAGTTTACGCTTTAAATATTATTTTTTTGT
>JAESRB010000194.1 GCA_016764855.1 Emcibacter sp.
AGCAGCCGCCTTAACCGTGGTCCGGTTATAGACGGTGACGTCATAGCCTGCTTTTTGTAAGTGACCGGCCATGGGGTAGCCCATAACACCAAGGCCGAGAAAAGAGAGTTTTGCGTTCGTCATAATTTACGCCCTTAAATTAATGTCTATGCTTAATAATGCGGTGGTTTCTCATCGGGAACTGCGCCGCCTTCGGTGGGGTTCTCCAAGTTTTCCAGTCTTTCGGTCGCATTGGAAATATGTTTTTTGAGGCGGTCTATTTCTTTCCATTGCTGGGAGACCATATCACTTAAATCCTGAATCTGTTGATCCTGATAGGTGATGGTATTTTCGATTTCCAGAAGGCGTTCTGAGTCTATGGTTGAATTGGAGGGCATGGCACCACCTTGTGATATTTAAGTTGGGTAAGCTATAGCCTATATGGGGCGGTGTTGGCAATTGCTCATGGCATAGAAAAACCCCGGATGTGGCAATGGCCTATCCGAGGTTATCAGAAATACAAAGAGGAACTTTATGCGGTGATAAGGTTATAAATTTGATCTTTAAGATGCAGGCGGTTTTTCTTCAGGCTTTCCAGAAAATTGTCTGACGTTGGCTCCAGACCGGCTTCTATTTGATTAATTTCTTCATTGGCTTCGTCGTATTCTTTATGCAATTTGACAAAATGGGCGTCGGAGAGTTTTAACTGATGCATTTTGTCCAGATGATCGCTGAATTCTTCTGCTAGTGTATGATGGATATGTGTCATATTTTATCTTTCCTAAAGTTTCCGGTGGTTTTCTTTGGTTCGACTCAATATTACGTCATATGCAAAAGATGCCCTTGATTTACCTCAAGAAAAAGCCCCCGGCCTGTGGAACAGGTCGGGGGCTTGAATATATGGCAGGATCAGTGTTTTCGGTCCTGCTTATCTTACTTTATCTGGGTAGGGTGGTTTCACCCATCAGGTATTCATCAACGGAGCGGGCGGCCTGACGACCTTCCCGGATGGCCCAAACCACCAGAGACTGACCCCGGCGCATGTCACCTGCGGCAAAAACCTGTGGCAGGGAGGTCTGGTAATCATTGGTGTCGGCTGAAACATTGCCGCGTCCGTCAAGGGAAACGCCCAATTGCTCCAGCAAGCCTTCTTTTACCGGATTGGTGAAGCCCATGGCCAATAGAACAAGGTCCGCTTCCAATTCGAATTCACTGCCTTCGATCTTCTGGAATTTATCATCCACATGATAACAGCGCAAAGCCGCAAGCTTGCCATCTTCTCCGGCGACGAATTCACCTGTTGAGACGCTCCAATCCCGATCGGCACCTTCTTCCTGAGAGGTAGAGGTGCGCAATTTCATGGGCCAGTCGGGCCATGTCAGCTCTTTGTTCTCATGAGCCGGGGGTTTGGGCATGATTTCGATCTGAGTAACGGATACGGCACCCTGACGGAAGGAGGTTCCTACACAGTCAGACCCGGTGTCGCCACCGCCGATGACAATCACTTTTTTACCGCCGGCTAAAATGTCTTTTTTATCGGGCAGGGGTTCACCTGCATTGCGTTGATTTTGCTGGATCAGGAAATCCATGGCAAAATGTACGCCGTCAAGATCCCGGCCAGGAATCGGCAAATCACGAGGATGTTCTGATCCGCCGGCAAGTACCACCGCATCATAATGTTCGGTCAGGCGCTGTGCGGGAATATCTTTACCCACTTCCATACTGGTCCAGAAGGTGACGCCTTCTTGTTCCATTTGCTGTGCCCGACGTTCAATCAGATCTTTGGCCATTTTAAAATCGGGAATACCATAACGGAGCAAGCCGCCCGGTCTGCGACTTTTCTCATATACCGCCACATCATGTCCGGCGCGCGCCAATTGTTGCGCACAAGCAAGGCCCGCTGGCCCGGAGCCAACCACGGCAACTTTTTTGCCGGTTTTTTTCTGGGGCGGAAGTGGTGTGATCCAGCCTTCTTCCCAGCCCTTGTCCACAATGGCGCATTCGATGGTTTTGATGGTCACAGGTTGATCATCAATATTCAGCGTACAGGCTGCCTCACAAGGGGCGGGACAGATGCGTCCAGTGAATTCCGGGAAATTGTTGGTGGAGTGCAGCGTATCTAATGCCTCTTCCCAATTTCCTTTCCATACTAGATCATTCCAGTCAGGGATCATGTTATTCACCGGGCAACCCGTATGACAGAAGGGAATACCACAATCCATACAGCGGCCACCCTGCTGAGCGATCAAATTGTCTGGCAGCGGGTTGGTAAATTCATCATAATGACGTACCCGGTCACCTGCGGGCGCATAGGTCCGTTCCTGACGGGTAAAGTCCATAAATCCAGTTGGTTTGCCCATTTTCAGTTCCTTCTTAATTCAACGTTTGGCCGGTATAGGCAGATAACACAGTTTGAGTCGGCGCCATTTCCTGTAACGCACGGCGATATTCCACCGGCATTACTTTGACGAATTTCGGCAGATAGACATCCTGATTGTCCAGAATTTCCTGTGCACGGGTGCTTCCGGTATAACGGACATGGTTTTCCAGCAGCGTCACCAGACGTTCCACATCATTGCCTGACATATTATTGCGCAGGACATCCACCCGGCCATGGCTTTCCAGGTCACCGGATTGGTGCTTCCGAGCCATGTCATCTTCTTCGGGCATGGGTTCTAATTCAACCATAGCCAGATTACAGCGTTTTTCAAAATCGCCGGCCTCGTCCAGAACATAGGCAATGCCGCCGCTCATACCGGCGGCAAAGTTCCGTCCGGTTTCACCGATAATAACGATACAGCCCCCGGTCATATATTCACAACCATGATCGCCGACGCCTTCGACAACCGCAATGGCGCCGGAATTGCGCACGGCAAAACGTTCTCCGGCAACGCCGCGGAAATAACATTCGCCACCAACGGCACCATAAAGCACAGTATTGCCCACAATGATGCTTTTTTCCGGGGTAATTTTGCTGACTGCCGGAGGATAGATCACTAACCGTCCGCCGCTCAAGCCTTTACCCACATAGTCATTACCCTCGCCAGATAGTTCCAGCGTGACGCCCTTGGCAACAAAGGCCCCAAAGCTTTGCCCAGCCGTTCCGGTGAGCTTCACATGGATGGTATCATTGGGCAGGCCCGCATGGCCGTATTTCTCTGCGATACGGCCAGACATCAAGGCCCCGCAGGAGCGGTCCGTGTTGTTGATCTCTGCTTCGAAAGAGACAGGGGTTTTGTTTTCCAAGGCCTCTTTTGCCTGCTCCAGAAGTTTCCGGTCCAGAACCTCATCCAGATTATGCTGCTGGGTTTTGGTGTTGTAAATGTCAAAGCCTTCGGTCGGCTCGGGTCTGTAGAATAGTTTGTCAAAATTCAGACCATCGGCTTTCCAATGTTTGATCGCGGCATTTTTGCTCAGCAGATCAGAATGGCCAATAATCTCCTGTAGATGACGCACACCCATTTCAGACATTATTTTACGGACCTCTTCGGCAACGAAGAAGAAGAAATTGACCACATGTTCCGGCTTGCCTTTAAATTTCCGGCGCAGAACGGGATCCTGTGTGGCGATGCCCACAGGACAGGTATTCAGATGACATTTCCGCATCATGATACAGCCACTGGCGATCAGCGGTGCGGTAGCAAAACCGAACTCATCGGCCCCGAGCAGAGCGCCAATGATGACGTCCCGGCCGGTTTTCAGGCCACCGTCCACTTGGACAGAAATCCGGTCACGTAATTTATTCAGCACCAACGTTTGCTGGGTTTCGGCCAGTCCCATTTCCCAGGGGGAGCCAGCATTCTTGATACTGGTCAGCGGGCTTGCGCCTGTGCCGCCGTCATAACCGGAAATGGTCAGATGGTCGGCCTTGGCTTTGGAAACGCCGGCGGCAACGGTGCCAACGCCGATTTCAGACACCAGCTTGACGCTGATGCGGGCTCCTGGGTTAACATTTTTCAGGTCATAGATGAGCTGCGCCAGATCCTCAATGGAGTAAATATCATGATGAGGTGGTGGCGAAATCAGTCCCACGCCCGGTGTTGAATAGCGCACCTTGGCGATAACCGCATCCACTTTATGGCCGGGCAACTGTCCGCCTTCACCAGGCTTTGCGCCCTGGGCCATTTTGATTTGGATCTCGTCCGCATTGACCAGATATTCTGTGGTCACACCAAAACGACCGGAAGCGACCTGTTTAATGGCACTGCGGCGGAGATCGCCGTTTCTGTCCGGGGTGAAACGATCGGGTTCTTCGCCGCCTTCACCGGTGTTGGACTTGCCGCCAATGCGGTTCATGGCAATGGCAAGGTTGGTATGGGCTTCGCGACTGATAGAGCCAAAGGACATGGCGCCCGTGACGAAACGTTTGACGATGTCAGTGGCCGATTCGACTTCATCCAAGGGGATGGGTTTGGCCGCCAGTTTAATTTTAAACAGTCCCCGGGGCGTGAGTAAGCGTTTGGACTGCTCATTTATGGAGCGGGCATAGGTATCATATTGATCCTGATTATTGCCGCGCACCGCATGTTGCAGGCTGGTGACGCTTTCCGAGGTCCACATATGGTCTTCGCCGCGGACACGCATGGCATATTCGCCGCCCACATCCAGTGCATTGTTATAGACCAGACTTTCCACAAAGGCCTGATCATGGCGCATGATGGTCTCATGAGAAATTTCGGTCAGGCCGACACCTTCGATGGCGCCTTGAGTCTTGGTGAAATATTTTTCGATAAATTCGCTGTTCAGGCCAACGGCATCAAAAATCTGAGCGCCACAATAGGATTGATAGGTGGAAATACCCATCTTGGACATGACTTTCAGGATGCCTTTATTAATGGCTTTAGTATAGCGGGAGCGGGCCTGATTGGGGCTGACTTCCTCCGGCAGGTCCGGGGCCAATGCTGTGATGGTCTCAAAGGCGAGATACGGATTGATGGCTTCTGCGCCATATCCGGCAAGCACACAGAAATGATGGACCTCACGGGCTTCCCCGGTTTCCACCACAAGTCCCACTGACGTACGCAGGCCTTTGCGAATCAGGTAATGATGAACCGCTGAGGTAGCCAGTAACGCCGGGATGGCGATCCGGTCTTCACTGACATCCCGGTCAGACAGGATGATGATGTTATCGCCTTCGACGACAGAGACTTCCGCCAACAGGCAAATGCTCTCAATAGCATTGTCCATGCCTGCTTCGCCTTGAGTCGCGTCATAGGTGACATCAATCGTTACGGTTCTGAAATTATTATCAGGAATGTCGCCGATGGTGCGGATCTTTTCCAGATCTTCATTGCTGAGGATAGGTTGACGTACTTCAAGACGTTTATGGGTGCCAATACCTGTCTGATCCAGCAGGTTTGGACGAGGCCCAATGAAAGACACCAATGACATGACCGCTTCTTCCCGAATCGGGTCAATGGGCGGGTTGGTCACTTGGGCAAAATTCTGCTTGAAATAGCTATAAAGCAGTTTTGATTTGTTAGACAGGGCCGAAATAGGGGTATCGGTTCCCATGGAGCCCAAAGCTTCCTGTCCACTGGTGGTCATGGGCGGGAAGAGGAGCTTGAGGTCTTCTTGGGTGTAACCAAAAGCCTGCTGACGTTTCAGCAGGGGGACGTCGCTGTTATGAGCGGGGACAAATTCTGCTGGAAGGTCTTCCAGTTTGATCTGGGTCCGGGCGAGAATCGCCTCATAATCATGGGCGTCGCTCAGTTCTGCTTTAATTTCATCATCACTGATGATGCGGCCCTGTGCCGTGTCGATCAGCAGCATTTTGCCGGGCTGAAGACGCCATTTCTTGATGATCTTATTTTCCGGGATCGGCAGAACACCCATTTCTGATGCCAGTACGACCATATCATCATCTGTTACCAGATAACGGGCCGGACGCAGACCGTTACGGTCAAGGGTTGCGCCGATCAAGGTGCCATCGGTAAAGGCCATGGCAGCTGGTCCGTCCCATGGTTCCATCAAAGCCGCATGATATTCGTAAAAGGCCCGGCGTTTTTCATCCATAAGAGGATTGCCAGCCCAAGCTTCCGGGATCAACATCATCATGGCATGTACGATGCTATAGCCGCCGGCGACCAAAAGTTCGAGCGCATTGTCGAAACTGGCGGTGTCGGAAATGCCTTCCGGGATCAGCGGCCATAATTTTTCAAGATCATCCCCAAGAACCTCGGATTTCATGCTGAACCGGCGCGAAGCCATCCAGTTGACATTGCCGCGTACGGTATTGATTTCACCGTTATGGCAAACCATGCGGAACGGCTGTGCCAGACTCCAGGTTGGGAAAGTGTTAGTGGAGAATCGTTGATGCACAAGGGCAAGCGCGGATTTCATGCGCGTATCGAGCAGGTCTGTGTAATAGACGCCAACTTGAGTGGCCAGCAGCATACCTTTGTAGAGCAAGGTGCGGCTTGAACAGCTACAGGCATAATAATGGCTGGTATCTTCTTCCATCTCAAAGGTGAGGTTGGAGAGCTGTTTGCGAATCAGGTAAAGTTTTAGTTCAAAGCCTTCATCGCGCTTACATTTGTCGCCGCGACCGATGAAACCTTGAAGGATGGCAGGTTCAGTGGCTTTTACGCCTTCGCTGAAACCGCTGTTGTCAGTGGGAACATCGCGCCAGCCTAGAAATTTCTGGCCTTCTTGCTCAACCAGGTTCTCTAAGGTGCGTTTGATTTTGTCGGCCACATCTTTTTCATGGGGAAGAAAGATCATCAAAACGCCGTAATCCCCCAATTTTGGCAAGTTGATGTCTGCGTCCTTGGCCACGCCCTGAATGAATTCATCGGGCATTTGGATGAGAATGCCTGCGCCGTCACCGGCTAGCGGGTCTGCGCCCACAGCTCCACGATGGGTCAAATTCTCAAGAATTTTTAGACCATTTGTAATGATATCATGACTTTTTATGCCTTTGATATTGGCGACAAAACCTATACCACAGTTGTCATGTTCATTGATTGGGTTATATAGGCCCTGAGGCGTCGGCAAACCGACGGTGTTTAATGGCTCCTTGTGGGTCATTCCCGAAATACTCCTCGTCTAGCAAAGTCTTTAAAAAAAATTTAATTTTTCGCGCGCAGAACCAACCCATCCTCAGAATTAAAGATGGATTGAAAATTAGTCTTTAGGTTTTAAAACCAGTTTGATGCTCTTAAATGTATAGGAGCCTTTTGTACTGTTTTTATTATGGTTATATTATTCTTTGTACATAGGTCGTAAAAACGTATCTCGCTTGGTGCAAGTGAGGGCAAAAAAACTGGCGTAAAATTTTATATAGTTTGTGGGGCTATACACAAAATTAAATGCTGCATTATGTCTAGCCTGCATATTTTCTACTGATTTTTAAGGTTAAAATCAAGCAATTCATCGGCAATAATATTGCGCGTTAGAAATAAAAATATAAGAAAATATTTAAAATCAACGACTTAAAGGCAGATAAAAAAATGTAAATTTTTTATCTTATCCCGGAGAGAGTGTCTCTGAATTTTCTTTTTACCGCATTATGATTAAATTTTAACACGTCATGATTAAAAAATAGGCAAAAATTTACGCTTTAAACGGGTTATTTGCTTATGGCGGAATGATCGAAATACAGGGGTAGTACATAGGGTAGTATATGGGGGGAATATATTAAGTCATTTTCTTGTGTGAGGGCCGTGTAAAAAAAAATGATGGAAACTTTAACCATATTTTAATCATAATTGAGGATTTGGCTCGGGTTTTTGAAAGTCAAGATGAAAAGAGGTAATACTATCTGTTGACACTATTGCGGGGTCAAAATACCATATATTGTGTTGAGGGTGATTAAATAGAGGTTCTGGATCAGAATGTTGTTATTCGAGTGAAGTATGAAGGCATGGTTATTTTTTTTGGTGAAAAATAGCCGTAATCTTGTCGAATTTCAGACCTAAATTTCTTGATTTTTTATTTCGCAATCAGACAAAGTAATAATCCTGCGCTGTACTTATATAGTCATCGGAATAAGGCGATTATATGGTATAATGCTGGATTGATTCATGAATAGACCAGTGGGAGTGCAGGTGTGTCAGAGACGTTGTTTAAAGAAGCCGTACAAGTAAAAGATCATTCACGGGTGGAAACAGTTCCGGAAAGGGATGCTCTGTTGACGGCTTTTGGCAAGGCGACCTTGACCGATCGTTATTTGATGCCCGGAGAAGACTTTCAGGATCTTTTTGCCCGCGTGGCCAGCTTTTACAGCGATGATCAGGCCCATGCCCAAAGACTATATGATTATATGAGCAAGCTCTGGTTTATGCCGGCGACACCTATTTTAAGCAACGGAGGCACTAAACGGGGTTTGCCTATTTCCTGTTTCCTTAATGAAGCCAGTGACAGCCTGAAGGGTATTGTTAATCTGTGGAATGAGAATGTCTGGTTGGCGTCCAAAGGCGGCGGCATTGGCAGCTATTGGGGAAATCTGCGCTCCATTGGCGAAGAAGTGTCCACCAACGGCAAAACATCTGGGATCATTCCGTTCATCCGAGTGATGGACAGTCAGACTCTCGCCATCTCGCAAGGCTCACTACGTCGGGGCAGTGCCGCGGTTTATTTGCCGATCAGCCATCCTGAAATTGAAGAATTTATTGAAATACGGCGCCCTACAGGCGGGGACCCAAACCGCAAGGCACTTAACCTTCATCATGGCATCGCCATTTCCAATGCCTTTATGCGGGCCGTGGAGAATGATGAAGAATGGGCCTTGCTCAGCCCTCATGATAATTCTGTCCAGAAAACATTGTCCGCACGGGGGCTGTGGATACGTATGTTGACGGCCCGTATTGAAACCGGCGAGCCTTATATGCTGTTCAGTGACCATGTGAATGATGCAATTCCAGAGCATCATAAATTGGCGGGACTGAATGTGAAAACATCTAATCTCTGTTGTGAGATTACATTGCCAACCGGCATGGATCACCTGGGTAAGGAGCGTACAGCGGTATGTTGTTTGTCGTCTATTAATCTGGAAAAATATGATGACTGGAAAGACAATGAGCTGTTCATCACGGATTTGATGCGTTTTCTGGATAATGTATTGGACGATTTCATCGAACGGGCACCAGACACTATGGAACGTGCAACCTATGCTGCCATGCGAGAACGGAGTGTGGGTCTGGGGGCGATGGGCTTTCGCAGTTTCTTGCAGGACCGGATGATTCCCTTCGAATCCGTCATGGCCCAGGTCTGGAATAAAAAGATCTTCAAGCAGATTCAGTTGGGGGTTAATGCGGCGTCCAAATTGCTGGCGGCGGAAAAAGGCGCTTGCCCGGATGCAAAGGATTACGGGATTGACGAGCGCTTTTCCAATAAAACAGCCATTGCCCCAACAGCATCCATCTCGATCATTTGTGGTGGTGCGAGCCCCGGTATCGAGCCTATTGCCGCCAACAGTTTTACGCAGAAAACCCTGTCCGGCTCCTTTAACGTGCGCAGCCGTGCTTTGACACGCTTGCTGACGGAAAAGGGTCAGAATACAGATGAAATCTGGTCATCCATCACCATTAATGGTGGCTCTATTCAGCACCTTGATTTTCTGGATGATCTTGAGAAAGATGTTTTCAAGACCGCTTTCGAGCTGGATCAGAGGTGGGTGATTGAACATGCGGCGGACCGGGCGCCTATGGTGGATCAGGCCCAGTCAATCAATGTGTTTTTACCAGCGGATGTCCATAAGCGTGATTTGCATCAGGTGCATTTCCAGGCTTGGAAAAAAGGTGTGAAAAGCCTTTATTACTGTCGTTCCCTGTCGATTCAGCGGGCCGAGAGTGCTGAGAGCGCCGCTGCACAGACCAAGACGATGCTGAAAACGGCGATCAAAGCCCCTGAAGCAATGGACTATGAAGAATGTTTGTCCTGTCAATAAGCGGATCAAGATAGTCTCTGGTTCTCATGAATAGAAATTTAAAGTTAAGGTAGCCCTAGCCATGTCCCTTCTTGAGGAACGTCTTTCTTATAAACCCTTCCAGTACCCTTGGGCCTATGATGCCTGGTTGACGCAACAACGTATTCATTGGTTGCCCGAAGAGGTTCCCATGGCAGATGATGTCAAAGATTGGAACATGAATATTACGGAGGGCGAAAAGCATCTGTTGATGCAGATTTTCCGTTTTTTCACTCAGGCGGATGTGGAAGTGAATAATTGCTACATGCGTCATTATACGCGTGTCTTTAAACCGACTGAGATACAAATGATGCTGGCGGCATTTTCCAATATGGAAACGGTTCATATCGCGGCCTATAGCCATTTGTTGGATACGCTGGGCATCCCCGATTCTGAATATGAAGCCTTTCTGCAATATGATGAGATGAAAGCCAAATATGATTATATGCAGATTTGGGGGGTTGATACCAAGGAAGATATTGCCAAGACATTAGCGGTTTTCGGGGCCTTTACAGAGGGGCTGCAATTATTTGCATCTTTTGCCATTTTGATGAATTTTCCGCGCTTTAACAAAATGAAGGGCATGGGGCAGATTGTCACATGGTCGGTGCGGGACGAATCACTTCATACCAACAGCATCATTCAATTGTTTCATACTTTTGTGCAGGAAAATCCTGAAGTATGGACCGAACAGCTTCAGGAGGAATTGACGGAGGCCTGTCAAACCGTGGTCAAACATGAAGACGCCTTTATCGACCTTGCCTTTGAAATGGGCGATATCGAAGGGCTGACGGCTAAGGAAGTGAAAGAATATATCCGCTATATCGCTGACCGCCGGTTGACTCAGCTTAACTTGTCACCGATTTATTTTGTCGGTAATAACCCGTTGCCGTGGATGGATGAAATCCTCAACGGGGTCGAGCATGCCAACTTCTTTGAGAATCGCTCGACGGAGTATTCCAAAGCCTCCACCAAGGGGGAATGGAGCGACGCCTTCGATTAAGGCGTCTGCCATTCTTTGAGCAGTTGACGGGCAATTTCCTGATCCGGAAAATCATTGCTGGAGGCGAGAGCTTCTAGCAGGATATTCTGTGCCTCACCGCGTCGGTCCAACCTGTCAAGGGTAACGGCCAGATGATATTTGATCTCGGGATTGCTATATTGCAGGACCAGAGCCTTTCGGAGCAGAGGCAGGGCGGTGTCCGCATTGCCGAGTCTGGTTTCGATCCAGGCTAATGTATCCAGAATATTGGGATTGTCCGGCATTATTTCATTGGCTTTCAGCGCATATTTCAATGCTTTATCTTTGTTGCCAAAGATAAAGTTAAGGCTGGCGGCATTATTGAGAATAATGGGCATGTCGTCATTTTCTTCGAGCAGGGTGTCGTGAAATGTGACCGCCTTGCTGATTTGGCCATCCCGTTTATAGGCATTGCCGAGGGATAAAGCGCATCGTATGTCTTCAGGGTATTTCCCATACCAGTTTTCCAGTGTTGTAATCGCCTTTTGCATTTGATTGGCGGATTGATAGGTACGGTACAGGCCCATGATCGCCACTGGGTTATCACCAATTTTAAGGGCTTTTTTGTAAGCTTTCTCTGCCTGATCATATTCTTTCATGGCAAAATGTAGATCCCCGGACAATATATCTACTGCCGGGTCATTTTCTTTAATCAGGGTCTGCAGATGTGCCAGCAAGGCGAAACCATTAATAGGGTCTGTCTCGTCGATAGAAATACTGATCAAAGCAATATAGGCATCGGTAAGGTCGGGATTCCAGGCGATGGCTTTTTGTAATGTTTTAGTCGCGCTCTTTCGGTCATTATGTCTTGTCTGGGCATTCGCCAGAACCAATAGGGCATTGCCGCGTTTAATGGCATATTCAACGGCTAGCCTGTAATTTTTTATGGCTTCGATCTGTTCATTGGCCCGCTCATATAATTGACCCCGTAAATTATAGACTTGGGCGTGTTTGGGAAAATGGTCGATAAAATCGGTTGTGGCCGCCAAGGCTGCTTTGATGTTGGCTGTCATTAAATAGCCATCCACAAGGCTGTTGAGAGTCGTAAAGCTTTTGCCGTTAATGGAATAGGCCTTTTTATACCAGAAGAGCGCCTTCTCGCCATCGGTGTTGATTTTATATATATTGCCTAGTTCCTGCATGAGGATATAATTGTCGGGCATCTCCTCTAGTCGGGCGCGCAATGCCAGAATAGCTTTCTCCGAATGGCCTTCTATCACATTCATGCGGGATAGATGGATAAGAGAAGTAATATTATTCTTATCAAGCTGAAGGGCCTTGAGGTAATTGGTTCGGGCTTCTTTGTGATTGCCGACAAGGCCGACGGCGGTGCCGTAAAGATTAAGAAGATAAGCGTTTTCTGGATCATTATCCGTTAATTTTTTAATGATCGCGATGGCTTTGTCATATTGTTTGGATTTTTGATAGGCCTCGGCCAGTAATAGCTTTACGTCCAGTGAGTTGAAATTATGCTGTTCCGCTTTCAGGAGATTGTCAATGGCGGCATGAATGGAGCCAGCGGCCATTCTCCCCCGGGCGAGATTGGTTAGGCCCTGAGGCGATTCCGGCAGAAGTTTAGTGACTGTTTCCAGATAATAATTGGCTTTGTCAACATTGCCCAGTTCCAGATAAACCAGCCCCAACATGGTCAGAATCGTGGGGTTGTTTGGTTGGTTGCGGGCGGCCTCGGACAGGATCACATTGGCAGCAAGAGGGTCGCCGGCTTGTAGTTCCAGAGCGCCAAGAAGCCGCATGGCTCCGATGTCATTATGCTCTAGTTTTAAATACTGTTGCAGGCTGGTACGGGCTTCGTCAAGGTTGCCAAATTGAAAATTGGTCAGTCCAGATAAATAATAATAGGTGGGATTTGCTCTCATCACCTCGGGCGGGATGGCGCGTAGGGTATTGATAACCTCTGACATGCTGGCTTTGGAGGCGGAAAGATTGCCCTGGGCGGCGGTGATGACGGCTTTTAAATATTTTGCCCGGGGTTCATTGGGGATTTTGTTGAGAATAACATCAACGTCTTCTTGGGCCTCGTCATATTGCCTGATATCAATACGCAGGGCCGCGCGGGTTAATCTGGATACGACATTGTTATCCTCCAGAGCTATTGCTTTATCGATGGTCTCGATCGCCAATTTACTAAAGCCGCGCTGTTTATAAATTTTCGCCTTGAGGATTAGGGCATTGGTGTCTGGCTTTCCAGCGCTCAAAATGCTGTCAATATATTGCAGGGCAAGACCAAATTTTTTATGGATTGTGGCTACCTGTGCCAGCCCGAGCTTGGCTTTATATAATATAGGATTGCGGTCAAGGGCCTGTGTGAAACTGCGTTTGGCATTGGCCAACTGTTTTTGACCGAAATAGGCCCGTCCCCGGAGGTAGGATATTTCCGCTTCAATATGATTGTCCCGGTGGCCATTTTGTATGACATCGAGAAGATATTTATTTTTATTCTGAAGAATATAGGCCTGACCAAAAAGGACGATGAGCTGATCATAATCGGCTCCGCGTTCCCTTGAAAAGGTAAGCTCCACTTCCGCACCGGCGCCATCGCCCTCTTTAATGAGGATCTGGGCCATTAAAATACGTGAGGGTAAATGCCGGGGGTTGGCCTTAAGCGCGTTTTTTAGATGGATTTTAGCTTTGGACGATTTGTTCGCATGAAAATTTATCAGGGCCGTCTCATAACTTTTCTCAGCCTGTTCGGACTGTGTTTTGTTGAGGGCCAATACAGGATAGCTATTGATAGGGGATGTGAATATGACAGACGCACTAAAGAGGAGGGCGCTCAGAAACCGTAATTTTGGCCGCCGGATCTCCAAAATATCTAATTTCCGTAGATTAGAATATTTATTATTATTTTGTGTCTGATATTTCAGGTGCATTTACTTAACCTTTACTTAATTTTCCCATAGTGGGCCATGTTAGTGCTATTTCTATGGTAAAATATATAATAAATTGTTGCTAAATTTATTATTAGTAAGGAATTTTATGTGATAACGTTGTTCCAAAGTGGGACAGTCGGTGAAAAAATGTCAGGAAACTTTACAGGTTCTTGAATCAAAATCATAACATTATGGTATAAGTTGTTGTTATTTAGTAATATTATTATTTGGCACGGTAATTGCTTATTCAACGACATACATATTTGTTCTAAGAGAGACATCAGGTCGATTATATGAGGACGACCGAAACAGAGGATTGGGTAGAAGATGACATTTAAAAAATTATTTATAGCAGCTGGTATATTCGCTGCAGGAACTTTTTCGGCCGCTGCGTCAGATATTATTGTCGATAACCTTGGTGGGGGAAATTATTCTTATATTGGTCATGGGTCGTCCGATGATCATCTCGGTGGCCGTAACTATGATGTATATAGTATGGAAGTGACCCGCAGTGATGCCGGAATAATGACCGTTCGTATTAATACCAGATTTGTTGCTTATAATGATCAGGACTATGTCTTTGGTGACCTGTTTATGAGCACAACCGGATGGAATCCTACGGGCAATGCTTCTAACGGCTATCAGGCGGATAACGCTTTTAATACCGGTACGCAGTGGGATTATGTTTATGACCTGAATGGGGCAAGAGATCAAACCGGTGATGATTTTGATACGAGCTCAGCTAGTCTTCATGCGTTGAATGGTACCAACGATTTTGAGTATGGTACATACCGTGGAAATGACGAACATCTGTATCGGGTAGGCGAGAATGCCAAAGATGGTAAAATCGCTGGTGGTAGTGTTGAGACCAATGTGGATTATAATAATAAATCTAATAGTTATCTTGAGTTTGTCTTTAATGTGTCCAATACGGATTTGGCCAGTGCGCAACAGATTGCGTTCCATTGGACAATGTCATGTGCCAATGACATCATTGAAGGTGTTATTCATTTTGCCGGGAATAAGGTTCCTGAGCCTGCGGCCCTTGGGTTGTTGTTGCTTGGTTTGACAGCGGTTGGTTTCGCCAGACGCCGTAAACAAAAATCTTAAATATCGGAATTAATTCCAAGTTTGTAACGGTCCTCAAGAATTTTGAGGGCCGTTTTTTTTGTTTTTTATAGTGTTTGAGATTTTGTAGCCCTCAGCCCAAGAATAAAGAGGGGGCATAGAATTAAGGATGAGGGCGTATGAGGTCTATTGCGCGTGACCTACAGGCTGGCAGCCAGTCTGGTACCTTGTCAATGGCGCGTTTGGCATCAAGTTCAACGGCCACATCGGCGCCGCCTATCAGTTGATAGGGTTTTTCAAGCCCCTCCACAAGGGCGCGTAAGGGGGTTTGTCCCGCACAGATGACCACATTATCCACATCCAGAATATGAGACTCACCGCCGACAGAAAAATGCAAACCCTGATCGTCAAACTTGTGATATTCACAGCCGGCGATCATGGTGACGCCTTTGTTCCTTAGGCCCGTGCGATGGGCCCAACCACTGGTTTTGCCAAGGCCCGCACCAACTTTAGAGTTTTTACGTTGTAGCAGGGTAATCTCCCGAGGGGAGGGTGGGACCTTTGCTTTCATCCCCTGTACGCCACCACGGGATTTAAAGGTCATATCAATGCCCCATTCCGCCATGAAGGTTGGGATATCCTGACTGGAGGACTTCCCCGCGTGGCTCAGAAGCTCTGCCACGTCAAAGCCAATGCCGCCAGCCCCGATCAGAGCCACTTTCTTGCCCACTTTTGCCCCCCGTATAACCTCGCGGTAGGACAGGACTTTGTCACTGTCAAAACCTTCGATATCCAACACGCGCGGGGATATGCCGGTGGCAAGAATGATCTCGTCAAAGTCGCTGTCGTTGAGTTGTGACGCGGTGACGGGACTGTTCAGGTGCAATGTGACCCCGGTCAGTTCGATCTGTCGGTTATAATAACGCAGGGTTTCGGCGAATTCTTCCTTGCCGGGGATGCGTTTGGCCAGATTAAACTGGCCACCAATTTCCGGGGCTGAATCATAAAGAGTTACGTCATGTCCTCGGCTAGCCGCAGAGACGGCAAAGGACATACCCGCAGGCCCGGCCCCGATCACGGCCAGTTTCTTTGATTTGTCCGTGGGGGTTAAGGTCAATTCTGTTTCATGGCAGGCGGCTGGATTGACCAGACAGCTTGCGACCTTGCCCACAAAAATATGATCCAGACAGGCCTGATTACAAGCAATGCAGATGTTGATTTCATCGGCGCGGTCCTCGGCGGCTTTTTGGACGAAATTTGGGTCGGCAAGAAAAGGCCGGGCCATGGAGACCATATCTGCATCCCCACGGGCCAACACTTGTTCGGCCACTTCCGGTGTGTTGATCCGGTTGGAGGTAATGACGGGAATGGTCAGTGCTTTTCTGAATTCCGCTGTAACCCAGGTGAACGCCGCGCGGGGGACCTTGGTGATAATCGTCGGAATCCGGGCCTCATGCCAGCCGATTCCCGTATTGATCAGCGTGGCACCGGCCTGTTCAATGGCCAGTCCTAACTGAATGACCTCGTCATGGCTGCTGCCGTCCTCTACCAGATCTAGCATAGACAGGCGAAAGATGATGATGAATTTTTTGCCGACTGCCTCGCGCACCCGCCGGACGATCTCCACAGATAATTTGATGCGGTTTTCATAGGCACCACCCCATTCATCGGTCCGCTGATTGGTGCGGGTGACAATGAACTGGTTCAAGAAATATCCCTCTGAGCCCATGATTTCCACACCGTCATAACCGGATTTTTGGGCCAGTGCCGCAGAGGTGACAAAGCTCTGGATTTCCTGTTCAATTTCCTCGGCGGTTACTTCGTGGGGAACAAAAGGATTGATGGGGGCCTTGATGGGCGAGGGGGCAATCAGCTTTTCATTATAGGCATAACGACCGGTATGAAGGATCTGCATGCAGATTTTTCCGTCCGCTTCATGTACGGCGTCGGTGATGACCTTGTGATGGATGACATCTTCGTCCGTCTCTAAAATTCGAGAGCCCGCATGGACGGAGGCGGCCCGGTTTGGACCAATGCCGCCGGTCACAATCAATCCCACACCACCGCGAGCACGGGCGGCGAAAAAGACGGCCTGACGCAGGTGCCCGTCTTTGGCTTCTTCGAGGCCCGTATGCATGGACCCCATCAATACTCTGTTCTTCAGGGTGGTGAAGCCCAGATCAAGGGGGGTTAATAATTTGGGATAGGGAGAAGCGGACATGGGGTTTCCTTAGTATGTTGATTTAACAATTCAGGTCTATATTCAGGTCTATATAATGGATTTATATCATTGTAATTTGACAGTGTCAAGATTGGGCGTTAAGCTCCTTATTATGCGTAAAAAAATGCAAGATGAGAATAAAGATAGGGGCAAAAGTTATCACCATGATGATTTGCGTCAGAAATTGATTGATGCCACCCGCCAGATGATTGGTGCTGGTGGGGTCGAGGCCGTGTCCCTGCGAAAGCTGGCCGATCGTGTCGGGGTGTCGCGTACGGCAGCCTATCATTATTTCAAAGATAAGAACGTTCTGCTCTGCACCCTTGCAGAAGAAGGGTTTCGTCTGTGGCAGAAAGAAATCGATGCGATATTTAAGGATGAAACCAAAACCCCGGCGGAACGTTACCGGAGCTATATTCGGTGGTATATGACCTATGCTATGGAGCAGGCAGAATATTATGACTTAATGTTTGGCCGGGCGATCTGGAAACAGGATTCAGCAACGGACAGCTTAAAAGCCACGGCTTATGATATTTTCCAGAAACAGGTGGTCATGACCAGAGAATGTCAGGAACAGGGGGTTTTGCCTTCAGGTGAGGATAGTTTGCGCCTTGCTCAGGTTAATTGGGGTACGCTGCATGGTTTGGCGCGGCTGTTGATTGACGGTATTTATACGGATGACAGCCCTGTTGACGAAATATGCGATTGTGCCGCTAATTTGATGATGCGTTAAACGACCATGACAAAGCTTGCGATCAGATAGAGTATGAATGTTATGCCACCGGCAAGCAGGGCATAGGGCAGTTGGGTTTTGACATGTTCCAAAAGATCACAGCCGCTGGCAATGGCCGAAACTGCCGTGGTATCGGATATGGGGGAACAATGATCGCCAAAAACCCCGCCACCCAATATGGCGGATAGCACAAGTGATGGTGGTAGGCCTAATGTATGGATCAGCGGCACGCCAAGGGGAATCAATATGGCAAAGGTTCCCCATGACGTCCCGGTGGTGAAAGACATCATCGCCCCGCTGAGGAATAATACAGGCACCACCAGAACCAGCGGCAAGAATTCCCCGACAGTCCGGCAATGAATACGCCGGTGCCTAATTGTTTCAGGCTGGCACCCAGAGCTAATGAAAATAATACTATGGTGACCAGAGGAAGCAACTCGCCCATGCCGCGAAAACCGGTTGCGACCAGCTGAATATGGCTAAATTTACGGCTGGCCAGCATCATGATATAGGCGACAAGGCAGGCCAGTGCTGTGGCATAAAGTACCGATTTTGATCCATTGCCGCTGGCCATATCCCCGTCACCGGTCCAAAACATAAAGCCGATCATGCCTCCAACCATTGTCAGCAGGGGCAGGATCATAAAGCGGGCCTTGGTCGGCGGATATTCGTGGCTGTGGTCGGTGGTGAGGACCTCTGCCTTGGCATCGCTGTCCTTCATGGGGCCATGTACGCGGGTGCTGATCACCGTATAGAAAACCAGAGCCAATGTGACCAGCGCATAGAAATTAAGCGGGATAGTACCCCATAAAATCTGCGCGGCGGACTGTTCAAACTGATAGCCGCTGAGTAGGGCCAAGATATAGGCGCCCCAACCATTCAGCAAGATCAGGATGCAGATGGGGGCGCTGGTGCTGTCGATGATATAGGCCAGACGGGCGCGGCTCATGCCATATTTATCAAATAACCCACGGGATAAAATGCCAGCGGTTAAAACGCTCAGGTTGGATTCGATGAAGATTACAATGCCGGTGAGCGTCGTTAAGATGCCAACGGAACGGCGACTTTTGGCAAGGCCGTTTTTGATCAACATTTCCACCATGGCGGTGACGCCACCGGAGACGCGGATAAAGGCCAAAAGAGCCCCGACCATAAGGCTGAACATTAATATTCGGCTGTTGCCCGCATCGGTGAAGACCTGAATGATTCTTTCCAGAGAGGCCAGAAAACCAGACAGGGGAGCCATGACATCTGGTGCCGTTAACAGTAAAATTTCCGATGTGAAAATAGCCAGAAACAGAGCGAGAATAACTTCCTTGCGCCAGATCACGACGGTGATCGCTACAATCGGCGGTAGAATGGTCAGCCAATTCATAAAAGAATATCCTTTCAAGTCGTTTATAGCTTACGGATGATGTCTTTAACTTGCAAGCCGGTCTTTTCCGTTATAGCTTCGTGGTATGAGTGAAAATAATGGCGTGAACGGAAATATTACCTTTCGAACAGAAGGGTTGACCAAAGATTATGTCACGGGGGAAACAGTGGTTCAGGCCTTGCGCGGGGTGACGCTGGAAATCCCCAAGGGTGATATGGTTGTGCTGCTTGGCCCCTCGGGCAGCGGAAAATCCACTTTTCTAAATATTATTGGTGGGCTGGATAGCCCCACATCAGGGGAAGTTTATTTCAAGAAAGACAAATTATCGGATTATTCCGAACAACAATTGACCCGGTTCCGCCGTCATAATGTGGGCTTTGTTTTTCAGTCCTATAATCTGGTGCCCAGCCTGACCGCTTATGAGAATGTGGCGCTTGTCACGGATATTGCCCTTGATCCGATTCCGCCTATGGAGGCTTTGAAAGCGGTAAACCTAGAGAATAGGGCGCGGCATTTTCCATCACAGCTATCTGGTGGGGAACAGCAACGGGTCGCCATCGCCCGCGCTCTTGCCAAACGGCCAGAGGTTCTGTTGTGTGATGAGCCAACCGGGGCCTTGGACAGTGAGACCGGGATCGTGGTTTTGAAAGCCTTGCAGGAGGTGAATAAAAATTACGGCACGACGACCATCATTATCACCCATAATGCGGCCATTGCCGATATGGCGGACCGGGTGATCTATTTCGGTGATGGGCAGGTAGTCGATGTGAAGGTGAATAAAAATCCGGTCGGACCAGAGGAGATAAGCTGGTAAAATGATAGAAGCGCTGAATAAAAAACTGATGCGCGACCTGTGGCGTATAAAGGGCCAGATGCTGGCGATTATTCTGGTTATGGCCTGCGGGATTTCCACTTTTATTATGTCATTCGGGGTGATTGATTCCCTGAAGCTCAGTCAGGACGTTTATTATGACCGCTATCAGTTTGCCGATGTCTTTGCCCAATTACAACGCGCTCCCCAAGGCATCAAACAACAGGTGATGGATATTCCGGGGGTTTCAGCGGTGGAAATGCGGGTGGTTTTCGGCGTGACCATACAGGTGGACGGTATGGATGAGCCAGCCACGGGTAAGCTGATTTCTCTGCCCGATGGTCGGACACCGTTGTTGAATAACCTGTATTTGCGTCGGGGCCGCATGTTGTACCCGGATGAGGATGGGGCCATTCTAAGTAGTGAGGCCTTTGCCGATGCCCATGGGTTTGCCTTGGGTGATCGGATCAGTATGGTGATCAATGGTCATCGTCAGGCGCTAAAAATTGTCGGCATTGTTCTGTCGCCGGAATATGTTTATTCCTTGGGTCCGGGGGCGTTATTCCCGGATGATAAACGCTTTGGCACATTTTGGATGAGCCAGCGGTCGCTGGAGGCGGCGGTGGATATGGATGGAGCCTTTAACGATATTTCGATCCGCATGGACCGGGGCGGCAATCAGGAGAATATCAAACAAGAGCTGGATATTATTTTAAAACCATACGGCGGTCTGATTTCTTATGGACGGGACGAACAGATGTCCAACTGGTTTGTGCAGAATGAGATGGATCAGCTGCGGGTGATGGGATATTTCGCGCCGGTGATTTTCTTGTGTGTGGCGGCTTTTCTGGTCAACGTGGTGATGACCCGTCAGGTGGCGACTCAACGGGAACAGATCGGCATGTTAAAGGCCGTGGGCTATACCAATGGGGAAATTTCCCTGCATTATCTGAAAATGGTTTTGATGGTGGTGGTGGTCGGCAGTATTCTGGGGGTGGGGACAGGTGTATGGTTGGGCGCAGGCATGACCAATATGTATACCCAGTTTTTCCATTTTCCGATTTTACAATTTTCTTTTTCCGCAGAGGTGATGATTTTTTCCGTACTTTTTTGTACGGTTTCAGCGGTTATCGGGACGTTGACAGCCATTCGGGCGGCGGCGAAACTGCCCCCGGCGGAAGCCATGCGGCCCGAAAGCCCAACCCATTTCCGCCGTACTTTTCTGGAACGTATGGGGTTGGAGAAATATTTCTCTCACCTGTTTCGCATTGTCATTCGTCACGTTGAACGGCGTCCCGTGCGCACCTTGTTTTCCACGGTGGGGATTGGTCTGTCCATGTCGATCCTGATATTTGCTTTTTTCATGGAGGATTCCATAAATTACATGTTGGAGGTCCAGTTCGATATGGCCCAGCGGGAGGATATCAGTCTGGGCTTTGTGGAACCCCGCTCCATCAATGCGTTGGAGGAAATACGGCTGCTGCCGGGCGTACTTAAGGTGGAGCCGGTGCGGTCCGTAGCGGTCTTTCTGAAATTTGGGCATTACGCCAAGCGCTCTTCTATTATGGGACTGGCACCTGAGCCGGATTTGCACCGTATTCTGGACCGTGATCTGAGGGCAGCACGGATTCCTGAGCAGGGATTGGCCCTGTCGTCCAAATTGGCAGAGGTGCTGCATGTGAAGAAAGGCGATATCCTGACGGTAGAAGTTCTGGAGGATCGTCGCCCGACCTTGAAAATCCGGGTGGCAGAAATTGTTGAGGAATTTATCGGGCTCAGCGCCTTCATGAATATTGACCAGTTGAATCAGCATCTGAACGAAGGAGCTGTGATTACCGGAGCTTTTGTTATGGTTGATCCGCTGTGGAATGGGCCTTTGTTTCAGAAGATCAAAGATATTCCGGCGATCGCCAGTATGAATATCCTTAAAAAAGCGCGGGAGATATTTCGAGATATCATAGGGGAGAATATCCTGAAGATGGTAGCGATGAATATTATCTTTGCCAGCCTGATTTCCTTTGGTGTGATTTATAATACGGCCCGGATCGCCTTGTCCGAGAGGGGCCGCGAACTGGCCTCGCTCCGGGTGCTGGGCCTGACGAGGGGGGAGGTGGCCTATATCCTGTTCGGGGAAATGACCATCATTATCCTGATGGCGATCCCGGTGGGGCTGGGTATTGGCTATTTGATGGTTCTTGGTATGGCGCAATCCATGGATACGGAATTGTTTCGCATTCCGGTGATCGTTGACAAGGATACGTATGGCCTGTCGGTGATTATTGTGATTGTCAGTTCGGTCCTGTCCTTTTATCTTGTGTGGCGACAGGTGGAAAATATTGATTTGGTAAGTGCCCAAAAGGGGGTTGAATAATGTCATTGAAAAAAATTAAAACACTGGTGAAATATGGCATCGGTCTGTTGCTCGTTGGCTTGCTTGTTTATGCCTTCATTCCGGAGGCGGAACAAGTTGATCTGGCCGAGGTTCGTCGGGGGGATATTCTAATTACCCTTGATGGGGAAGGCAAGACCCGAATTCGGGATATTTACGTGGTTTCGGCCCCCATAGAAGGTCGGGTGATGCGCATTGAAAGTGAACCGGGGGACACGGTTAAAGCCGGGATTACGATCATCGCCAATATGACCCCTGCGGATCCGAGATTTCTGGACAGACGATCCGAGACACAGGCTCGTGCGGACGTGCAGGGGGCCAAGGCGGCCTCAGGGCTTGCGGCCTCAAAAGTAGACCGAGCGCGGGCCGAGCTGGAATTTGCGTTGGCGGAATATGGCCGTTCAGAAGAATTGTTTAAAAAGGGCAATGTATCCATTGCCCGATTGGAACAGAATGATCTTCAGGTTAAAATGCGTAAAGCCGAGGTTAAAACCGCCCTTGCCGACCTTGAAGTGATGGCCAGCCGACTGGTGGCCGCAGAGGCTCAATTGGTTCAGCCCGGTGCGGAAACGGATAGCGGCGATGGTCTGTCAGGTTTGTGTGCATGCGCCGGTGGATGGCAAGGTATTGCGTATCCTCCATGAAAGTGAGGGCGTGATTCCCATGGGGACTGCTTTGGTGGAAGTGGGGGACCCGGAAGATCTGGAAATTGTTATTGAGATGCTGTCTCGAAATGCGGTTAAGATTCAGGCCGGGGATTTGGCGCTAGTCAAACGCTGGGGCGGCGAACAGGATATCCGGGCGCAGGTGCGGTTGGTGGAACCCAGTGGCTATACCAAGATTTCTGCGTTGGGTGTTGAGGAACAGCGGGTGAATATCATTCTGGACTTCATTGACCCCTTGGAGAAATGGGAAAGCTTGGGCGATGCATTTCGGGTAGAGGCGAGTATCATAGTGGACAAGGCTGAAAATGTGTTGAATGTACCTGTCAGTGCGCTATTCCGTCAAAAAGAACAATGGTCAGCTTTTGTTGTGCAGGACGGTCGGGCCATATTGCAGTCGGTGACCGTGGGGCGCAAGAATGACCGGGAGGCGGAGATTCTTGACGGTCTTCGTGAATTTGACCGGGTGATTGTCCATCCGGGAAATAATGTTATGGACGGCACGAGGGTGGCTGAGAGGCGCTGACTTCTATTGAGTTTGCGGATATGTCAAAGATGTTGGTAAATAAATATACATCTTGTTAATGGTTTTTATCTAAAATGTTCCGTTCCTGATGTTTTTAGTCATACGCTGGGTTTTGGCGAACTTGTTTGACGGCAGAGGGAGAGTAAAACAATAGATTTTTTTATGCGTAACAGGAACAAATCATGGGACAGTCAAAAATAATATTCAGCGGTCTTCTTCTGGCCTCAACAGCTATTTTATTTAGCACATCAACATATGCTTTTTCCGCAGATAATGCAGCGGAAACATTGGCCGAGGCCGTGACCGGCGGGACGCCTTACTTAAAAGTGCGTGCCCGGTATGAGGATGTGGATCAGGCGGGTTTTGTCAATAATGCGAGCGCCTTCACCCTCAATACCAAGCTGGGTTATAAAAGCGGAAGTTATCAGGGCTTTTCCGGTGTGATCGAGTTTGAGGATTCCCGTAATCTTGCTGATGAGAATTATAATAATACGATCAATGGCAATGGGGCCTATCCGGTTGTGGCAGACCCAAGCCATACGGAGGTCAATCAGGCTTATATGTCCTATGCTTTTGAGGGCATGAAAATTAGCGCAGGCCGTCAATCCGTCAATCTTGGTAATTTGCGTTTTGTGGGAACTGTAGGCTGGCGTCAGAATGACCAGAATTTGGATTCTGTGACCGTGGTCAATACATCTGTCCCGGATATTAAATTATTCTACGCCTATGTGTGGAATGTGAACCGTATTTTCGGCAATGATAGCCCTGCGGGAGATCATTCCTCCAATCATCATTTATTCAATGCGGAATATAGCGGATTGAAATTCGGCAAGATCACAGCATATGCGTATCTTCTGGACAATAATGATGTGGCAGGCTTTTCCACCAATAGCTTTGGTATCCGTTTCGCGGGTAAAACCAAGGTGGCGGATAAAACCAATCTTCTCTATGAACTTGAATATGCCAATCAGACAGATGCGTCAAATAATCCCGGTGATTATTCGGTGAATTACTTTCTGGCAACAGCGGGGATTAACTTTTCCGGGGCAACAGTGAAAGTATCCTATGAATCATTGGGCAGCAATGACACGGGAACCGCAAGTTTCAAAACACCTTTGGCCACATTGCATAAATTTAATGGCTGGGCCGATAAATTCCTGGGTACGCCAGCCGCGGGCCTGCAAGATTGTTATATCACCGGAGCCTATAAATTTGACGGAGCGATGAAGGGCCTGAAGGCGGCCGTGATTTATCATAAATTTACCTCACAATTCGGCGATACGGACTATGGTGAGGAGCTTGATGCGGTGGTGTCATATAAAATTAACAAAAATTATAGTGTGGCTGTGAAATATGCCGATTATAATGCGGATACCCACTCGGTTGATACTAGGAAGTTATGGTTCACCGTGGCGGCTAAATTTTAGAAAGCCCCTATTGCAGAAGATAATTTTGATGGCCACCGGATTACCGTTCGGTGGCCATTTTATTTTAGAGCTTTTAAATTTTGTTTTCATCCGTCATATTTACAACGTCATAAAAAATAAAGGGGCGTATTATGAGATATAACAAGCTTGGCCGGACGGATTTAAAGGTTTCCAATATCTGTCTTGGAACGATGACTTGGGGGGAGCAGAATACGGAGCAGGATGCAGGGGCACAGATGGATTATGCTGTGGATCAAGGCATTAACTTTTTTGATACGGCCGAATTATATCCGGTGCCACGGCGCAAGGAAACATTTGGTTTTACCGAGCAATATATTGGCAATTGGATGGCGGCGCGGGGCGGCCGGGATAAAATCATTCTGGGAACTAAGATTGTCGGGCGCAGCGGCATGGATTGGTTTCGCAGCTCTGCCAATATCACGCGTCTTAACCGGGAACAGATCACAGAAGCTCTTGAGCAAAGTCTACGTCGTCTGAAAACCGACTATGTGGATCTTTATCAATTGCATTGGCCAGACCGGCCTTTGAATCTTTTTTCTGACTCACGGGGATATGTTCATGATGATCAGACAGAGGTCATTCCTCTGGCCGAGACCTTGGGTGTTTTGGATGATTTAGTACGGCAGGGAAAAATTCGCCATGTGGGGCTGTCCAATGAAACCGCGTGGGGCGTTATGAAATGTCTGAACCACGGCGAACAGGATGGCGTGCCAAAGATACAGTCCATACAGAATGCCTATAATTTGCTGAACCGTTTGTTTGAACAGGGCCTGTCGGAGGTTTCCTTGCGAGAGGATGTGTCTCTTTTGGCCTATTCCCCCATTGCCGGGGGCGCGTTAAGCGGTAAATATCTGGACGGGAAGTTACCGATGGGTAGTCGTCAGCAATTATATCCTGATTTCGCGGACAGATACAGAAAGCCGGGGGTAGAGGCCGCCATCGAAAAATACCGGACCTTAGCTCAAAATAACGGCATCACGCTGTTGCAATTAGCGCAGAAATTTGTTGATAGCCGGCCGTTTGTTGGGTCCTCTATCATTGGGGCGACAACGATGGACCAGCTCAAGGAAAATATTGCGGCATTTGACGTGAATTGGAGCGAGGATTTGGAGCAGGGGGTGAATGAAATTCATCTGCAAAACCCGGACCCGGCACCGTAAAAAAATTGCTCAGCGGAATGAATTGCTCTTTTTAAGGGAATAGGATATCTATAGTCCAAACGGAGTAAGGATTATGGAAAAGGCAACGTTTGCAGCGGGTTGTTTTTGGGGTGTTCAACTGGGCTTTGACAAGTTGGACGGCGTTATATCATCGGTTGTCGGCTATATGGGGGGGCATATTGATAACCCGTCCTATGAGGCTGTATGTACCGGACGGACCAACCATGCGGAAGTTGTCGAGGTAACATTTGATCCTGACCGCATCAGCTTTGATCAATTGCTGAATTTTTTCTGGCAAAGTCATGATCCGACAACTTTGAATCGACAGGGGCCGGATTGCGGTAGCCAATATCGGTCAGCGGTTTATTATTATTCCGACCAACAGAAAAATACAGCGAAGAAATCCCGAACAGAATGGAATGCCTCCGGCTCGTGGTCTGATCCGATTGTAACGGAAATTACCGATGCGGCCCAATTTTGGCCAGCGGAAGATTATCACCAGAAATATCTGGAAAAACGCAATATCACTATTTCCTGCCATTAAGTTTATTGAGTATTTCGCCATGTTCATGAAGAAGTTCATCGTATCCATTCAATATTTTGTTAAACATCATATTCAAAACGCTGGGCTATTTATAGGGTTGAGCTTTGCGACGTTTGTGGCGATCGCCAGTATTGGCTTTCTTGCGGGACATATAGAACGGGACAGCTTACATCGGCATGCGAAACTGGATTCGCTGCAATCCCTGTCTGTGGTCAGGTCAAATCTGGAACGGGAGCTGAATAAATCCCTTTTTCAACTCAGTGCCTTGGCGGCGTATATCTCAGTTAATCCAGATATTGCAGAAGAAGGGTTTAATATTTTTACCCGTAATCTCTTGCGTCAGAAGTCTCATATTATCAGTATCGGCGCCGCCCCGGATATGGTGGTGAAATATGTTTATCCCTATGAGGAAAACAAGGCGGCGCTGGGACTTGATTATCGTCAAACCGGAGACTATCGGGATTTGGCCTTTCTCGCGAAAGCCAGAGGAGAGCAAGTAACGGCGGGTCCTCTTATGTCGGTACAGGGGAAAGAGGTGTTGATCGCCCGGACACCGGTGTATCTGGCAGAAGATAATGGCACTAAATCCGCGGGCAGCTTTTGGGGAATCATATCGGGCCTGATTGATGTGAATGAATTATTTGAGGGGACCGGTATTGATCATCAGGATTATAATATTTCCATACGGGGCCGGGATGGTATGGGCGCGGACGGGGATGTTTTCCACGGAGACAAGATCTCCTTCATAGATGATAATGTCAGGTTATCGGTTTCTGTTCCCGGTGGCTCGTGGCAAATTGTTGCCTCCCCCAAGGTCAGATTAAATAAAGAACCAAGCGAAATTGTTTTGATTCGCCTGATCAGCCTGTTTCTGTGCCTTTCGGTACTTACTTTCGCGGTATTCCGTTTGCGATATTTGCAGGAACGGGACGCAGAGAAGAAAAAACTGGAAGTGGCCCTTCTTGATGCGGAAAAGGCCAATCGGGCCAAATCGGAATTTCTGGCCAATATGTCCCACGAACTTCGCACGCCGTTGAATGCGATTATCGGCTTCTCCGACCTGATCTCTAGCGTGACAGAAAATACCGACCGTAAAGATAAAGTCAGTGAATATGCCGTGGATATCAACCAAAGCGGGCATCATCTGCTGCAAATCATCAATGAAATCCTTGATTTGTCCAAGGTGGAATCCGGCAATTTTACCACTACAATTGAAACGGTTTATATTCAGGATATTGCGGAGCAAACCCTGCGTATGGTGCGCAATTCCATTGCCAAGGGGGAACTGGAGACTCACAATAGTATCTCCGATGATTTGCCTGCGATCCAATCCGATGAACGCATGGTCAAACAAATCTTCCTGAACCTGCTGAGTAATGCCATTAAATTCACCCCCGAAGGTGGTGAGATAATGCTGTCTGCGGATGTGGAAAAAGACGGGCGGGTAAAAATCGTTCTGAAGGACACGGGCGTAGGGATGTCAGAAGCTGAACTGGTGATCGCGCTGGAGGCTTTTGGCCAGACAGATTCTTATCTGGTGCGGCGTCAACAGGGAACCGGACTGGGGCTGCCCTTGGTGAAGGCTTTTGTGGAATTGCTTGACGGCGACTTCCATATTCAAAGTCAGGTCGGGGTCGGGACCGAAATTGCCATGATCTTCCCTGTGGAGTGAGACATTCTGTGGGTTAGTCTTGCGTCCAGTCCAATATCACCTTGCCGGATTGGCCGGATCGCATAATGTCAAAACCTTCCTGAAAATCATCAATGTGGAAAGAATGAGTCAGGACCGAGCTAATATCCAGTCCGCCTTCCAACAGAGCGATCATTTTGTACCATGTTTCAAACATTTTTCGGCCATAAATGCCGTGGATTTCCAACCCTTTGAAAATTACTTGCGTCCAGTCAATGCCTGTCGCGTCGGGTAGAATACCTAGCAAGGCCAGCTTTCCGCCATGATTGATGGCGTTGAGCATATCATTAAAGGCTGTGGGGATGCCGGACATTTCAAGGCCCACGTCGAATCCTTCGGTCATGTCAAGTTCGGCCATCACATCGGGCAAGGATTTGCGTGATATATTAACTGCGCGGGTGGCGCCCATTTGTTTGGCGATCCCTAAGCGGTAATCATTGACATCGGTGATGACAATATTCCGGGCGCCGACTTTGCGGGCAATGGCAACGGCCATGATACCAATGGGGCCAGCCCCGGTAATCAATACGTCTTCGCCCACCAAATCAAATTCGAGCGCTGTGTGGGATGCATTGCCCAGCGGGTCTAAAATGGCTCCTAAATCATCGCTAATACTATCGGACAGGGGGCAGATATTAACCGCTGGAATGGCGACATATTCTGCGAAACTACCGGACCTGTTGATGCCTATGCCGACGGTGTTCCGGCACAGATGCCTTTTTCCTGCCCGACAATTTCGGCAATGGCCACAGGTTATATGACCTTCACCGGAAACTCTCTGGTCGAGAGATAGTCCACGGACTTCTGATCCCATTTCAACGATCTTGCCGGAAAATTCATGCCCCACGGCCATGGGGATCGGATGGGTGATGGGAATAGTGCTTTGAGCCCATTTATCCCAGTTGTAAATATGAATGTCTGTGCCGCAAATTGCGCTTTTTTTCACTTTGATCAGAACATCATTGGGTCCAATTTCCGGGATGGGAATATCTTGTAACCAGATGCCTTCTTCGGCTTTTGCTTTAACCAGTGCTTTCATCTGTCGGGTCCTTTAAGTAATAATTTTCAGCTCGCGGCCAATACGGATAAAGGCTGAAATGGCTGTATCTAGCTGTTGCCGGCTATGGGCGGCGGATATCTGGGTGCGGATACGGGCTTTACCTTGGGGCACGACCGGGAAGGAAAAGCCGACGACGAAAATTCCTTCTGTGAGCAGTCTTTCAGCCATATGGGCGGCCAGTTTTGCATCACCGAGCATGACCGGAATGATAGGATGGTTCGAACCGGCCAGATGAAATCCCGCGAGGGTCATTTGTTGTCGGAAATAATCACTGTTTTCATGGAGACGGCGGCGTAGGTCGTCGCTTTCTTGTAAAATATCCAAAACTTTGCAAGTGGTGGCGGCAATCACAGGGGCGAGTGTGTTGGAGAAAAGATAAGGTCGGGAACGGTTGCGCAGCCAATCGACGATTTCTTTTGAGGCCGCAGTGTAGCCACCAGACGCGCCGCCTAATGCCTTACCCAGTGTTCCGGTAAGAATATCAATGCGGTCACTAACTCCCCAATGTTCCGGCGTTCCGGCTCCTGTCTCGCCCATGAAGCCCACCGCATGGCTGTCATCAACCATGACAAGGGCGTCATATTTATCGGCAAGATCACAGATAGCAGGTAAATTGGCAAGAATGCCGTCCATGGAAAAGACGCCATCTGTGGCAATCAAGCGAAAGCGGCAGTCCTGTGCCTGTATCAGGCAATCTTCCAGCGCGGCCATATCGTTATTGTCATAGCGGAACCTTTTGGGTTTGGAGAGGCGTATGCCATCGATGATACTGGCATGGTTCAACGCGTCGGAAATGATCGCATCTTCCGGTCCAAGCAGGGTTTCGAACAGGCCGGCATTGGCGTCAAAACAACTGGGGTATAGAATGACATCTTCCTGACGTAAAAAGCGCGCCAAGCGGTCTTCTAATTGTTTATGGATATCCTGTGTTCCGCAAATAAAGCGAACTGATGACATGCCGTAGCCATAGTGATCAAGGGCCGCCTTTGCCGTGTCTATCAAGGTTTTATCATTGGACAGGCCGAGATAATTATTGGCGCAAAAATTGATAAAGGGCTGATCACCGCTTGTGGATACGGTAACTTCGGTTTTTTGCGGGCTGGTAATTATTCGTTCCGCTTTGTATAGGCCCTGATCTTTCAGGCTTTGTAATTGGGTTTTTAAATAGGCCGCATATGTTTGAGTCATTACACCATCCTCTATAAATTACACTATAATGGAACATAGTTTAATATATTGGTCAATTAAAATAAATATTTTAATATATTGGATTAAATAATCAAGGTGTCAGGACAATCATCAGCGCACGGGCCATATTTTTTCCTTTGTTTTCAATATAATGAGGGATATCTGCGTCATATCGGGCGGTATCCCCGGTAGAAAGAATAATCTCTTCCGTACCATTGCGCACGGATAATGTGCCTTCTAATAGCGTTAAATGTTCTTTGGTGCCTTCGGCATGGCCCTCTGATTCGAGCAGTCCCCCGGTTGTCATGGTCATGTCATACCATTCTGTTTTAGTCACAAGATCAATGGGGCCAAGTATTTTCAGCGTGCATTTTCCATCCGCACTTTGTATTTTCGGGGTTTGATGGGCTTTGATGTGGGTGATTTTGGCACTGTCCGGCCCGTCATTCTGGTCAGCGTTTAATAGATCAGAAATATCGATTTCAAGTGATTGTGTCAGGGTCCATAGAATTGCCAATGTCGGGTTGGTGCGGCCCCGTTCAATCTGAGACAGCATAGATTTTGAAACCCCAGACATCTGGGCCAATTGCTCCAGTGTGAGTTTCTGTTCCGCGCGCAGTAATTTGATTTTTCGGCCAACGTCCGGCGGTGCATTTCTGGGCATATTTTTTAATTCTCTATGGTTTATTTTTTCCATTATATTGAATTTGTCGGTTAAATGAAATGTAAAATTGACTTTATGACCTTACGATTTAATATATTTTGAAACCTTGAGAATTCTTGGGGAAAATCTGGGGAACATAAAATAAAGTCGGTTCAGAATTGCGCCGTAAGAGGGAAGACTATTCATGAATAAAACCCGCAAGATTGGGCTAATCGTTGGCCTGTTGTTTTTTGTGATGCCATTGATTATTCCAGCCCCGGCGGGCATGGGGGGGATGGCATGGCATACGGCGGGCATTGCGCTTCTTTTGGCAGCATGGTGGGCGACAGAGGTTCTGCCGATCCCAATTACATCCTTGCTGCCGCTTTTGCTGTTCCCGGCGGTGGGGGTTTTAACGATGGCAGAAAGTTCTGCGCCCTATGCGCGGCCGACCATATTCTTGTTATTGGGCGGTTTTATCATTGCCACGGCCTTGGCTCGGTGGAATTTACACCGGCGGCTGGCGTTGAATATTCTGGTACGGGTCGGGGATAATCCTACGGCTATCATTGGCGGATTTATGGCGGCCACAGCGCTTATGTCCATGTGGATTAGCAACACGGCCAGCACGATTATGATGATTCCTATTGCTTTGTCCTTGGCCGGGGAAATCGTCAAAGATAGTTCGGCCAAGCATCAAGGCTTCATCCTGTGTCTGGTCTTAGGCATTGCTTATGCCGCCAGCATTGGGGGGCTTGGCACGCCCATTGGCACGCCGCCAAATCTGTTCGTGGTCAGCTTTATGCGGGAAACTTATGATATAGAGATCAGCTTTTTTACATGGATGTTATTTGGTATTCCGACGGTGATTATTATGGTGCCGGTAGCGTGGTTTGTGCTGACCAAATGGGCGTATCCTTTTAATCTGTCCGATGCGCCAGTGGCACAAAGCCTTCTGCAAAAGGAGCTAGCGGCGATGGGGCCGATGACCGTGCCGCAAAAACGCGTGGCCTGTGTTTTCTTACTGGTGGCCCTGTCATGGGTGTTCCGGGTTCCGGTTCAGCAAAATTTTCACATTATATTATGGTTAAATGATGCCATGATTGCCATTGGCGGTGCCGTACTGTTGTTCATTATTCCGTCCGGCTGCACGACTGAGAAATCTACAGCGTTATTGGATTGGGATACGGCTAACAAGATTCCCTGGGGTGTATTACTGTTGTTTGGCGGAGGCTTAAGTCTGGCTGCGGGGGTTAAAACATCGGGCCTTGCCATTTGGTTGGGGACGGCCATGTCCGCTATGGGGACGATGCCGTTGATTCTTATGATTTTGTGTTTGGTCATGCTGGTGGTCTTCCTGACCGAATTGACCAGCAATACGGCGACGGTGGCGACGTTGCTGCCCGTATTAGGGGCTTTGGCGGTGACCACTGGCATCGATCCCATGATGTTGTTCGCTCCGGTGGCGCTGTCGGCCAGTTGTGCCTTTATGTTACCTGTCGCTACAGCGCCCAATGCGGTGATCTATTCCACCGGAAAAGTCACTATTCCCCAAATGGTTAATGCGGGTTTCCGTCTTAACCTTGTGGCGATCGTGGTGGTGACAAGTTTATCTTATGCTTTGGTACCACTTATTTTTGGGTGAAGGAGTGTTTTTGGTTTAGGTGTTTTTTAGTTTAGCCTCAGTCGCCGGCGCTTTGCTTAGGCTTATCCTCGCGTTGGCTCGGGCGCGCCCTTGCGCTTGCCTTCGCCTTGGGGCTTCGGGTATTTTTTGTTTTGGCCTCAGATGCCGGCGCTTTGTCTAGGCTATCCTCGCGTTGGCTCGGGCGGTCGCTGGCCTTGCCTTCGTAGGGGAGGTTGGGTTCCTTGATTCACGATTTTTATGGACTTTTGGCCGAATCAGACCATATATGGCAGTATGACGTTCAAAAAACAGTGGTCTCTGCGTGATTTTCAGAAAATGCACGGGCTGGGAAATGATTTTGTGATATTTGATGGACGGGCTGATCAGCTTGATTTGTCCGAGGATCAGGTACGCCATATTGCCAGCCGTAATCGCGGTATTGGCTGTGATCAACTTATCACTTTGTTGCCCAGTGCCAAGGCAGATGTCTTCATGCGGATTCAGAATGCGGACGGCAGTGAAGTCAATGCCTGTGGCAATGCCACCCGCTGTGTCGGAGATATTCTGATGCGGGAAAAAAACAGCGAGACCGTAACCATTGAAACCGGGGCTGGACTGCTCCGTGCCAAGCGGGACGGTGAGCTGATACAGGTGGATATGGGCGAGCCTTTGCGGGACTGGCAACAGATTCCGCTAGCTGAAAATATGGATACGGATGATTTAGCACTGGAGGTTGGGCCTCTGTCCCATCCGGTTGCGGTCAATATGGGCAATCCCCATGCGGTTTTCTTTGTGCAATCCATAGAGGATATTCCCCTTACTGAGCTTGGACCACAGATAGAGAACCATCCATTGTTCCCAGAACGGGTCAATGTGAGCATCGTCGAAGATAAAGGCAACGGCCATTTACGCCACCGGGTATGGGAACGCGGTGCGGGTATAACCGAAGCCTGTGGGTCGGCTGCTTGCGCGGTGATTGTAGCGGCGACAGTGCGGGGACTTGTGGATCGTCGGGCCGTTGTGGAACTTGACGGCGGCACGCTGCATATGGCGTGGGGCAGTGATAACCATGTACAGATGACCGGTGGTGTTACGTCTGTATTTAAGGGGCAGATTGACCTGGAGCAGCTCTCGTGACGGCCTCCCCGGATAATAAAGCTAAGGTCGTGACCTTTGGCTGTCGGTTAAACACCTATGAATCAGAGGTGATGAAGAATCACGCGGATCAGGCTGGCTTGAAGGATGTGGTGATCTTTAACACCTGTGCCGTTACCGCCGAGGCCACACGACAGGCGCGGCAGTCAATCCGGCGGACTCGAAAAGAAAATCCCGATATTAAAATCATCGTCACCGGTTGTGCCGCACAGATCACACCAGAAAAATTCCGCGATATGGATGAGGTGGATCAGGTGTTGGGCAATGAAGAAAAGCTCAAGGTGGAAAGCTATCAGAATTTCGGACTGGGCAATACGGAAAAGCTGCTGGTCAATGATATCATGGCGGTTAAGGAAACGGCCAATCACCTGATAGAGGGCTATGCCGAACGTACGCGGGCCTTTGTTCAGGTGCAGAATGGCTGCGATCACCGCTGTACCTTCTGTATCATTCCTTATGGCCGGGGCAACAGCCGGTCCGTACCTGCGGGTGAGGTTATTCGTCAGGTAAAACGGCTTGTGGGAAATGGTTATCAGGAAGTGATTATCACGGGTGTGGATATCACGTCATATGGTCCTGACCTGCCGGGCAACCCAACCCTTGGCACGCTGTGTCAGCAGATTTTAAAACTCGTTCCGAACCTGAAACGATTACGGTTAAGTTCCATCGATTCTATCGAGATTGATGAGGCTCTTTTTCAGGTAATCACCGAGGACGAGCGCATGATGCCTCATCTTCATTTGAGCTTGCAAGCAGGCGATAATATGGTGCTGAAGCGTATGAAACGGCGCCATTCCAGAGAAGACACCATTGAATTTTGCCGCCGCGTGCGCCTTGCGCGCCCGGATGTGGTTTTTGGTGCCGATATCATTGCCGGTTTCCCCACGGAAACGGAAGAGATGTTCCAGAACAGCCTGAAATTGGTTGAGGAATGTGATCTGACCTACCTTCATGTCTTTCCTTATAGTGCGCGGGAAGGCACCCCAGCGGCCAAAATGCCGCCTGTACCGAAAGTAATCCGAAAAGAACGGGCCGCACGGTTGCGTCATTTGGGGCAACAGCAGTTCGACCGTTATATGGCCGCGCAAGTGGGCAAAGTGGCGTCTATATTGGTGGAAAAAGAGCAGGAAGCAGGCAAATCGGTTATTGGGCATACGGAACATTTTGCCCCGGCCAAGATTCTGGCGGATTTAGCACCGGGACAAGTTGCAAAGGTGCGGGTAACAGGCTATGAAAATGGCATACTTATCGCGGAATTAGAGCATTCATGACAGAAGAAGAAACGCCCCGGAAAAAAGGTTGGTTCGGCCGCCTGAAAGACGGTCTGAAACGTAGCACGACAGCCCTTAGCGGCGGCATCAGCGACATTTTCGTCAAAAGAAAACTGGACGCAACGACCGTAGAGGAACTGGAAGATCTTTTGATCATGTCCGACCTTGGGGTGGCGGTGAGCGAGGCGGTTTGTGGAAGCCTGTCCAAAAGCCGTTTTGATAAAGAAATATCACCGGAAGAAGTTCAAGTGGTCTTGGCGCAGGAGGTGGCAAAAATGCTGCGTCCCGTGGCTCGTCCGTTGGTCATTGAGAGCAGTCATCGGCCTCATATTATTTTGATGGTTGGGGTGAATGGTTCTGGTAAGACCACAACAATTGGCAAATTGGCCCGTAAATTTCAACAGGACGGCAAGTCGGTCATGTTGGCGGCAGGCGATACATTCCGTGCGGCGGCCATTGAACAATTACAGGTTTGGGGCGACCGTAACAAGGTTCCGGTTGTGTCCGGTAAAGTGGGTGCCGATGCGGCGGGGCTGGCCTATGACGCCATACAAAGGGCCCGTCAGGAAAATATCGATGTCTTGATGATTGATACTGCCGGCCGGCTGCAGAATAAAAGCCATCTGATGGAAGAATTGTCCAAGATTATTCGCGTGATCCGCAAACAGGACGCCGCAGCGCCCCATTCCACTTTGCTGGTTCTGGACGCAACCACAGGGCAAAATGCAGTGCTGCAGGCGGAAGTCTTTCAGAAAGCGGCACAGGTATCCGGCCTGATCATGACCAAATTGGATGGCACGGCCAAAGGCGGTGTTCTCGTCTCTATCGCCGAAAAATTCAAACTGCCTATTCACGCCATTGGTGTTGGGGAATCTATTGACGACTTACAGGCTTTTGATGCCGATGATTTTTCTAAAATGCTTGTGGGATTAAAGTGATGAGTGATAGCAAAAAACAACTTCTTAAACTGTTTATCGAGATGTTCCCGATCGTCTTGTTCTTCTATACCTATGATGCCAAGGATATGGAAAGCGTCTATCTTGCGACCAAGGTATTCATGGCCG
>JAESRB010000195.1 GCA_016764855.1 Emcibacter sp.
CAGGTTTCCGAACCAGTCCCAGTGAGCTCGAGGAAACAATATACGCCAGCGGCTTGGTTGATGAAATTTCAGCTATTGGTGTAGATCACGAGACATTGGGTCAAGCCATCTGGATTATCGCCACCGCGAAGGGGGATGAGAATCTGGATGTGGTGGCTATAATGGCCTATTGTCGGGCGGAGATGCCCAGCTATATGGTGCCACATAAACTGATTGAATGGGATAGTTTGCCCAAAAATCCTAATGGTAAAATTGACCGTAAGAAGATTGTTGCGGAACTTACAAGAGAAAAACAAGCGTAATGGCCAAAATGGAAAAGAAAAAACCTGTACACGCCCCTATCATTGGCTTTCCGGTTAAGGAAGGGCAATTGACGGTTGGAGGAATTACGATCAGCCAATTGGCAAATCGTATCGGCTCCACACCGTTTTATGCTTATGACAGGAATTTGATTAGCGACCGGATTGCGGAAATGAGGAAATATCTCCCCGCCCGTTTGAAATTACATTATGCCATGAAAGCCAATCCGATGCCCGCTGTGGTGCATCATATGAGCCGTATTGTGGATGGCCTTGACCTGGCTTCCGTCGGGGAAATGGCAGTCGCGTTGGATACGGGAATGGACCCGGCGTTGATCAGTTTCGCCGGGCCGGGAAAAACGGTGCAGGAATTGTCTCAGGCCATTGCCGCCGGGGTTGTCCTGAATATGGAATCTCAAGGCGAGATGGAAAATATTGCACGTCTTGCAAAAGAACAAGGCATTAGGGCCAAGGTTGCTATTCGAGTTAATCCTGATTTTGAGCTGAAATCGTCCGGTATGAAAATGGGCGGTGGCCCACAGCAGTTCGGTGTTGATAGTGAAGAAGTGCCTTCAATGTTAAAAAGGCTTGCGGAACTGGACCTGGAATTCATTGGCTTTCACATATTTAGCGGGTCGCAAAACCTTCGGGAAGAAAGCCTTTTAGAAACACAGGAGAAAACTCTTGCTCTTGCGGTGTCATTGGCTAAATTTGCGCCAAACGCGCCGAAAAAGGTCAATATCGGTGGCGGTTTCGGAATAGCTTATTTTCCCGGAGATAAACGCTTGGACTTAAAAGTCCTTGGGGACGGGCTTTCGGATATTATGGCCAAATTCCATGAAGTGTTACCGGATACGGAAGTTGTGATTGAACTTGGGCGTTATATGGTGGGCGACGCAGGTATATATGTGAGCCGTGTCATTGATAAGAAAACGTCACGCGGGGAAGTTTATCTGATTACGGACGGCGGGATGCACCATCATTTGGCCGCATCAGGTAATTTTGGCCAATTGATTCGTAAAAATTATGCGGTTGCAATTGCCAACCGCATGGATGTTACTCAAAGTGAACAAGTCAATATCGTCGGTTGCCTTTGTACGCCTTTGGATCGTTTGGGGGATAAAATGACGCTGCCCAGCGCTGAGGTGGGGGACTATGTCGTATTATTTCAGTCCGGAGCTTATGGGCTGTCTGCAAGCCCTACCGCATTTTTGGGACACCCAGCACCAAAAGAAGTGCTGGTATAATAAATTTTTGGGAAATGATATATGACTGGGATTAGTGGTTGGGTTGGCGCATGTGATGGAACAAGTGCGCCGGATGAAATAATAGTTAAGATGGCCAATCGCTTGTCCAGAGGCGATCATGATCGTCATTTTCTGGAAAATATGAAGAAGCATTCTGGCCCCATGGGCGGTTTGTCTCTTGTTAGTCGATATGACTTTAATGATGTTGTGGAAGATGATGACTATGTGGCGGTCATTTGCGGAAAAGTCATATGGCAAGATCCTGCGCTGAAAACTATGGCTTTGGATTTGGGCGATGAGCGGGCGCTTATTGAAGGCTATAAAAGATATAACAGTGATGTGTTAAAGGGCATGCAGGGGGCATGGTCGATAGCTTTGATCTCTCCAAAACGCAAAGTTGCCCTTATTGCCGTTGATAGAATGGGAACCTATCCCATGTGTTACGGGCAGAGCAAAAATAATGCATTTGTGTTTTCTTCTGTAACAGATGGCATGCGGGCCTTTCCAGAGTTCGAGGCAACGGTTAGTCCACAAAATATTTACAATTATTTATATTTCTTTGTCGTTCCGGCGCCGACGACGATTTTTGATGAAATTTCCAAATTACAAGCTGCAGAGTTTGTTCATTATCAGGATGGCCAACTATCCATGGGGTATTGTTGGGAAATGCCCTATACTCGTGATAAAAAGGGGGATCTTGAGGATTGGGCCGCGCGGTTGAGAGATCAGTTAGACAAGAGCATTTGTCATACAATGGAGGGTGTTGATGCGGATGTTATTGGGGCTTTTTTAAGCGGCGGGCTTGATAGCAGTACGGTCTCGGGGCTGATGATGAAACATAATGGCAAGGGAAAAACCTTTACCATTGGTTTTGATGATCCAAAATATGACGAGAGTGAATATGCACGGATTGCGGCAAATCATTTTCAGACAACCCATAATGAGTATTTCGTCGTTCCAGGAGATGTGACCAGTCTTGCGGAGAAAATCGGCGAAATCTATGATGAACCTTATGGCAATACTTCTGCCGTTCCAGCCTATTATTGTGCAAAAATGGCTAAGGAAAATGGGGTAGATATGTTGCTGGCCGGAGATGGTGGGGATGAACTATTTGCCGGTAATGATCGCTATACCTCGATGATAACCATTGAAAAATATGCTCTTATTCCCGAAATTCTGCGCAAAGGATTGATGGAACCTATATTCTCCATTCCGGGTATTTCCAAGGCACCTATTATTTCGAAGGCCGCGAGTCTAGCAAAACGTTATGCGATTCCTATGCCTGACCGGTTGTATTCTTACGGTTTTTTCTTTGATCAGACCACAGGAGGGATCTTTAAATCGGATGTGGCGGGAGAGATAGACCCGGACTTTCCGCTGAATATACTCCGCAAAAAATATTATCATTATGATGAAAGTCAATTGGTTCAGCGTATGATGCATCTGGATTTACAGATTACTTTGGCGGATAATGACCTTAGGAAAGTGAATCGCATGTGTGACCTGGCCGGGGTTGAGGTGAGATATCCATTTTTGGAATCAGAATTGGTGGACTTTGCCGCATCGGTACCGACGGATATTCTGTTGCAAGGGGGAGAATTAAGGTATTTCTTCAAACATGCCCTGAAGGACTTTTTGCCCCATGAGGTAATTAACAAGACAAAACATGGGTTTGGCTTGCCTTTCATGTCATGGATACATAAGGATAAAAAAATTCACGAACAGGTAACAGATAACCTTTCAGATTTTCGTAAAAGGGGTTATTTAAAGGATAGTTTCATTGATGAGATCATCACAGCATGTGGCCAGAAAGAAAGCTCCGCAGCAGGTGGTTTCAGTTGGGATGTTGCCATGTTGGAAATCTGGTTAAAGAAACACCTCTGAGCTAATTATTCAGTTTTGAGGGCAGTCTTTTTTTTAGTACATTTATGTTATGTTCTTATGTTTGTAATATCTATATTAGTTCAGTAGAATGTAAAAATATATCTTTCTAAAAAAAGATGACAGAAGTCACAATAAAATAATGTAACGCGTCAGTAACAAAAACTAATTTGTTTGTAATAATTTAACTTATTTGGATTATTCATAAGCTGTTAGTGCTGTAAGTCTCATGAGGTTAAGTAACGCGTGAGGCAGATCAAAAAATATGTTGGAAGGGAAATAAACAGTGATTAAAAATATTCTCAAGATTGGGTTTTTTGCCCGGGGTCTAAAATATAGTGTCATTTTAATGAGTGCATTGATTTTGACAAGTTGTGGGTACTCGAGCGGCAATAGTTTGCCGTCCGCACAATTTGTACCAGCAGAAGAGGGGCCTGGACCACAGTATATTGTTGGTCCTTTGGATAGTTTGCAGATATTTGTTTGGCGGAATCCAGAATTGACCACATCGGTAACAGTACGCCCGGATGGACGTTTCTCAGTTCCGCTGATTGACGATATGACGGCTACGGGCCGGACACCAACACAGTTGGCACGGGATATTGAGAAAAAACTTTCTGAATATATTCAGGCGCCGATCGTTACGGTTATCGTATCTGGCTTCCAGGGACCATTTGCTCAGCAGGTTCGTGTTGTTGGTTCAGCAACATCGCCTCAGGCAATTGCATATCGGGCTAACATGACGCTTCTTGATGTTATGATTACTGTAGGTGGCGTTACGGAATTTGCCGCAGGCAACCGTGCAACCTTGGCTCGTATCGAAGGCGGCGTTCAGAAGGAATATGATATTCGTATTGATGACTTGATCAGAGATGGTGATGTTAGTGCGAATGTGAAAATTCATCCTGGCGATGTTATTATCATTCCAGAAAGCTTCTTTTAAGGTTTGAAACCGGGCATGGTTACAAAGGACGTCGTGTTTTTTAACCATTCCCGGCTTTGCAGTAGTGACTGTACAACAGAGCTTTTAATAGTCATTCATACTATTAAGCAAAGTATTAGGCAGAGTATCAGGAAGATTTGAATATGAACGAGGTATATCAACAGCTTATCTCGATATTGTATGGGATTTGGCGGCAGAGGATCGTCGCGATTTCCATTGCATGGGTAATAAGCGTGATAGGGTGGGTATTTGTTGCTCAAATCCCGAATGAATATGGATCTAAGGCCCGTATTCATGTGGACGCAGAAACTTTTCTTAAGCCATTGCTTGGAAAAATGGCTGTGCAGAATAATATTTATAATCAAGTTGCCATGATGCGTCAGACTTTGATTAGTCGGCCAAATATTGAAAAGGTCATTAGAATGACCGACCAGGACCTTCTCTTGAATAATGATGAGGAAATGGAAGAAAAGATTAATGAAATAATGCGGGATATCAGAATTGATATACAGGCGGCCAATCTTTTCAATATATCTTATAGCAACGAAGACCCGGCCATTGCGAAAATGGTCGTGCAATCATTACTAAATATTTTTATGGAAGATAATCTTGGCCAAAACAGGAAAGATTTGACATCTGCGGTCAGGTTCATTGAAGATCAAATTCGTGAATATGAAGAGCAGCTTGAGCTTTCAGAGCAGCGGGCAATGGAATTCCGTCAGAAAAATATGGCTTTTTTGTCTGATAAAAGCTATTTCGAGAAATTCCAGTTGAGTATTGCGGAAGCGAATGAGGCCAAGCAGGTCTTGAAAGAATATATCAATCGTAAAAAGCAGTTGGGGGAAAGTCTTGCAAATATTCCACCCTTTATTCCATCTCGGGGGATGGGACCTTCTTTGGGGGGCGGCGGTGGTTCAAGTTCGGCCTCAGTGTTGCAGAACCGGATTAATAATCTGGAAATCAGCTTGGATGATCTTTATGCACGTGGATATAAAGACCAGCATCCAGACGTTCGTCTTATAATGAACCAAATTGGTAATCTAAAAGATCGACAAGAGAAAGAGCAAGCCGAATTTGATGCTGCGTTGGCGAGCAATGATACCAAAGTTCTGCAGGCGACTGGTGGTGTAATGCCGAATCCTGTCTATGACCAATTGAGCTTGAAAATGTTTGATATAGATAGCGAAATTGCCAGTTTGAAGTCCCGTTTGGCTCATAAAGAAAATGTAACCAAGCAGTTGCAGTCAATGGCCCATAGAATTCCTGAGGTGGAATCCGAACTTGCACGCCTTAACCGTGATTATGACGTTCTTAAAATTAATTATGAACAGATGTTGGCTAAAAGGGAATCGGCGAAGATTTCTTCTGACTTGGAAACCAATACGGATCGTGTGCGCTTTCGAGTTATTGATCCGCCACAGGAGGCTCGCGAGCCTTCCAGTCCAAATCGAATTTTATTGGTATTCGCGGTCTTGGCCTTAGGATTGGGTGCGGGTGTATTTGTCGCCTTCGTTTTAAGTCAGATGCATGCCACATATTCAACGGAAAAGAAACTTGCGGAGAGTTTCCCTTATCCGGTTCTTGGATGTATTACGATCATCCGTTCAGTCGAAGAACGATTGATTAAGAAAAAGAAGCTGATAATGTTTTCAGTTATGATGGTAGGGCTGTTTGCATCCAGTATCAGTGTATATGTTCTTATGGACATGATGCATTCAATATCGGTTTAAATTGACCATTCTACAGAGGTTAAAATAATGAGTTTGATTGAGAAAGCCGCAGCTAAACTGAAGAAAAATGAAAGCTTGGTGGAACGTGCTGCGAAGAAATTAAAAGATGTTTCTGCTACAGAAGGCGATAAATCCGTTTCAGTAAATGAAAATTCATCGATGACGTCTCTGGAAACGAAACGGCTGAATGAAAAGACAAAACCTGTTGCAACTATGGCACGGGTAAAACTGGATCTTAAAGTTTTACAGCAGAAGAATATTCTGACCAGTGATGATGTTGAAAACTCTATGACAACTGAAGAGTTTCGTATCATTAAACGAAGTCTTTTGTTGAGAGCCTTTTCCAAAGGCGAGGCAGCGATCAAGAATGGAAATATTGTTCTGGTTACAAGTACGCAGCCGGATGAAGGAAAAACTTTTTGCGCGGTTAGTCTGGCTTTGAGTATGGCTCAGGAGAGAGATTTAACTGTTCTATTAGTTGATGCTGATGTGGCCAAACCGGACGTCTTGCATACGCTTGGCGTTAAAGGGAGCAAAGGCCTTATCGATGTTATTGAGAACAAAGATATGGACCTTAGTGAGTGTTTGATTCGGACGAATATTCCCAATCTGACTATTCTGCCTGCGGGTAAAAAGCATAAATTGACGACAGAATTACTTGCCAGTGAGCGCATGGGTGAGATTATTGATGAAATTGCGAGAAGATACCATGACCGTATCATTATCATTGATGCGCCGCCCGTCCTTGCCAGCAGTGCTGCTTCGGTGTTAGCTCTGCATGTAGGGCAAATCTTATTTGTCGTAGAAGCAGAAAGAACGCGTGAAGAAGAATTAAATGATGCTTTCAAGATGATTGATAAATGTAAAAATATTAATTTATTATTGAATAAGGCTCGATTTGCCGGGGGTAAGAAAAAATTTGGTTCTTATTACGGGTATGGATATAATTGACATAAAAAGAGGGCGGGGAACGATGCAATATTATAAAAAACAAATATTTCTGTTGTTATCAACAGTTGCTGCATCCGGGTTTATCGTGAATGCAAATGCGGCTAACTGGCGCGTGACGCCTTCTATTGCTGTGACTGAAACCTATACGGATAATGTGGATCTGGATTCCAGTAGTAATCAAGGTGATTTTGTAACGCAAATTACACCACAAATCGGGATTAGGGGGAATGGGTCGCGGATGAATTTGTTGTTTTCATATGCACCAAATTATTTTTTCTACCCGGGGGATGATGATGATAAACATGAATTGCGTCATTCGCTTCAGAGTAGCCTGAACAGTGAATTGATCAGTGAAAAATTCTTCATTGATGCCAGCGCAAATATTACACAACGTTTTTTGGACCGTCGTCGGGCCATATCATCGGAAATAGTTAGTAGAACGGACAACAGACGTACCGTTCAGTCCTATCAGTTTTCACCGTATCTGGTGCATACATTCGATGCTTGGGCATCTGCACAGTTAAGGTATACATTGGGGCATGTTCGTCAGGCTGCGGATGCCGAGCAAACGACAGTGGATACTTTTTTTGGAAATACGTTAAGCCATCAGGCTAGCCTTAGCGTAACAAGCGGTCGCCGTTTTAGTAAATTGAATTGGACTTTCCTGACGCAATATCAGACTGAAAACAGGGAAAATTCTAATAATTACAGCACGACGACAGTTCGGACCGATTTATCTTATCAATTGACCAATATTTTTACGCTTTTGGGAAGTGTTGGGTATCAAAAACGTAATGCGGTTGGTTCGTTTGCGAATTTTAACGGGTTAACGTGGGACGCCGGATTTCGCTTGGTTCCAGGGCCAAGAACGTCACTTTCTTTCCGTTATGGCAACCAACTGAGAGGCAATACATTTTCTTTAGATGCTCAATACAAAATTACATCAAAGAATGTGATAAATCTGTCTTATACTGATACTATTCAAACTTTTCAGTCTTTTGCATTTGATGACATTAGTAGTGTGAATTTAGACCCAGCGCTGAATAGCGAATTTATCAGTGGTGATTTGACACGTCGGAAAAAATGGACGCTGAAGCTGAGTGGAACAAGGGGCCGGACAACCTATAATGCTTCTTCATTTTATAGTGAGTATAAGTCAGATAACTTGGCTTTGGATGAAGAGCGATATGGTGGAGCTCTGTCCATTAACAGGAATTTGAATTCGCGTCTGAGTATCGGGAGTGGCCTTAGCTATAATCTCTCTAAATTCGCATCTGATAACATCAATGATAAATTCTGGAGCGCCTCGGTAAATATGAGTTACCAATTGTCAAAATCTTTGACGGGAACGCTCGGGTATGTGCATTCTGATCGGGATCAAGAAAGGTTCGGAAGTTTAAATGGCGGATCAAACTATATTTCCCTGTCTATCAGGGCGACACTTTAGGTGAAGTATGTTTACTGAATTTTATGGATTTACGGGCAAGCCTTTTCAGCTTACGCCGGATCCCAATTTTTATTTTGACAGTGCCACTCATCATAAGGCGATGGCATATCTTACCTATGGTCTCAGCCAGGGGGAGGGCTTTATCATTGTTACGGGTGAAATCGGTGCTGGTAAAACAACACTTGTCGCCCGTCTGCTGAATAGCCTGGATACGGATCATTATGTTGCCGCAAAGATTGTGACGACGCATATCGCTGCGGATGATATCCTGCGTATGGTTGCTGCTGGCTTTGGTCTGGATATCATGTCGAAGGACAAGGCCATTCTGCTCAATGAAATTGAGATGTTTTTGCGCCGAAATCATAAAAAGGGCAAACGGGCTCTGTTGATTATTGATGAGGTGCAAAATCTTCCCATATCTGCGCTAGAGGAATTACGCATGTTGTCTAATTTTCAGGAAGGGGAGCATGCCTTGCTTCAGAGCTTCCTTATTGGACAGCCGGAATTCCGGGATAAGTGGGCGTTTGCCCCTGAATTAGAACAGCTTCGTCAACGGGTGATTGCAACACATCATCTTCAATCTATGACTTATGACGAAACACGGGAATATGTCGAGCATCGTCTGACGATTGTAGGATGGGATGGTAAACCGCATTTCACGGAGGAAGCCCATCGTATCATTTACCAATTTACCAATGGTGTGCCCCGGAAATTGAACACGCTTTGTTCCAGGATATTATTATTTGGTGCAATCGAAGAATTGATGACCATTGATGAAACGACGGTTCTGAGTGTGATTGAAGACATGGAGCGTGATATTGCGTCTTCCGGTCCGCAACTTAAAAAGCAGAATGGATCGAAATTCAGAGGCGACTATTTATCACAGACAATGCCAATGGATAATGAAGAAATTGAAAGCTTGAAAGAGCGTATTTATGTGCTTGAAAAATATGTTAAAATTCATGATGAAACGATAAAAGGTACGTTAGATATTATAACAAACCTTATGGATCAAAATGAAGATCAAGATCAAGGCATATGATTTCATGATTTCCCCTATTAAAAATGCAATGACCGTGGATGTGGAAGATTACTTTCAGGTTGGCGCTTTTGAGAATGATATCGACCGGCGTGACTGGGATAGCCTGGAATGCCGGGTTGAGCGGAATGTTGATGTCATATTGGGAATGTTTAATGATCATTCCGTGAAAGCGACTTTTTTTACATTAGGTTGGGTTGCGGAAAGATATCCTCATATTATCCGGAAGATCGTTGATGGCGGGCATGAGTTAGCTAGTCATGGTATGAGCCACATGAGAGTGAGCGATCAAAATCGAGCGGAATTCACCAATGATGTGGTGTCTTCCAAGAAATTACTTGAAGATATTGGCGGTACGGCTGTGGAAGGCTATAGGGCGCCGAGCTTTTCAATCGGGGAGGGCAATCTTTGGGCGTTGGAAGTCCTTCATGAGGCTGGTTATAAATATAGCTCCAGTATTTACCCTATTCGCCACGACCATTATGGCATGCCATCGGCTCCACGGTTTGTTTTTTCGCCCATAGAAGCAGAAGACTTTCTTGAAATGCCGGTCACAACGGTAGAGGTTATGGGGCGTAAGATTCCTTGTGGTGGCGGGGGATATTTTCGATTGTTGCCTTATTTTTTATCAAGGTCTGCTATGCGGCGGGTTAATGGAAGGGATGCACAACCGTGTATTTTCTACTTTCACCCCTGGGAAATTGACCCGGAACAGCCTCGGCAGAGGAATGCCAGTCTTAAATCCAAATTCAGACATTATACCAACCTCCAGATTATGGAGAGTAAAATAAGAAAAGTTCTGACAGAATTTAGTTGGGGCAGAATGGATGAAATTTTTTTGGGTAATCAGGGGTAAACTATGCAAGTTAAGATGCAGGATATTTTCGGTGATTGTCGCCGGTGGGATGAATATGTAGAACAAAACACCTCAGCGACAGTATATCATATGTCTGCCTGGGGGCGGGCTGTGTCACGCAGCATGGGCCATAAATGTTATTATATCACTGTTGAGGAAAATGGAGAGATTTGCGCTTTGGTTCCTCTTATCCACGTGAAAAGCATACTTTTCGGCAACGCATTGATTTCTGTGGCTTTTGCGACCAATGGAGGGCCTCTATCGGATAATAAGGCAGCGCTGGAAATACTGGATGATGCCTGCCGGAAGTTGACGGAAGAATTGGGTGTGGATTATCTTGAATGCCGTAATATGGCAGCCGTTCATGATGATTGGCCAACCAAAAAGGAGATGTACTCCACATTTCGTAAGCCGTTGTCCGAGGATAACGAAAAAAATATGTTGGCTATTCCCCGGAAGCAGCGAGCTATGGTACGTAAGGGAATTAAATTCGGTCTGAAAGCGGTTGTCGATGATCTGCCAAATCGGTTATTTGCTATGTATTCGGAAAGTGTTCGGAATCTAGGTTCCCCGGTTTTCCCGAAGAAACTATTCTACTGTCTTAAGCAGGAATATGGTGAAAATTGTGAAATCCTGACCATAGAAACAGATCAGGGGAAAGCGATATCCAGTGTAATGACATTTTATTTCCGGGATGAGGTTGTTCCCTATTATGGCGGCGGTACTTTTGAGGCAAGAGGGCTGGCGGCCAATGATTTTATGTATTGGTCGTTGATGGAGCGTGCCGTCAGCGTACATCATTGTCGGATATTTGATTTCGGACGGAGTAAAAATGGGACAGGGTCTTTCAGTTTCAAGAAAAACTGGGGTTTTGAGCCACAACCGTTGAATTATGAATTCATACTGAAGAATGGCGGGGAAATGCCGGATATTAATCCGCTTAATCCAAAATATCAGCTGATGATCAAGGTGTGGAAAAAACTTCCTTTGCCAGTGGCAAACATCGTTGGCCCATTGATCTCCAAATCTTTAGGGTAGGGTAAAAAATAGAAAGTAAGGGTTCTTAAATTAATTTAGAACATACTTGGATATCAAAAAAAATATAATGGGGACATGAAATGGCAACGATGCAAGTGGAAGATATAAAGATACAGTGGCGCAATGCAGGCATTGCACTGGCCGGTATTTTTGTGATCGTCGTTGTTGCTTTTTTTAACACAGTTCAGTCATTGGTGATGACTTGGTGGGATAAGCCAGAATATAATCACTGCCTGTTAATTCTGCCGATCATTATTTATTTACTTCATGAAAGACGTGAGATATTTTATAAAGTCGCGCCGGCACCTAGTTGGTGGGGGCTTATTCCGCTGATTGGCGGGGGCGCTTTATGGTTTTTTGGAGAAGTTGCCGATGTCAATGTTGTGCGCCAATTCGGCCTTGTTATTTTGCTTCAGGGCTGCATATTAACAATTTTGGGTCTACGCGTTGTCCACGCGTTGTTGTTTCCACTTTTCTATATGGTCTTTCTGATACCTTTTGGTGATTTCCTAGTGCCCTTGTTGCAGGACTACACAACGTGGTTTGTTATTCATGTCCTGAATATACTTAATATTCCGGTATTCGTTGAAGGCGTTTATTTATCCATCCCTGCCGGGGATTTCCATGTGGCAGAAGCCTGTGCGGGGTTGAGGTTTCTGGTTGCCACTGTGGCACTTGGGACGTTAATGGCTAATGTGGCTTATAAAACCACCGGACGACAGATGATTGTGGTCATATTATCTATAATCGTGCCAATCATTGCGAATGGTTTCAGGGCCAGTGGAATAATACTCATCGCGCATTGGTCGGATATGGAATATGCAACGGGGGCAGACCATCTCACTTTTGGTTGGATATTCTTTGCCATTGTGCTTCTTATATTTATTTCTATTTCCATGACATTTACCAATCGGGGGATTCATGATGGCTATATTGATTTCTCTAAAGAATATTGGTCAAAGAATGAAACGGTGGCGACAAAATATTTTGTTTCGTTTTGTATAGTAGCGGTGGCATTTGTCAGCTTTGCGCCATTTTACGCTTCTGTTGTTGAAAAAAGATATCAAATGTTTGAGAATTACAGCTTGACCCTTAAAGAAAATATTTGGGGTGAAGATGTCACAGGAAAGACCAATTGGGAACCTTTCTTCGCGGGCGCATCTCAGACCTTCAATCGTCACCTTGGGCAGAGAAATCCTGATGCAGTTGATGTTTTCGTAGCATATTATAAATATCAGGACAAAAATAGCGAATTGATCCGTTACGGCAATGGTATGGCTCAAGAGGGTAAATGGGGACGTATTAGCAGCAGGCAGATAGAGGCTGAAATTGCGGGCGTTGATGGCTCTGTGAATGAAATTATGATGATATCCGGTATATCCAAAAGGATTGTTTTATATTGGTATTGGGTTGATGGAAGAGCTGTAACCAGTAAATATGAAGCCAAGATTTTTAATGTAAAAGCGAAAGTTATGGGCGGGCGGTTAGATTCGGCTGTCATTGCGTTGTCTGCATTGGTCGAAAGTGATAATATCGGGCAGCAAAGAGAGAAGCTCTTGAAATTTGCGGCAAGTTTGCCTTCTTTGGAAACCATAATCTCTAAATCAGAATGATATCATGACGTTGTTTAAAATGATTAAAAAACAAAAATCCATTATTTGTATATGTTTTTTCTATATGGCAGGTATTTTTCAGTGTACGGCCTATGGCGAAACGGTTGATTTCCCTTCGGTTGTTCGGAATATCACAAGGTCTGTCGTGGGGATCGCTACATATAGCCCGCTTAGAAGCCCAAGGGTAATAATGCGGGGGACCGGATTTGTGGTCTATGACGGCCTTCATATCATTACGAATGCTCATGTTTTGCCGAGAGATAGCGATCTGAAATATAATGACAGATTAAGTATTTTGATTGGGCGCGGCCGCACCCCTGACCGCCGTACAGCAGAAGTTGTCCGGATTGATAAAAAACATGACTTGGCTTTGCTTAAGGTCGAGGGAGATAAAATTCCCACGATGACATTGGGCTCCGGTGGATTGGTTCTGGAGGGAACGGATATCGCCGTGACTGGCTTTCCTATGGGGTCCGTATTGGGGCTGTATCCTGTAACACATAAAGGGATTATTTCTGCAGTAACCCCAATTGTAACACCTCAACCAACAGCCCGTTATCTGGGTTCAAATATTATTCAGCAATCACGTTATGATGTCTATCAGTTAGATTTGACAGCATTTCCCGGCAACAGTGGAAGTCCGTTGTATGACGCAAGATCAGGTAAGGTCGAGGGGATATTGAATAGCGTGAGAGTGAAGGGAACAAAGGAAAACGCGATAACCCACCCAAGTGGGATATCCTTTGCCATTCCGGTTATTTATCTTCACAATCTACTGCGTGATGCAGGTTTAAATTAAATCAGAAGATAATTTAATAGTCCGGGTTATTCTTTTCGGTTCCAGCAGCGGGCATAATTTGCTCCATCTGTTTGGCGGTTGATGCAGTGTTTTGATCAATATTGTTGCCTGCTGTATTCAGAGCAGTCCATACTGATACTACCGCTACAAGCCAACCGAGTACGGCTCCAGCCACCCAGACCATTAATGAATGTCGCATAGATAGTCTGCCGTCTTCTATGTCTTGTTCTTTATGTGCGTTGTTAACCATAATAAAGCTCAATATTTCAATATGTTATGTCTCGCTTTAACAGAATACTATCTTATAGTTAATAAAATCTAACAACCAGTTTTATTTTTATAAATATAGAAACTACTAAAAAATACTCATAGGAATAGAATATTATACAAGAATTATGCCAACATTAATATGTTGATATAAAACAATAACTTAGCTTTTCTTAGAGGATTTTTTGGTGAATGACTGTCGGAATATTGTAAAATATTCCGACAGTTTTAGGTTGAATTTTACACTTTTTATTTTCTACTTTTTGTCCAAAGCGTAACCGGCGGACCGTACGGTTCGGATTACATCACTCGAATCCCCGTTATTTAACGCTTTGCGAAGACGTCGAATATGAACATCTACCGTTCGTGATTCCACATATATATTATTACCCCAGATATTATCTAATAACTGTTCGCGGGAGAATACCCGACCTGGGCTTTCCATAAAATACCGGAGTATTTTAAATTCCGTTGGTCCCAAGTGAATAGGCGTGCCGTTACGGGTAACTTTGTGAGATGTAGCATCCAGAATGATGTCGTCAAAGGTTAGGGTTTCACCGGTTAGTGAGGGGCGGATACGGCGCAGAACGGCCTTTATCCGGGCGATGAGTTCCTTGGGAGAGAAGGGCTTGGTGACATAATCGTCGGCCCCTGTGTCCAATCCTCTTACCCGGTCACATTCTTCGGCTCTGGCCGTTAACATAATGATCGGAACATTTTGAGTTTTTTTATTGCGGCGGATGCGACGGCAGATTTCTATGCCGGATAAATTGGGCAGCATCCAGTCTAATAAAATTAAATCGGGCGTTACTTCTTCCGAGGCATATAAGCCTTCTTCGCCGTCGCTTTCACATATGACAGTGAAACCTTCTTGAACCAGATTATAACGGATAAGCTCAGTTAAACTCTGGTCATCCTCAATTAGTAAAATTTTTGTTTTCATAAGTCACCGGATAATTTACGAATCTATATTAATGTCAGCGTAATTGCTGCTATCGTCTTTTGGTCTTTTCAAGGCAAGTAATTCGCCCTCATTGATATAATAGACCAGCTCTGCAATATTCGTTGCATGGTCACCGGCACGTTCAATGTTTTTGGCAATGAACAGCAGGTGGGTGGCGGGGGTTATATATTGAGGGTTTTCCATCATATAAGTCAACATTTCCCGAAACAGGCTGTTGTATAAATTATCTACTGTTTGATCTCGCCGCCATACGTCGATGGCCTTTTCAATATCTCTGGTGATATAGGCGTCAATAACATCAGAAATCATACTGATGATTTGCGTAACCATTTGATCTATTAAGGCGCTGCTAACGGATATGGTTTTTTTATGTCGGATCACTGTGACGCGTTTGGCGAGGTTTTTGGCATAGTCTCCAATACGTTCGAGTCCGGCGCTGATCTTTATAGTGGACACAATATCTCGCAGGTCGTCTGCTACTGGGGACCGTAAGGCGATCATATTGATGGCCTGTTTCTCAATATCCCTATCCATTTCATCAATCAGACGGTCGAGCTTGCGAACTTCTTCCGCAAGAACTTTGTCTTTGTTTTTCAAGGCACGGAGGGAGTCTTTATATTGTTTTTCTACAAGACTGCCCATTTTGACAACCTTTGCTCTAAGGTCGTTTAATTCATCATCGAATGAGGATAAAATGTGATTTTGTGACATGTTTATTTCCTTAACCTAACCATACCGTCCGGTGATATAGTCTTTGGTCTTTTCCACTTTTGGATTGGTAAAAATTTCAGAAGTATCCCCGAATTCAAGAATTTTCCCGAGATGAAAAAAAGCTGTTTTCTGAGAAACACGTGCGGCTTGCTGCATGGAATGGGTAACAATAACAATGGTAAACCTTTCCTTTAGCTCCGTTATTAATTCTTCGATAATGGCCGTTGCAATGGGGTCAAGCGCGGAACAGGGCTCATCCATTAAAATGACTTCAGGATTTATCGCGATGGTTCTGGCAATGCAAAGTCTTTGCCGTTGCCCCCCGGAAAGAGCCGTTCCCGGCGTGTCCAGACGGTCTTTGACTTCGTCCCATAGACCTGATTTCTGTAAGCTGTTGAAGACAATATTATCCAGATCCGCGTCGCTGTTCGCCAGACCGTGTATGCGTGGGCCATAAGCCACATTATCATAAATTGATTTTGGAAAAGGGTTAGGTTTTTGAAAGACCATTCCTACTCTGGCGCGTAATTGAACGACATCAATTTTCTTGTCGTATATATCATCGCCGTACAGCGTTATTTGTCCAGTCATTCGACAGGATGGGATCGTATCATTCATACGATTTATAGAGCGTAAAAATGTTGATTTTCCACATCCTGAAGGCCCGATTAAGGCGGTCACGGCTTTGGGGGGGATATCCAGGTTAACGTCTTTGATGGCGTGTGTATCATCGTAATAAATATTCACATTTGTTGCCCGGATTGTAGGCTGAACCAAATCCTGTACTGTGGTTACTGCGGCTTTATCCATCCGATCTTCCTCAAAAGTATTTACAATATTCATTTTCTTTACCAGCGCTTTTCAAATTTATGTCTCATCCATATGGCAAGACTGTTCATTAAAACCAGAAATATAAGAAGTACAATAATCGCGGCAGAGGTTTTTTCCATAAAGCCGCGTTCCGGGCTATCCGCCCAGAGGAAAATCTGAACAGGTAATGCCGTTGCCGCATCCATGACACCTTCTGGGACATCAACGATAAAGGCCACCATGCCGATCATTAACAGGGGGGCTGTTTCACCAAGAGCCTGAGCCATTCCAATGATGGTGCCGGTCATAATTCCTGGCATACTTAACGGCAGAACATGATGGAATTGGGTCTGTATTTTCGAGGCGCCCATTCCGATGGCCGCATCACGTATGGAGGGGGGGACTGCCCGGATTGCTGCGCGGGCGGATATAATGATTGTCGGCAAAGTCATAAGAGCCAATGTCATGCCACCGACCAATGGTGCCGAGCGGGGCATGTTAAAAACATTCAGAAAAATCGCTAAGCCAAGCAGGCCAAATATGATGGAGGGTACTGCCGCCAGATTGTTGATGTTGATTTCAATGAGGTCTGTCCATTTATTACGGGGAGCAAATTCTTCTAGATAAAGTGCAGAAGAAACACCAATAGGAAAGGCGATGGCAAGTGTTACAAGTAGGGTTAGGAATGACCCCATGGCCGCGCCCCAAATACCCGCGAGTTCAGGTTCGCGAGAATCCCCGGATGATAGAAATTTCCAGTTAAAGCCTTTAATAATACGGCCTTCGGAGGCCATAATATCTAACCATGCCAGTTGTTTGTCGGATATTTTACGTTCCGATTGATCTACGTCTCGTGAAATCTGTCCTTTAAGATACATGTCAACAGTACTTGAGGCAAGCAAGTCCATGGGAATGGTCGTGCCAATAACATCATCGCTTTTCATGAGCTTTTGTCTGACTTCGTCACGGGACCCAGAGCTGACGAGTTTTTGCAAGGCAAAGATGTCACGACGGCTTTTTACTTCGGGAAATTTAATCCTGAGGCTATTGCGTATGAGCGCTCTGTGGTTGACTTGTCGCAAATGGTCGATACGGTCTTCGGTGCTGTAGCCCTCCAGAGATCCAATGATTTCAGGATCCATATAGACATCAATTGTGAGCCTGGATTCAGTGAAGCCACTAAGGCCGGTCGTGAGAATGCTGGTGACCATAACGGTAAGGGCCAGCAGACCACTGATAAGCCCCCCAAGGCCGACTGCCTTGAAGATACGTTCTTTTCTGTACCGTTTTTTAAGACGCTGCTTGATTTGTTTTTCCGTCCTGTGAGGGGGGATGAAATCAGGCACGGTCCCCGACGGGATATTATGCGAGTTATTTGGCGTAATGTCAGTCATATTGTTCCTGATACTTTCTTACTATCTTGAGAGCAATGAAGTTCAAAAATAGAGTTATCGCAAAAAGTGCCAGGCCAAGGGCAAAGGCAGAGAGAGTTTTTGCGCTGTCAAATTCCTGATCTCCAGTCAAAAGGGCTAAGATTTGGACGGTAACAGTTGTGACCGCTTCCAAGGGATTCGCCGTGAGGTTTGCGGCCATACCAGCGGCCATAACGACAATCATGGTTTCCCCAATGGCCCGTGATGCAGCCAGCAGAAAAGCGCTGACAATACCGGGAAGTGCAGAGGGAATAATAATGTTCAATATGGTCTCTGTTTTGGTGGCACCTAATCCATAGGAGGCATCTCGAAGGCTCTGTGGGACAGCTGAAATAACATCATCGGATAAGGACGATATCAAGGGGATAATCATAATGCCCATGACTAGGCCGGCGGCCAGCGCGCTTTCCGAAGCGATTTCAAGTCCTATGGCTTCTCCGGATGAGCGGATGGCGGGTGCAACGACCAATGCGGCAAAAAAACCATAAACAACTGTGGGTATGCCAGCCAGTAATTCTAGAAGTGGTTTAAAAAAAGCACGGGCCTTAGGCTTGGCAAATTCGGTCATGTATATTGCTGAAAGCAATCCGACGGGCAGAGCAATAAACAATGCTATCAAGGTAATCAACAAAGTTCCTGCGAACAGTGGAATAGAGCCGAATGACCCTGAGCTTCCTACTTGGTCTGGGCGAAGGGCTGTCTGGGGGCTCCATTTTAACCCAAATAGAAAGTCTGTCAGAGGGACATGTTCCAGAAAGCGGAGTGTTACAACAATGAGAGAGGACACTATGCCAACAGTTGTTAAAATCGCAATAGCAGAGCAAACTACTAGAAAATATAGAATAAGACGTTCCAGAAGGTTCCGAGACCGTAACTCAGGAGAAACTTTTTTGATGCCAAAAAAGGCGGAAACAGTAGAAATGCCTATAGCAGATAAGGCAAATATCCAGAAAATATTTTCCTGTGTGCGCGAATAATATTGTGCAGCACTTTTTAAAGTCTCTGTAACAGGCCGAGAAATAGCATCCTGAACAGCGAGATTCCGAATGTCATTCATATATAGAGTGCGGTCAAAATCGGATAAATTCCGTATTTCCTCCCCAAGGGCCGCAAGTGTAATATTATCAACAAGCGTGCCGCCGAACATGATCCAGATCAATATTATTATTAATCCGGGTAAAAAACCAGCCAATGCCGAAAACCATCCATAATGATTGGGCAGGGAATGCAGGTCTTTGATAATGCCTCCCACAGAGTGTAAGGCTCTTCTGCGACCGACAATGAAGGATGTCGTTGCAATCACAATAAGTACGAAAATGAGGAGAATGCTATTCATTTTAAAAAAACCATACTGCTAAATTTAAGAGTCGAAGCTGACATAATATCGGCTTCGACATATGTTTCATATTATTTGGTTAAGGTTACAAGGTTTTGCGTATCTTGACGCATCTTTTTTAGATCAGAGGCCGGCATAGGGATCAATCCTTTTTCCGTCAAATATCCATATTCTCCCATGGCATTATCACTGGAAAATTCTTTCAGATATTCTCTGATGCCAGGTGTTTTGCCGATGTGAGCTTTTTTAACATAGAAATAAAGCGAGCGAGATACGGGATAGCTGCCATTGGAAATATTTTCAAATGTTGGCTCTTTTCCTTCGACCAGGCTGCCTTGGATAACGTCACTGTTTTGATCCAGAAAGCTGTAGCCAAAGATACCAAAAGCAGATGGATTAGCTTGAAGCTTGCCAACGATCAGATTATCGTTTTCGCCAGCTTCAATATAGGCACCGTCTTCACGAATAGTGTGACAAATGGCTTTATAGTGCTTTTTGTCTTTCTTTTTCATAGCCTTGATTTCCGGGTATGTTTTACATCCACCTTCCATAGCAAGTTCTACGAAAGCATCGCGGGTGCCGGATGTGGGTGGTGGGCCAAGGACCTCAATTTTTCTGTGAGGCAGTTTTGAATTTACCTGATCCCAGTATTTATTAGGATTAGAAACCATTTTACCGTTCACAGGAACTTCAGCAGCCAGCGCAGTCCACATATCCCGTAAGCTTAGCTTCATACGGTCTGATTTTTTGGAATTGGCAAACACAATACCGTCAAACCCAACTTTTACTTCGATGATCTCGGTGACGCCATTTTTGGCACAACGGTCAATCTCAGAGGACTTGATGCCACGAGAAGCATTCGTAATGTCAGGGTATCTTTCGCCAATGCCTTCACAGAAAAGTTTTAATCCGCCACCGGACCCCGTGCTTTCCACAACAGGTGTTTTGAATTTTGTTTTTTTGCCAAACTCTTCTGCAACAGCCGTTGCAAATGGATAAACGGTTGATGATCCAACGATACGGATCTGGTCACGGGCAACAGCAGGTGTTGCAATGGCCACCGTCAATGCAGCTGCCCCAAGCAATATTGATATTTTTTTGGTAATCACGTTTTCTCTCCAAATTAGTAATTGTAGGTCATTCACTACAGGTTGGACTTTAAAAATTGACAATTACCTATTTGCGGCAGTTTTGTTAAACTATTATGACAG
>JAESRB010000196.1 GCA_016764855.1 Emcibacter sp.
CTGCAGCAGGAAGAACTGGTTGGTCGTATAGTTCTTGCTCTTCTCCATCAAGATCCGAAGAAAGGTGAAGAGCCGTTGCTGCCAACGACACTTGACCGTATTGTCGCCGACTTGGAGAAGGTGCGCCATGCGCGAGGTTGGTTAAAGGAAACCAGTCGCATTGTGGCTGATAGATTTAAGGGTGTAGGCCAAAAAAACGCACACCGATCCCACACCCTTGATCCCAAAGATTATAAGCCACAAGTAAGTCGGCCGGATATACGTCCAGAATTGCGTTTGCGCTACGATGGTGATGATCAATGGACGTTGATCATAGATATTCCAAGCTTTAAGGCGATTGCTGCGATTAGCAGCGAGATACGCCGATTTCTCAGAAAGACACGTTGCAGATTGAATGGCGATCTCGGGAAGAAGCCGGCCGGTTGGGTGTTATCTGGCAGGCGTCGCGCGGTATTAAAGACTTGGCCTGATCCAACAAAACCACTCCTTGAATTTGAGGACAGCGATAGCGCTGTTACTCCCCTTCTCGAAAGTGAGTGCCGAATGAGCGGTGGTCCAATCTGGCTTTTCCGCATGGGGCGCGATGGAGTGGCGCGAGAAATTGCAAGTCGCATTGTCCGACCCGGTTATGAATACATACTGGCCGCACACAAGTCGTTCGATTGTTTACTTGATGGGATGCGGGCTTGTTCTATCGGTTGCAGAAACATACAGGCAATTCGAATGTCTGTACCGGATGACGTTTCTACAGAATACCTACTCTGGCTTAGGCAACAAAACCTTGAACTCGCCAGAACCGTCCGTGTTTGGCCAGTTGGATTATCTGGACGCAACTGGGATGGCGAAGGGCGTAGTGAGTGGCTAACTACAGAAAAACCTTGTTTTGGGATCGTTTCGGATCATCCCGTTGATTCCTTTGAAATAACTCTTTTCGGTGACTCCAGCACGATTATCAATGCCGAGGCTGTGGGGCAGCCAATATTTTTTCAGTTGCCTGAACTTGAGCCTGGCAAGCACGTACTGACGGTTAGAGCAAACCGCAACACTTTGTTCGAAGAACTTGAGACCCCGCCCGCGCACGAAGGGTACCTTGAACTTCGTGTGCGCGAACCGGAACCATGGATTCCGATGTCGACCTCACACGTAGGTCTTCTAGTTAGAGGCGACCCCCACGATGCTTCACTGGATACATTTTGGGAGAATGAATTTGATCTTACCGTACTTGGCCCGGAAGGACGGCAGGTAACGCCTTTTGTAAGTCTTGAAAATGCCAAGGGAGACGAAATTTTCCACGCAAGGGTTTGCCCCGACATGGAACTGCCTATTGAACCAAATATTTGGAAAAAGCGGTTTTCAGAATTTCTACAGCGTGAGAGATGTGAATGGAAATATCTTGAGGCTTTGTCAGGGTTTTTAAGAATTGAGGGGTACGAACTTGGTCAATTTGTTCTACGGTTTGAACATGAGTTGCTGCCGGTTAGATGGGTTCTCCGTAACAACGAAGACAGAATATCTGTGCGTTTTGTCAATGACACCGAACAAGAAGATGTAGAACCAAAATGCCGTTTCTACAGCATGGAGACGCCGACACGAGTTGAGCATCTAGATATTAGCGAAGCTATCGAGGGGATAGAGGTTAGCCCTTCCGGTGGATTATATGTTGGCCAGACCGGGAACTCCTACGACTCTGTTATTGTCAGTGCGGGGCTTTCCGGCGACGGCCTGAAGGGCCTTGGCGTACAGCCAAACTTCGGGCATATTTCTGACGACCCAAATGATATTGTCAGGCTTCTCAGGATATTGCGACTTTGGAATTCTGCACGGTTCGCAGGTTTTTTAGCAAATGCAAGGCGTCGGCAGGTAATCTCAGGCCTTCGTACAAATATTTACGGTGTTCTTGCTGGATGGGATTGGGCGCGTGCCGAAACTTCATTCATGGACCAAAAGCCTCAATGCGGCCTCAGCAAGTTTCAGGCAATTCTTGGTCACTCTACCGGATTTGCCGTAGTTCTTCGTCGCGACGCAGCCAATGTCGAAAATAATCGTAAAAGCACTTCTGACTGGTATGCTGATCTTGCACGGCGTTACAAAGTTTGTACCGACGCGAAGCTGTGCGCATTTGCGGTAGATTTTGCCCATGATCCGCACCAAGTGCTGCACATATATCAAAAGGAACTACCAATTTTATTGGCAGGACTGCTGAAGAAGCCTTTTCTTCTAAAAGGAGCGCGGTTCGCAACATTGGTCTCTGCTTCAGCGGAAGGCATAGTCGATAGAACAGCTAGGAGGTGGGATTGATGGTTGTACAGGTCACACCAAAAGAGGTGATTTCTTACTGTCGGACTATTTTAGGTATTCGAACCGAAATGGGTGGCGTTGATGACATTTTGCTAGCTGCATTATTACGGCGGCATGCAGGAATTTCTTGCCCGTGTTCGCGAACAGTGCTCCGTTCGGCCCTGAATGAGAGCCTCGCTTACATTTACCCTGATAATAAAGAACTTACTACTCGACTCGACAAGCTCATAGACGATTTACTTATCGGTGGTGACCTTCTTGAGTTATCAGACGTAGCAACGGACGATTCAGATGTGAAAGGAACGTGGGTGTTCGCCGCCCCTCCTGCTTTCACAATGCGAAAAAATGGTAGCGCGTTTCTTATAGGGATTGTACCAGATCAGGACAGCTTCTTGCCAGTAGCGTTGGGGGAGAGGATTGAGTATTTAGGCGTGACTCGAACAATTGCGCCGGAAAGTGGCGAAGACCTCGAAGATGTTCTTATTGCTCAGGGTCTGCATCAATTGCCAAGTTCTGTCTGGCTTAAATCACCAACGGTGCCAGATCCGGAGAAACTTGTTAATCGGTTTGAGCAGCAATTGGCGAAAGAGCCAACATGCGGACCAGTTATAGGCCTTGAAATTCTCAACTCGTCGACCCCAGCGACCTACTATCGTGGGCGTTGGAGTGAACCCAGCAATCAAACTGGCACGTTTGTGGCACGTAGACCTCAAGAGTTTGGGGCCGCACTTTGGAGTTTCGTAGAACTCGCCGAAGGAAAACTAAAACGGGTAATTGATCTGCCCCTTCGTAACTACCACTGGCGCGGTTGTGACGCGGCGTGGCATTTACAAATGGCGTGGGACTGTAACAATGGGAAGCCGCAGAGATACCGGACGAAGTCGACTAGTGATGGAGTTCGGTTTGACTTCTTCTCTCCGATTCCGCTCTGGGCAAAACGCCGATTAATGCTGTTGGGACGTGAGTGCCCTCCAGAAAAAAGTTTGTTTGCGTATGAACTCCCGAATTCTGAAGCTGACGAAGAGGAGCAATTTCTGCAAAATAACTTGTGGCTTGCACCTATAGATGAGAGTAGTAGTGGAGCGAAGAAATGAAAACAATTCAAGAGACAATAGAAGAATTACACGGATCGCTGCGCGACTATATCGAAGCGACCTATCATATTAGTGCGCCATCTCTGATTACACAACGGCAAGAATTACTCGATCGTGACGGTGTAATTCATCGCATTCCATATCTGGAATCGACCCCAAA
>JAESRB010000197.1 GCA_016764855.1 Emcibacter sp.
AGATGCTAGGGTCAAATGTTGGTTGACGAGTTTCTGTTACAGGTGCTTCATCTATGTATATGCCAGCGAGTGATGCAGTGGTGCCAAGACCGTCTGAAACCCCACGTACCACAATACGACTACTCCTATAACCTGTTTCGCCGAAGGATACACCAGGTACTATCTGCAGATAATCACGAAAGTCTTTTGCCCCGCTATCGTTTAGTTTTGCAGCGCCTAGTACACTTATGGCTGCGGGGACGTCTTGTAATCTCTGATTGCGCCTTAAAGCAGTAACGATTATTTCTTCAAATACCGGCTCGTCATAATTATCTGCAGCATTATTATCTGCAGCGTTTAACTGATTAGTCGTAGCAAACATTAATAACATCTGACCAGTGATGATACCTAAGCCACGAACTGAAGCCAACCTTGTTGCTTGTGTGTTTTTATTTATTTTCAATTTTTCTCTCATTAGTTTCCTCCTCCATAGAGTGTTACTTGGCAGTCACAATTCCTCACAAATATTATTATTAGTAATTATTGTCACTGCTAGGGATGGTTATTATCGTCACTTTTTTGGAGATATGTCAAATACGATTGATCTGTATTTAGGGGTTAAAAGAAACAATATTTTATATAAATATGCATGATTAAAAAAATGTCCCGTATATTACTATAAAAATAAAAATTTGTTTCATTGTGGTATCTGAGACATTGCAAAATAGGGAAGAGGGACCTCTTAGAAAAAAGAGTAAAGATTGACGTGAAATGTAAACAGATATAGGGATGCTGACTGAAAAGGTAAACCACCTAGAGGAGTATGTAGTGGCTAAACTAAAGCAGGGTATGAGCTTACAAGACGTTGTTGCACTTGGTATTAGCGCAGCAGTAGGAGTCTCCATTTTTTCGGTTATTTCACCAGCGACAGCTTTAGCCGGACCTGGGATATTGATAGCTTTTGGGTTAGCTGCTATCCCTATGGTTATATATGCAGTATTGTATGCTTTTCTTAGCTCAGCAGATCCCAGAACTGGGGCCTCTTATTATTGGCCAACAGAATATGTGCACCCATACGTTGGTTTTTTAGTGTGCTGGCTAAGAATTTTAGGATCAGCAAGTGCCTTGAATATTATGGCTACGATATTTGCTGACTATTTACAGGGCTTTCTGTCCATTGAGCGAACAACGGTGGTTTACAGTTTGCTCACCTTATTTTTAATTATTAACGTCGCGGGAGTTTCTGTTGCGGGTGGTGTGGCCCGTTTTCTTACGGCCATAAAGTTGGTCGTGCTTGGTGGGTTTATAGCTGTCGGGTTTACCTTTGTAGATACCCAAAATTTCTACCCTATGATTCCCCATGGCACTATAGGTATAGTGGCAGCTCTACCATTATTGGTGGGTTTGTTCAGTGGTATTGAAAGTGCCACAGAAGCGGGTGAGGAGGTCCGGGATAGTAAACGCGTTATAGGACAAGGCCTAGGGATCGCTACAGGTATAAGCATGTTTGTCTATCTAGGCGTGACTGTTGTCGCAATTGGTGTTCTCGGAAGCGCGGGAGTTGGTAACAGCAGAGCTCCTCTAGCCGATGCAGCAGTTGCTTTTGGGTTTAGTTGGGGAGGTCCTGTTTTCGCAGCCACTGCTCTAGTATCTATTGCAGCTGCCATTAATGCCCAGTTTTTGATGTTCATGAGATTCTTGTTTGCTATGGGACGAGATGGTGCCCTTCCTAAGGTATTAGGAAGGGTGCATGTTAGGTGGGGTACGCCATGGGTTTCTGCAATTGTAGTATATATATCAGCACTAGTTAGTTTAGCATTGCCAGATAGTCTTATATTCCTCTTTTTAGCGGTCAATATACCTACCATACTAAAATATGCTTCCAATTGCTTCTCGGCTATGGGAATTATGAAGCGACGCCCCGATCTATATGAGAGTGCGGCCTTTAAAATGCGCCCCTCTGTTGTTAAGGCTCTGGCTTGGGCGGGTATAATTTGTGCGGTGCTTCTGTTTTTTGCAGGCTTGGAAGCTGATTGGCGCGCATACGCAGTCTTAATGTCTTGGGCGTTGATTGGAACAGTTTATTGGGTAATCAAAAAGAAACTGTAGTTATTTGAGCTGGTCCTAAAAAACTAGACAGTCTGTTAAGGTGTATCCGAACAAATGAATCGGAGACACTAAAATGACAAAAAGACGCACTCTTACGACTGCTTTTAAGAAGAAAGTAGTTCTTGCAGCTTTGCGCGGAGATTAAACCATTCAAGAGCTAGCGGTGCATTATGAGGTTCATCCCAACTAAATTAACACATGGAAGAAACAGGCAATTGATGGTCTTTATGAGACCTTTGACAACAAGAAAGCCAGCCGATCCCGTGATGTTGACGCAGAGGTTAAAGATCTGCATGCCAAGGTCGGGGAGTTGACTATGGTCACAGTTTTTTGGAAAGCGGACTGAAGAAATGAGCCACAGCGAACGCAAAGCTATGGTGAACTGTGACCACGTAGGCCTCAGCATCGCCAAGCAGTGTAAGGTTCTCAGTATCAGCCCAAAGCAACATCCGACGAAACACTAGTAATCATGAACTGTATGGATGAACTTTTTATGCTTTATCCTTTCTTTGGTAGCCGCCAGATGACAATTGTTTTGCAGCGAGAAGACATATCTATCGGCAGGTATCGTATTCGGCGGTTAATGCGACTCATGGGTCTACAGGCTATTTACCGTCAGCCGCGAACCAGCGATCCTCAGCCCCAACATAAGATATATCCTTACCTCCTGCGCAAATTACCAATCACTGAGGCCAACCATGTGTGGTGTGCAGGTATCACTTGCATTCCGATGCAAAAGGACTTCCTGTATCTGGTAGCGGTGATGGACTGGGCAACGCGGCATGTGCTCTTATGGTGTTTATCAAACACTATGGACGCCGACTTCTGCGTGGAAGCTCTGAAGGAAGCCATCAACAAATACGGCCCACCAAAGATATTTAACACTGATCAGGGTAGTCAGTTTACCAGCGGTGACGTCATTGAAGTGCTGACAGATGCAGAAGTGGCCATCTCAATGGATGGACGTGGTCGCTATCTTGATAACATCTTCATTGAGCGCTTGTGGCTATGCCGAGGGTCTTGCTCTAATGTAGCTAGGGGTAGTTTGGTTGTATCGACGAAGCGTGACAAAGAAATAGAAGTGCGTAGATCAATAATTCCTGGTAAGCGTGCTAACCGTTTCCACATCATTTCCTCATAATACTCGATAGTTGGAACAATCAGTTTTAGCATAACATCCACTTCGCCCATTAAAGCGTGGCACTCTATTACTTCAGGCATTGACTGAACAGCATTTACAAAATCTTCTAACGAACTATCCACTCGACCATCAATTTTCACCATCGCAATAATCATAACACCGAAACCAAGTTTGTTCGCATCTAATACTGCTACCCGCCTCTTGATAATTCCTGTATCTAGGAACGCTTGAACACGCCTCCAGCATACTGACTTTGACGATGCTACTTTATCAGCTAATTCACTGAGGGACAGAGTTACGTCTTCTTGTAGATGCTCAAGTATTTTTCGATCTAGTTCATCAAATTGTCTTGTCATAATCATTACCCTTCAATAGTTCTTTTGTGTGAAACAATGATTGCATTTTCCGCACTTTTTTGAAACGCCTATTCAGATGAAGTGTAGTAATTAATGGCGTATGTAGTTCTTCTATTTTGTAGAAAATTTAAAAAAAATCAATAATATTAGTAATTTAAATATCAGCCTCTTGTGATCTTTTGTGGTTTTAGAGAATTGCTCTATCGGTATATTGTTTCCATTATATGGTCTAATAGAAACAATATACCGATATAAGCATTTTCTTTTGCGCATCAGGGAAGATTTTATATGAACTCGCAGATAAACTGCTTTCGATTGTTTAGTTTATTTGATTGTTTAGGGAGTTTTTTCTGATGGTGACTAATGATGACGGGTGGTTTGATTGCGAGAGGGGGGCTTTAGCAGTGACGCAATTAGCAGTGACGCAACATGACTTCCCTTTTATAGCTTCAGCGTCTTATTTGAACTCTGCTGGTTTGGGGCTGGTGCCCCTTAGTGTGCAACAAAAAGTCCAAGAGTATATTCAGGCAATAGGAACAAGAGGTACTTTTGGTTACTTCGAGCATTATGAAGAATTAATGCACGGTGCGATTGCCTCCGCTGCAGAGCTGTGGGGGGCGCCTATAAGGAATGTTGCTGTTGCAACTAGTGTCTCAGAGGCTGTAAGCCAGGTTGCGTGGTGGCGCAAACCAAGGCGTGGCGAAAATGTTGTATTGATTTGTGATGATTCCTCCGCAGCGACTTATTCATGGCTTAGAGTTGCTCAGGACACAGGGGCTGAGGTGCGGTTTGCGTGTCCGCGAAAGGGCTCTGATATAGTTACAACAAGTGATGTGATGTCGCTGATTGATAAAAACACGGCGGCAGTTTGTATTAGTCATGTGCATTGGATAACAGGGTATCGGATAAATTTGACGCAGTTAGGGCAATTAGTTCGGGACTGTGGCGCTTTATTAATTGTTGATGCCACGCATTCGGCGGGAATTGTAAACTATACCCCTGAAGAATTAGCGGCTGTCGATATGCTGGCGTCGGGCTCTTTTAAATGGCTTTTAGGACTTGCGGGTGCTGCGCCTTTATATGTGAGTGATCGGGTTTTGGACGATTTTAATCCTATATTGGTGGGATCTAGAACGTCGCAGCCTCTACCTCCTTTCGACCACATTGACCCTACGCGGATTGACTTACCAAATGATGCTCGTCGTTTTGAGTATGGGAGTAGTATTGCTGTTCCTAGAATTGCTTTTACAGCATCAATTAAGTATTTATCTGATGTAGGTAGAGATAAAATATTGCCACATGTACAGTCGTTAGGAAGTGAAATTGCTAAGAGATTAATTCTAGAGGGGGCTGAGGTTGTAACACCATCTTCTTATCAAGAGCGGGCCGGAATCATTAGCGCATATTTCCCTAATTACTCTAGTGAAACCATATACGAAGCCTTGTTAAGGAATAATGTGGGAGTTTCATTGAGGTCTAAGTTTTTAAGGTTTTCACCCCACATCTTTAATTCAGAAAAGGATGTTATTCAGGCAATTGAGGTCATTAAAAATCTTTTGGGGCGTGGTTAGGAGAGAAGCTATGAATATTCGAATGTTACATTTTATTTGTTTATTGTTTTGTTTTACGGTGGAGGCTAGCGCTTCTTCTGACATCGATAAAATGTCAGAAGAAGATCGCGCGCATGTAATATTTTCAGGATATGATATTCTAATTGAAAATGTGCAGTTGATAGATGGAACTGGCGCAGCTCCAAGGCAAAATATGTCAGTGTTAGTCAGGAATGGCATAATTGAGAAAGTACAACCAAGTGATGAAGTATTAACTCAAGATTATGTTCAAAAAATTGATGGTACGGGGAAGACATTATTGCCAGGCTTCGTAATGGTGCATGAGCATATGTTTTACCCGGCCCCAAAACTTGGTGAGCTAAATGCATATCCCTATTCATTCTCTAGGCTTTATTTAGCTGGCGGTTCAACGACAGTAAGGACAGCGGGCAGTATTGCGCCTTATGGTGATATTAATTTAGCAAAGGCAATCGCTGCTGGGAAACAGCCCGGCCCTGATATTGATGTGACAGGTCCTTATCTAGAGGCTTCACCTGTTATTGCTATCAAACAGGCAGAACTTGAAGGTGTTGAGAGTATTGCAAGGACCGTTGATTACTGGGCTGGTGCGGGTGTTACATCCTTCAAGGTTTACAATAATTTATCCCATGCGCAGTTGCGGACTGCAATCAACACAGCTCATAGTAGAGGGATGAAGGTAACTGGTCATCTTTGTTCAATTACTTATGCGGATGCTGCAAAGCTGGGTATTGATAACATTGAGCATAGTTTTGCTGTTGCGCCAGATTTCGTTGCGAATAAACAGGCCGATACGTGTCCAGATCCCCGTGAAGTTTTTTCCTCCTTGGCCACTCTTGATCCTGATGGTGATGAGCTTGGTACGCTAATCAAACTGCTTATTGAAAAAAATGTTGCGCTGACCTCTACGCTGCCAATTTTTGAGGCGAGTACTCCTGGCCGCCCCAAAACTCCGGATTATGCTTTAGATCTTCTGATTCCTGAGTTGCGTCAATCGTATGAACGCATATGGCAAAGGATCCACAATAGCGCTTTATCTTCTAATTATTTGTCCAAGCTTATGCGCATGGAAAAGAGGTTTGTGGAAATGGGCGGTACATTGCTCGCGGGAACTGATCCGACAGGATATGGAGGCGTAATACCTGGCTGGTCAGCTGTTAGAGAGGTTCAATTATTAATTGAAGCTGGTTTTAGTATTTCAGAAGCTGTTAAAATTTCGACACTAAATGGTGCAAGGTTTTTGGACAAGGGGCGTTCAATTGGGTCTGTTGAACCCGGAAAGAGAGCCGATCTCATCTTAATAGACGGTAATCCAGTACATGATCCTCGCCAATTAGTGAATATTGAATATGTCTTCAAGGAAGGCATAGGATTCAGCGCGAAATCTATTTTTGAGGCTATGAAAGGTAAGGTTGGCCTGTACTGACCTATTTGTAGTGTGAATTAAAAATTTGAAATGAGTATTTTTATGAATCGTCGAACATTTATATCAGGATTATCTACAATAGCATTTATATCTTCAATGCCAGAAGCTATGTCTGTAGAAGGTTTGTCTGAGCAAGGTCAAGTGCTCACAAAGGTTTTTGCCGATCTCTATACCGATTTGCAGCAAATAGATCCTGAAATGGCAAGTGTAAGAGGAGAAGACGTTAATGGCCTACGCGGCAAATTAAAAGATCGATCGTTAAATGGCCGCGACATAGTCCAAAAGGTACTCTCGAAGCATATAAGCGCATTGAGGAAAATTAATCCTTTACTTCTCTCCGATGATCAAAAACTTCAACAAAAGGTAGCCTTGGATTGGTTGACTCATCAAGAAAAAGCCAGAATGACATACGATTATGGGGATGAATATTTTTATGCATACCAAGTGACACAATTTACAGGAGCTTATATAGCTGTTCCTGCGTTACTTAATTCTGTTCAACTTGTAAAAAGCAACAGTGACGTTGGTCATTATCTGGATCGATTGCGTTCTTTTGGGGATGCAATCGATGAGGAAGTTTGCAATCAGTTATATTACCAAAAAGCAGGTGTGACGGCACCTAAATTTATCATAGAAAAGATTGTGAATGGATTATCATATATGAGTGATCCAAGTACGGCATTTTCTAATCTTGTAAAACCACTTTTGCAAAAAGCTTCGAAGGCGGGAGTAGACCCTCGTGAAGATGAAGCAAAAAATATCGTTACAAATAAAATATTGCCCGCACTTAAAAGGCAAAAAGCTCTTTATGAAGAATTGTGGCAGTCTGCGAGAACAGAGCCAGGGGTCTGGGCATTGCCAGACGGAGATGACTTTTACAAGGACGCATTATACTACTCCACCACAAGTAACTCTAGCCCTGAAGAAATGCATTCCTTAGGCCTTCGTAAGGTTGAAGAAATTAACCAGCGTTTAGATAAGCTACTCAAAGATCAGGGCATGATTGATGGCACTTGTGCTCAGCGTCTTGAAGAACTTAAGCGAGAACCATCTCAATATTTTCCAGATGATGATCAGGGTCGTGAAGAGCTTATAAGCTATTTAGAGAAAGATATTAAACGCACTTCTAAACAATTGTCAGGTGCATTTTCTCATTTTCCCCCTATCAGTCTTGATGTCAAACGTATGCCGGATTTTCTAGAAGGTAAAGGCCCATCAGCTATGTATATGGCTGCTTCTACGGATTTATCACGTCGTGCTGCGATTGTTTTTGATCTTGGTGATATGACTAAATGGCCAATTTTTAGTCTTAAAACCTTATGTAGGCATGAGGGGGTTCCAGGTCATCATTTGCAGGCGCTTATTCAAAACCAATCAACTTCTCTTCCAAAGGTTTTCTCATTATTTAATTCACCGTCTTATAGCGAGGGCTGGGCTTTATATGCTGAACAGCTAACGCAAGAGCTTGGGCTTTATGACGATGACCCTATGGCTGAAATTGGCATGTGGCAGTCTTTGTTGTTTCGGGCGACCCGTATAGTTGTGGATACAGGTATTCATTTCAAACGATGGAGTAGGACTAAGGCAATTACATATATGCGAGATACGACAGCCTTACCGCTTTCCATGATCGAAACTGAAGTGGATAGGTACACTGTTATACCAGGGCAGGCTTGTGCATATATGATGGGCCAAATTGAATGGTACAGCATCAGAAATGCACAACAGAAAAAATATGGCGACGCTTTTAAACTTTCAAAATTTCATAGTGTTTTAAGCAAGGGGGCCATGCCGATGTTTCTTCTTAGGCAATATGTCAATGAAAATTTATAAAATGAGAGCCTTTAATTCAATAAGTATAGTATCGAAAATACTTGAAAGAGAGATTAATGATGAGAGTTTATAATGTAATTCTTTTTGCGATATTTTTCCTTGTCAATACACATGCCGCATTTTCATTCGAGGATGGTAAGCGTGAATACCAAGTCATTCGACAAGGAGACGTAATTGGTTCTTTGGTGATAACCCGTAGCGATAATAATTTATTTTCTCATTATCAATATTCAAATAATGGGCGCGGCCCTAATATTAAGTTTCATGCACAAGTAGACTCTATGCTTTTTCCGACGACTTTCGAGATTGAAGGATTAAGTTTATTACAAACACCAATCAAGGAGTCAGTGACTTATAAAGATGGTGTTCTGGAGTGGAGAAGCAGGGTTGAGAGCGGCAAGTCTGCAAAAAGAGCTTTTTATTTCCCCACACATTCAACGCCAGCGCATCTGGAGATGCTTGCTGGGGCTCTTATTCGAGATGCTGATGCCAGCTTGCCTTTGTTGCCAAATGGTCAAGCATATATCAAAAAGGTGGCGTCTGAGAGAGTAAATAATGGCAACGAGAGCAAGCTTGTTGATTTGTATCTTATTTACGGTCTCCAGTTTTCTCCGGTCGTGATTTGGCTTAACAAGGAGCAGAGTTTGTTTGCGGTTGATGAGGTGATAGAGCGCGGATGGGAGGAGAATGGCTCTCGTTTAAAGCGGGTTAGCGATGACTTGTTAGGCAAGCTTGATCAAGAGATTGCCGAAAAGGGAACAACTGTTCCGGAAAACCCGGTCTTATTGTTTAATGGACGCCTTGTTGATGTAAGGAAAAAGCAGGTTCATGCTAACATGAGTGTTTTAATAGACGGAAACCGCATTGTTGAGGTTGGGCCAGACTCTGCTATTGAGGTTCCAAAAACAGCACAGAAAATAAATCTCAAGGGGAGTACAATTCTTCCCGGCTTGTGGGATATGCATGTTCACATACGGTCGAATGCGGATGGCCTGTTAAACATTATCAACGGAATCACAAGTGTTCGTGATATGGGGGGGGATGTAGTGACGGCTCTCGCAAGGCGTCATCAATTTTCTACTGGTGACCTGATCGGTCCGCGGTTGTTTCTAGCGGGCCTCATTGATGGCGTGTCCCCAACATCTACATCGGGTCTCAGTGTTTCTTCATATAGTGAACTTGATCGAACCATTACAATGTTGGCTGAAAATGGCTATGATCAAATTAAATTGTATAGTTCTTTTCCAAGCGAACTTGTGCCATCAGCCGTTTCTTTAGCTAGGAAGTATGGATTATTAGCTGGCGGACATGTTCCCGTGAACATGAGGCAAGACGATGTAGTAAAGCTCGGTTATGATAATGTCAGCCATTTCAACTTCTTTCTGTTGAATCAGTTTGGGGACGAGGTTCAATCTAAAACTAATACTTTGGCCAGGATGTTGGTTCCTGCCAGACGTGGGCGTGACCTAGATCCATCATCTCCCGGCGTTAAGCGTTCTATCGCGCTTTTAAAGAAGCATAACGTGGCATTAGATCCGACAATGGTTGTACTCGAAGCTTTATTTACGGCTAAGGAAGGAAGAGTGTCACCTGCTTTGCAGTCGTATTATGACAGGCTTCCATTCCGCATAGCTCTTGCAGCAAAATCTGGCGGCTTGGCTATAAATGATATTGAACTGCAACAATACACAGAGTCCTTTAACGTATTATTGAAATTGCTTGGGAAAGCTTACGAAGAAGGCGTAAATATCTTGCCTGGTACTGATGTGTTGCCTGGATTTGAATATGTTCGAGAACTTGAGTTGTATAAAGAAGCAGGCATTCCAAATCTTGATGTACTCAGGTTAGCCACACTTGGTTCTGCGGAACATATGAAAGCAGATACATATGTTGGTGCCGTTGAGCCGGGTATGCTTGCAGATATAATCATTGTTGATGGCCGGCCAGATGAAGACATTAGTGCGCTGCGGCACATACAGATGGTTATAAAAGACGGCAAGTTCTTTGATTTGGCCAAATTAAGCAAATCCGTGGGCGTTCTTCCGGCGCTTAACGCTATAAACTTCACTAAATCAGGAGCCATTAATAACTAATGGTACATCAGATACAATCCTTTTTGGGGGGTAGAACATTATCGTTAAAGGCGAATAGCTTAGATTATGAATTTGGCGATGTACGTTATTTTACTTCCAATTTCCTTCCCTAAGAAGGCCTAGAAAGTTAGTTAAATGGAGATACAAATGATTAAAAATATGATAATAATCATCGGGTTACTTTTATCATTACTCGGTGGCAGTTTGCAAGCCTTAGCAAAGTCTGAGGTAACAGTTATACATGCGGGTATAGTTCTTGGTACACCGGGAGAAAAACCGACTAAAAAGCAAACAATTGTTGTTCGTAATGGGTTAATCGAATCCATTCTGGAGGGTTATGTATCGCCCACGTCAATTGATGAAAGTGCTAAGTTCCTAGACTTGTCTAATTTATTTGTCATGCCAGGCCTTATGGATATGCATGTTCATCTTTCTATGAATTTGACACTTCCTAAACACCAAAGGGTATTACCTACAGCAGAGAGTTTAATGGGTGCTATAAGAGGAGCTCGACATCTACTGTTATCTGGCTTTACCACTGTTCGAGGTGCTGGTGATCCTGTTGAAGTAATTTTCCCATTGCGGGAAGCTATCAATCGTGGCGAGTTTCCTGGACCACGCATATTAGCTTCGGGACCGATCATTTCTAGAGAAGGGGGGCATGGTTACGGTGGTTGTGATGGAGTGGAATCATGTCGAAAAATTACGCGAAAACGAATATCAGAAGGTGCTGACTGGGTAAAGATGGCTACAAGTGGAAGTGCTAGTGATGAAAATGGTAGTGCTGATTCTGCTTCAGACATGTTTCCTGAGGAAGTTGTATCTGTGGTGGAAACAGCGCGAAAGCTGAGAACTGATGTATTAGTACATGCTACCTCGACTGAAGGAATCAATATAGCATTACGGGCTGGAGTAAGATCTATAGATCATGCAAGTTATGCCGATGATACTTCATTTCCTCTTTTTCGAAAGATGGGTGCATACATGGTTCCTACGACATATCTCGTTGATTTTCTTGAAAATAATCCGACGATTCGTAAAGGGCTTGGCGATGAGCAGTATAAACGCTTGAGCAGTGTTATGAAAGATATTCGACAGTTACCCGGTAATGCCTGGAAGGCCGGGGTAAAGCTTGCCATAGGTACAGATACAGGGCATGAGCTATCTGCTAGACATTATAGAGAATTTGTACTTTATGTTGAGTCAGGCGTTCCTGCCAGTGAAGCAATAAAAGCGGGTACCGTCAATGCCGCCGAATTGCTGCGTCTTGAGAAGTCTTTAGGGTACCTTCGTCCTGGCTATATAGCCGACATAATAGCTATAGATGGGAATCCACTCAAAGATATAACTCTATTGAAGAATGTCAATTTTGTTATGAAAGATGGAAAAGTATTCAAACTTAATGGTGAAGAAGTTATGCGGTAATACCCTCTTAAAAAGGGGGCATGCCTAAGTCAGATTAAATATCAATTGTATTGTCCGTTATTGTGCCGCTGAATTTATTTTTTGCCAATAAGTTTTGAAAAGGTTTTTCAGTAGCCTCATGTTAAGCGTGACAACTGACCTCAAGTGTATTTTTTTAGTCTGTATTAGGAATATTAATCCATTCCTGCTGAACTATAATCGAGCCTAGAATATGGAGATATCCTAGCATATCCGAAATGGGAGGTAACAATGAAACTAGAAAAAACAAACTATCTGTGTAAATTGATTTTAGGTGGGGTGAGTTATTTTATATTTAATTTTTTAATGACCTTAAATGTTGCCGCTCATGAACCGCCTCCCGTAATAACACATCATCAGATTTCAATTGGAAAACAAAAACTGAATTATTCAGCTGAGGTGGGAAGATTACCTATAGGTGATGATGCAACCGGCGAACCTCACGCATACATGTTTTATACAGCATACAGACTTAAAGAAGATTCTGAGACGCCACGACCATTGTTGTTCCTTTGGGGAGGAGGCCCTGGTGGGTGGTCTTTAAATATGAATTTTGAATTCGCAGGACCTATCCGAAGCAAAACTATTTATGGTTCAGGTGGAGGGGAGTTGGTGCCAAATGAAGACACGTTGCTTACAAAAGCAGATTTGGTGTTTGTTGATCAAGTTGGAGCTGGATATAGTCGTGCGACCAAAACTGAATACATAGAAGAGTTTCAGAATACTATTAATGACACCAAAGCGTTTACGGAGTTCATAAGGTTATGGCGGGTTCGACATCATCTTGAAGATACCCCAATATTTGTCGGTGGAATTAGTTGGGGTGCGCCTCGTGCTGCAACAGTAAGTTATTCACTGCTTGAAAAGGGACTTCCATTAGCTGGTACGGTCTTAATTACAGGGGAAACAAGCTTGAACTCAAGATCAAAATACATCTCTGATATTGAGTTTGAAGCCCTGCGAGTTATAGGAATGTCAGAGGTTGCTTCTTTTCACACTAAACGGCATCCTAATAAAGTAGATTATGGCGTCCTAAAAATAAAAAGTGATGCACGTGAATGGGTATATAAAACCTATATTCCTGCACTTGAAAGTGTTTCCCGTTTAACTTTATCACAGAAAGCAAGTATAGCAGCACAACTGTCCAGTTTTACGGGTGTGCCTGAGGAAAAAATTAACCTACAAACACTTGTTATTCTCCCAAGCGAATTCCGTAAATATCTGTTAGATGATGGTAAGATTCTGTATGGCTCTGATACAAGGCGAACTGAGCGTTATAAAACGACATATGTTAATGCTGCTTTAAATAGCATTAAAAGCGATTTAGGGTATATGTCAGACCTAAATTACCGCCAAATCGGTGAACACCTAATAGGTTATTATTCCGGTGAACAGCCTAAAAGTCCAATGCAGTTTCCTTGGAATTATGCAACGTCGCCAGTTCCACAAGAGGAAGCAGACCGGTTAATGGCTATAGCTGTTAAAAGAGGTTCTGGCCCTCCAACAATAGGAACACCTCTACCTGCCACTGAAGAAGCCATTAGCCTTAACCCGCAATTAAAAGTACTAGTAGTTATTGCGCGTTATGATGGCGAGTCTACGTGTGAGTCTAATCTAGCATTAGAAAATAAATTACCTAGCTCATTGTCACAAGCAATGACCATCAAGTGCTATAATGCTGGCCACTCACCGTGGCGCACTCCGGGAGTGCGTCAGGAGGTGTCGGAAGATATTAAGAAAATGCTCATAGAGGCGACCAAAGTTATCGATTAGTAAGCTAATACTATCAAGTGCCCTCCTATCACTATTCATATGGCCTATTCTGTTGAAGAAAGTGCCCGGATATTATCGGAAGACATGCGGGCCTTTATCAAGGGGGATATGCAGTGAGTGCATTTTCTGTTTATCATCAGGATCAGGTCAGGGCGTTGCTGGATTATCCTGGATGTATTGAAGCAATGCGCCGGACAATGGCGGATTTTTCGAGGGAGGGTTGTGATCAACCGCTGCGGACAATCATTCCGGTTGGCTCAGATGAGAAGCTTTTTGCGTTAATGCCGGGTATTGCGTCATCAGAGGTCGGTTTTGGGGCTAAAATTATCAGTGTGTTTGAGGATGCTGAGACGCCCGGAAGGTCCTCTCATGAAGGAGTGGTGTCTCTTTTTGATTCTGAAAATGGAGCGTTGCTTTCTATTGCAGACGCCCATGAAGTAACTAAAATTCGCACAGCCTGCGCCAGTGCAGTGGCGACAGATGTCCTTTCCCGCCCTGATTCCCGTGTGCTCACGGTTTTTGGGACCGGAACGCAGGCGGAATCTCATATCAAGGCCCTGTCTTTGGTACGTCCTTTCGAGCGCGTGCTTGTATGGGGCCGTTCCCGGAAAACGGGGGAGGCTTTTGTAAGTCGGATGTGTGAGGAGACAGGTTTGCCAGTGTATTTTACGGCGGACCCTGCCGAAGCCGCCGGACAGGCAGACGTTATCTGTACGGTAACGAATTCCGCGACACCGGTTCTTTTCCATGCATGGGTAAAGCCGGGTACGCATATTAATGCCGTGGGGTCAAGTTTTGACGGACCGGTGGAGGTGGATAACGCACTGGTCGTTGAAAGCCGTTACATTGTTGACAGTCGACGTTCAGCCTTGGTGGCGGCTTCTGAGTTTCTGGCTGCCCGGAAAGCGGGTCTGATTGATGAAAGCCATATTGTTGCTGAAATTGGTGAGGTAATCCTGAATAAGAAAACAGGCCGGGAAAATCCGAACCAGATCACTTTCTATAAATCGCTTGGTCATATTGTTCAGGATCTTGCTGCGGTGGCCTATATCCATGCCCGTACGGGCGGTTCTGAGGGAGGAATTATCAAATGAAGTTAAAGTATTTACTTATAGCCATAACGGTTTGTTGTGCGTCGAGCATGACCCCACTTCTGGCAAAAACGACGGAGCAACTGACGATAATACAAAATGGAGAGAATGTCGGTACTCTTGTTGGCGTAACAGACGGCAGGACAGTCGAAGTCGATTATTGGGTGGATAATAACGGTCGTGGCCCAAAGCATCATGAAACTATACGACTGGACCGGAGAGGGATACCCCTTGGGTGGCGCATCCAGGGAACGTCCCTTATGGGGGGGGCTGTGTCGGAAGATTATAGTTGGGAAAATGGCAAGGCCAAATGGTCAAGTCAGGCAGATGAAGGGGAAGTGCAGGCTGATCAGCCAAAACTCTATGTGGTAAATGATGCCAGCCCTTGGGCATCAGGTGTTTACGCAAGGGTGTTGCTAAAGACAAAAGGAAACCGATTGGATGTCCTGCCCGGTGGCAGCATGTCACTGACGACGGTTAAAGAGATGAAAATAGGTCAGGGCAAGGCCGCCGTAAAAGTGACGGTTTATCGCCTTGAGGGCATAAATCTTGCGCCGGATTATCTGATGCTTGACCGCAAGAACCGTTTGTTTGCTAAATTTTCCGGAAAGTCTGTTGTTATCCGTAAGGGGTATGAAGCCGAAGCTCCAGAGCTTCTGCGTTTGGGCAGTGAGTTGGGGGTTGCACTTGTAAAAGAACGGACTCAAAAACTGGCGCATAATTATTCTCAGCCGGTTCGAATTCGTAACGTTCATATCTTTGACCCGGTAACCGGGGAACTCGGTGCCTTGTCCACTGTTGTGGTTATGCACGACAGAATTACGTCTGTTCTCAAGGCTGAGGAGGATAATAATCCACCAACTGATCAGGTTCTTATTGAGGGCCAGGGGGGGACATTGGTTCCGGGGCTATATGACATGCATTCTCATACCAGTTTGCAATCAGGATTATTTTATTTGGCGGCCGGTGTGACAACGACCCGTGACCAAGGTAATGATAACAGCTTCCTGCTAGATTTGTTACCGCGACTTCAGTCCGGAGAGATTGCCGGCCCGCGTGTTGTTCCCAATGGCTTTATGGAGGGGCGCAGCCCCTATTCCGCACGTTACGGGTTTATTCCCGAGACTATTGAGGAAGCCATTGAGGCGGTTAACTGGTATGCTGACCGGGGCTATTGGCAAATAAAAATATATAATTCCATGAACCCTGATTGGGTGGAAGCGATAGCAGTAGAGGCCCATCGGCGGGGCATGGGCGTAACCGGACATGTCCCGGCATTCAGCAATCCTGATCGGGTAATCATGGATGGCTATGATGACATTGCTCATATTAATCAACTCATGCTTGGCTGGATTCTGGAACCGGGGGAGGATACACGAACGCCGCTTCGCCTGACGGCAATGTCTCGGGGAGCGTATCTTAATCTCTCTTCTCCTAAGGTGCAAAAAACGGTGCAATTGATGAAGGAGAAAAATATTGCCCTTGATACGACGGCGGTGATCCTTGAGCGTCTCATGCTCAGCCGGGCGGGTACGGTTGCAGATGGTGACAAAGACTATTTGACACATATGCCGATCGGCTATCAGAGATATCGCAAACGTACTTTCGTTCCTTTAAAAGCGCCGGAAGATGACGATAACTACCGTAAGGGGTTTGAAAAGCTTCTTGAAACGCTGAAATTGTTGCATGATAACGATATTCAATTATTGCCGGGGACAGATGATGCAACAGGTTTTACCGTTCACCGCGAGATTGAACTCTATGTCCTTGCGGGACTTTCCCCTGCGGAAGCGTTACGCCTTGGCACATTGGCTTGCGCGGAATATCTGGGTAAAACTGCGGACCTTGGGACAATCGAACAGGGAAAATTGGCAGACTTCTTCCTGATTGCCGGTGATCCTACCCGTGATATCAAGGCAATCAAGAAACCGCGTATGGTCATGAAGGGGGGAACCGTTTATTTCCCAAGTGAAATCTATCAATCGCTCAGCATTAAACCCTTTGCCTCCTCGCCCCCTCTTGTTGTTCCAACCCGTAAGGCAACAGGAGAATAAATATGTCTCAATCCATACGTTTGATATGTCTGGTAATAACGTTGCTGTTGCCTGTGCAATCAATTGTCTTCGCGTCTGATGCCGGGATTGGATTTTACCGTGCAGCGAGTTCAAAGGCTCCTTTTTCTCCTGCGGTTCGAGTTGGTAATATTATCTATCTATCAGGCCAGATTGGTTTTACGGCGGAGGGGAAACTTCCCAAGAATTTAAAGATACAGGCCAAAGCCGTAATGGATAATGTGGCGGTTTCGGCGGCACGGGCCGGGGCGACAATGGATGATATTTTCAAATGTACCGTAATGATTGATGATATTTCCCGTTGGGCCGAATTCAATGAGGTTTATGTCACATCTTTCAAGCCGGAACGATTGCCTGCCCGAAGTGCCTTTGGGGCCGCATTTGAAGTTGAATGTATGGCGTATCTTGCTGAGGAGAAAAAATAATATGTTTCGTTTTATAATTGTGAGCTTCCTGGGGTTTTTAATATCATCTTCATTGGCGTTTTCAGAAACAAATGATGTACCAGTGGGGCGTCATTTTGAAAGTCAGCATCAGGCAAAGATTGGCGGTAAGGATATTTCCTATAAGGCCATTGTTGAGGAGACTTTCTTAACGGATAATTCCGGAAAACCGGCGGCAAGCATTGTTTCCTTTAGCTATATTCGTACAGATATTCCCAAGAATACCAATCGGCCAGTGATTTTTGTTTTTAATGGTGGGCCGGGGTCTTCCTCCATATGGCTGCATATGGGGCTGGTTGGTCCCAGAAGAGTGTCTTTCGGGGATGATGTTAAGCCGGAAACGGTCCCTCCGTTCCAGTTGGCTGACAACCCTGACAGTCCATTGGATAAGGCGGATATTGTTTTGTTCGATCCGCCCGGAACCGGTTTTAGCCGTATTTTACCCAGTGGAAAAGCGGAACAATTTTTTGGTGTTGCTCAGGACGCAAAGGCAACGGCGAATTTTATCAAAAACTGGATACGCAAGAATAAACGATGGAATTCCCCCAAATATCTTATGGGTGAAAGTTATGGAACAGTTCGTGCGGCTGTTGTGGCTAAATACTTGGCAGGTGGCCCCATGGGCAGCGGAAGTATGGACGGCGTGACCTTAAATGGTGTTATTCTTTTGGGGCAATCCATGGATATGGGGGGGCGTGGTGATGTATCTTATACAACGGCATTACCGTCAATGGCGGCAACGGCTTGGTATCATAAAAAGATCGACCGGACGGGCCGCACTTTGGAACAACCTGTGGCAGAAGCCAGTGCTTTTGCTGAAGATGAATATCTGGCAGCACTTTATAGCGGGGCAAGATTGTTACCGCAAGAACGCGATCGGATTGCTGATAAGCTGGCGCAGCTTATCAGCCTTGATCCAAAGACAATAATATCTCATAACCTGCGCATATCCATGGCGGTTTTTTCCAGAGAATTGCTTGTTGATGAGGGCCTGCAGGTTGGTTTGTATGACAGTCGCTATACCCTGCCGCTTGATGCACATGGCGGTGATCCGGTGGCGGATGATCCGGCAATGGGCCAATATGTTCCGGGATTTATTGCAACATTCAATAATTATATAAATGATGAACTTGGTGTAGAGATTGATGATTTTTATCTTTCCATTGAATTTCACAAGGTTAATGGTCGGTGGAATTATGGTTTTGGTCCCGGTGTCCCGCCAAACAGGAATTTTGCCACCGATATTGCAACAGCGATGAGACGTAATCCTTACTTGCGTCTGTTTGTTGGGACTGGCTGGTATGATCTGGTTACTACGGCTGGTAAGGCGGATTATGTGATCGGGCATAGTGGTATACTGCTCGCCCAGACAGAATTTCATTATTATTCCTCTGGCCATATGCCTTATCTCGGGCCTAAAAGCCGGACGAAATTGTCGCGGGATTTGCGGAAATTTATTCAGGAGACTTCCAAATGACTTCAACGCTTGAAAAGAATACAAGATTAAAAGGTGGCGTTGGCTTGACGGGGGTTGTGATGTTGGGCGCTGGAACGGCCATTGGGGTGTCAATTTTTTCTGTATTGGCCCCCGCTGCAGAGGTGGCGGGTTCGGGATTGCTGATTGCTGTGTTTTTATCGGCGGTTCCAATGGTGTTTTTTGCAATTGCTTATGCATATCTGGCATCAGCTCTTCCATTAACGGGTGCTTCTTACGAATGGCCACGTCGTTTTATTCATCCTCAGGTTGGTTTTTTGATCGCATGGATGCGGATTCTAAGCAATGTCGGTGCCATGACGGTCTTGGCAACAGTTCTGATCAATTATATAAATATGGCGTTTGATCTGCCGCTTAAGCCGGCGATGGCTGCGATTCTGACGGCGGTTTTTGCCTTGAATTATGTTGGAGTTAAAGTTGCGGCATTGGCTCAGACCATACTCATGATTATGCTGCTTGTCGTTTTGTCGATTTTTGTGACGACAGGAATCCCATATAGTAGCAGCCTGACCATTGGCCCTTTGCTTGTTGAAGGCTGGCCCGCTGTGATTGCGACCGTTCCCCTGATGATTACATTATTTTTAGGCATTGAGAGCGCTGTTGAAATCGGTGAAGAAGTGCGTGATCCGCAAAGGACAATTCCACAGGGGATTGCATTGGCCATATTGCTCACAACAATAGTATATGTTGCCGTTGCTGCTACGGCATTGGCTCTGTTGGGGCCGGACCGTCTGGCCGCAAGTGCAGCACCGCTTATTGATGCGGCACGGGAGCCTTTGGGTAAATGGGCGTTGCCTCTTATTTTGAGTGCGGCTGTCATTTCGATTGTTAAATCCCTTAATTCATTGGCCATGATTTTTTCACGTGCCTTGTTTGCGATGGGCCGGACCGGGGCATTCCCCGTGAGCCTTGCAAGAATTCATCCGCGCTTTGGTACGCCGCATATTGCTGTGTTGGTGGCATATGTCTTTGCGATGTCTGGATTGTTTCTGCCCTCCAACCTTATTTTTCTTCTGCTGGCGGTCAATATTCCAACGATGCTGAAATATCTTGCCTGTTCATTATGTGCTGTTCGTGTGGTGGATCATCACCCGGAAATAGCAAAGGGGGCGAAACTTGAATTAACGCCCGGCGTAGTCCGATTTGTCGGGTATTCAGGGGCGGTTCTTGCCGTCGGGATCATCGTTGCAGGTCTTGGGGCAGATTGGCGGCCCTATGCGCTTGTTGCCGGGTGGGTTGCCTTGGGAATCATTTATTGGTGGATGATTGCTGTGCGGTCGTCAAGGGAGCCCTTGGCCGGAAAAGGTTAAGAAAGACGGCTCAGCCGTTTGTGTAAAATGATTGATGTCAATGAGCTGCAAGACATGTTCGTGGACGGGTAAAATTGTACCGGAAGTACAATAGAAAAGAAGAAAGAGGCGGGATTGTAATGGTCCTGAAACGTATGAAGTCAAAAATGGAATCCAGTGAGGAATGTTATGCCCAATGGCTCCGGAAGGCTATATCGGCAGGGCTTTCAGATAACAGATATATTGGTTTTCTATGTGGCAGTTCTGTGGAAGAGCCGGTTGAATTGCTTCGCGCCCTTGTGGAAGAAGCATTTAAGGGCTCTGTGTCTTCCCGCTACCAGAGTGTATTTCTTAATGGGGGTAATCCTTATGTGGTTGATCAGCTTTCAAGCAGATATGGCGTGGGCAAAGATCAAATAATATGCACAACAGGGGCGACATCATCCTTGTCGTTACTATGCCGGACATATCTTGCCCCCGGCGATCATGTGCTGGTGGAAAGTCCCGGCTTTGATTTATTTGCGGATTTTGCTTATGAGCAATGTGCAGAAGTTGATTTCTTTAACCGTCAGGGAGAAGGTTTCACGATTGATCCGGTAGAAATAGAAAGTCTTATACGGCCAAATACACGGTTGATCATGCTGTCAAACTTGCATAATCCATCAGGTATGATGGTGGACAATTCTGTTCTGAAAGCCCTTGCTGAAATAGCGGAACATTATGCGGTAAAAGTAATTTTTGACGAAGTTTACCGTGATTATGCGGACAGTGCCATATGGCCTGGGCCGGCAAGTCAATTTTCGCCAAATTTTATCAGCGTTAGCAGTCTGACAAAAATATACGGGCTGAGTTCTGTGAGGTGCGGCTGGATTATTGCGCAGCCGGATATCTTGTCGCCGGTTCGTGCCTTTAATAATCAGTTTGAATTCGGAGTATCGAAATTATCTCATGCCGTAGCGGCTTTGGTGATGGAAAACCATACGGTTTTTGATGAATATTGGCGGGGGGAATTGCGTCGAACAAGACCAATTATAGAGCGTCATTATAATGATTGGGTGAAGGAAGGGTTGGTATTTGGCAAACTTCCGGATTATGGCTGTATTTCGTTTCCGGGTCTGGTTGGTGTTGAGAATACAATGGATTTTACGAAGTGGCTTTTTGAGTATTATGGGTTGATTGTTGTGCCGGGTGAATTGTTTGGGGCGTCGGGGCATGTGCGGATTGGTCATGCGATTGAACCGGATAAGTTGGAGCATAGTCTTCAATGTTTTGCTGCTGGGTTACGGGCGTATCGTGCAAACCATGCCGTTCAAAAAGGTGGCAATCAGTGAAATGACAAAACCATGCTGAAATTAATCGTTCTCAGCATAAATTATTCCAGCGGGGGCGTTTTTACGCCATAAATCAACAAAAAAATATTGTATCAAAAAGATATAATTATTTTTTAGCAGGGCGCGCTGAAAAGGCTTCAAAGCATGGGGTGTCCTAAGAAGTTAGTACAAAAATTAGGAGGAATTATAACAAAAATAAATATTAGATAACGACTTGTCTCGACGAAAAGGCTCGAAATTTTCAGGTTACTTTAGATAGTGTCATTCTTTTGGGCAATATTGGAACGTCAGAATAAGGGCCAAAATATTGGCCTGGATGACTGAAAAGAAATTATAGTTGGGGAGTTGAGCCAGGGAGCGACTCTAGAGTTTGGTGATATGATTTCTGGCATGTTGATTGTACCGCCTGTGAATAGTTTTGGCCTTTTCCTTTATTTGAAAAGAGATGGTCAGAAATTTTTTGAGTATCGATGGGGATATACTGGGTGGTTGGTTTTGCCAACAGCCTTTTTTTATGATGTGAGAAAAATATAGTTTAGAGGTGATTATTGGCTGTGTTTGTTGAAGGTAAATTTTCCAGATGAAGCTATTAATAGCTTTCATACTTTGAGGAAAATAATGCGATGATAAAAGAGGAAAATCTGATAGGTAGACAGATAAAACCAGAGAGAGGAAGGTACTTCAGGTTAAATACTCTCGGGCCGGGATTGCTTTTTGCAGCGACCAGTGTAGGGGCGTCCCATTTAGTACAATCAACCCGTGCCGGGGCATTATATGGGTTAGCATTGTTGGGTGTCATCATTATTGCCAATATTATTAAATATCCGGCTTTCCGCTCGGCAAGTGATTATGTAGCGGCAACGGGGACGACCTTATTGGAAGCCTACAGGTGTCAAGGCAGAGGTGTTCTGCTTCTATTTTTTATAATTACTTTAAGTACAATGACTTTTGCAGTTCCTTCGTTGGCTCTACTGTCAGCAGGGTTGTTGAAGGTCGTATTTTCACTAACGGCATCACCATTCTTATTGGCGATGGGGCTTATTGTTGGAACTTCAGCTTTATTAGTCATTGGTCATTATCGTACTTTGGAGAATATTATCAAAGTGCTTATAATTTTGATGGTGATTTGTACTTTGATCGCTACAGCAGTTGTTATTCCAGATGTTGAATGGGGAGGCGGAATTAAACTACTGCCAGTAAATCTGGATATGGCAGGAATAATGTTTATAGCGGCTCTTATCGGTTGGATGCCTGTGCCATTGGATGTGTCGATATGGCAGTCCTTGTGGGCAAAAACAAAAAGAGAAAATAGTGATAATCCGCCAACTATGGCCGAAAGCCAGTTTGATTTTAATCTGGGTTATGGAGGGACACTAGTTTTGGCCATTTGTTTTCTGTTAATGGGGGCGGGATTAATTCATGGCAAAGACATTGTGTTGGCAGATGGTGCAACTGCGTTTTCTGCTCAATTGATAAATCTTTATGAAAGTATATTTGGGAGCTTTGTAGGTCCCATAGTGGGGATTGCAGCTCTGGCTATTGTCTATTCGAGTTTGCTTACGGTAATGGACGCTTTTCCCCGGACGTTAGCTGTCTTATATCGCCGGTACCAAGGTATAGTAGAGGTTGAGGACCAATATAAGCTCACAGAAAATAGTCAATTTTATATAACTGTGCTTGTGATTATGACATTGGGTGCAGCGTTGACTTATAGATATTTTTTGACCTCTTTAACATTGATGATTGATATAGGAGCAACGATGGCCTTTGTAACGGCACCAGTTATTGCAACTCTTAATTATCGTGCCATTACTAGCGCTGTTGTGCCGTTAGAATATCAACCAGGTATACAATCGCGCCGTTATAGTCTGTTTTGTATTGGAACCATGGTGGCCTTTGCCTTGGCTTATCTGTATCTCAGAGTTGGGAGGGTCGTATAGGTATGAACTTCATATATTGCCATAAGTCGATGAATTTTACTTAATAGACAACAGAAACTCCTGTTCAGTTGTTCCATTTGACCAACGAGATGCTCATGATTTTATTGGTATTTAGAAAAAACAGAGTTTGTGTATCAGTATTTATATGTTGCGTAAGGAGAATTCATTAATTTTATTATTTAAGATAGGACGATAAATGAATACTATTGGGGAAGAATTTGCAGAGCTTAGCCGTCTTAATTTCGCATGGGAAATCCTGCGGCACATTCCAGCTTATATAAAGGACTATAAGCATAACTTGAGCGTAAAAAAACAAGATTTTTGTGAGTGTTGTAGCTCCTCGCAACAATGGGGGTTACTTAAATTTTGTGAACCCTGATCTGGATAGCACCAAGGCAAGCCCCTTCTGGAATTCTGAACTCTGCCCTCATATTATGCATGCTGATTTTCATACAGATCGGCATCGGGTGGAGCCCTATGTTCTGAATCTGAATGAACTCAATTGCCAGACCTTAACGCTCAGGCAGTGCCCAAACCTTATTCATTATATGTTTCAGGATGGGCACAAATCAATCCAAATTTGTTGTCAGGATACAGCTGGCAGGTATGCCGTCGATAAGCAATGTGGAGACCTGTGTCTGGTATTCCAGACGGGGAATAACATTGATACAAGTGAAGAAAGGCTTGCCAAAAAAAGATTGCAATATCTTGCCAAAAAAGGCTGTCTTCCAGACCATCTTTTCAAAGCTAATGTGGCATCCCTTAAGTTCAAGCGACAGTTGGAAGTGATACAACAGGTCATTCAGAATATTGCAGATAAGCAAATCGCAGAACTCTTCTTTGAGAAAGATCGCATTATGGAAGAGTGGCCTATTCCGGATAGTCATGTCAGAAACATCGTGGAATATGCCATAGAAGCGGCAGAAAATTTAATGAGTGGAGACTACCTCAAATATCTATCTGTGCCGGATTCATAGAAAAATACTTTTAAAGTTTCTTCCCCCTGCACAACCAGATTAAATTTCGTCACATTGTTTCTATTAACAGTTTAATAGGAGCATAGATCATGACAGATACGGCAATTTTAAAAAAACATAAGGACTTTCTAACTCAAACGGAGGCAGGAGACTATCTACGCCTCAGCCCCCGAACATTGCAAAATATGCGCGTTACTGGGGATGGTCCTGTCTACCGTAAACATGGTCGGCTGGTCTTTTATAGGCTGGAAGACTTGAATGCTTGGTCAGAGGCAAGTAAGCAGGAAAGTACATCCGATGATCAATAATTTAACCCGAATTAAAATCATAAATTTAAAGAATCGTATTAAATATTACGTGCGTTTTGGCAGGCCGGTCTTGTTAAAAAATATCTCTGCGTATCAAATATATGAGTATTATAAGCCAGATCAATTGGTGGCTTATGTTCAGTGGCAGGCAGGAGAATACGGCAGCAGGATATGGCGCGTTACAATCTTTAAAACAGTCAATTTCACGCATAAGAGTCAAATTCAATCCATAGAAGGCATCAGGCCGGGTGTGCAGATTATCTTGGATCTAGAGGGCGCGATGAGGGTGCGCCCCATCTTAAAAAT
>JAESRB010000198.1 GCA_016764855.1 Emcibacter sp.
CATATAACCGCTGTAGGTTTTTCTGTCATAGTCGGTTGTAAGACCAGCGGTTTTTCCGCCCTGATCTTCGTAAGACCCGCCAACTAAGAAATTCAAATCTTTGTATATTTCACCACTCAGAGTCATTTCCGCAATAAAATCTTTTGCGTACTGAGTGCTAAACTCAAGCCTGTTAAATGTGAGGTTTACCGAGGCCGACCAATTTTCGTAAAAATCATACCTGTAACCAGCATCAATGAAGGTGCGCGTTATTTCAAACTGATTGACTGGAAAAGTAACACTTAACCCTTTCTGGTCCACCTTGCTCAAAAAGCTGTTGATATTAAACCCTTTATAATACCCAGAAGCCATAACACCATAGCCCGTGTCATCCTGACGATAACTTCCTGGCACATTAAATTCAGACGTCAGACTATTCTCCCAGCCCTTTTGATCCAGAATTTTACCGGACAGCATGACATTCCAGTCTTTCCCCCCTTTGCTAACGCCGACTTCGCCGCTACGATATTCTTCTGACCCATATGTTGCCCGAGCATATACCTCTCCTTCTGCCTTGCCTTCTTTGGTGATAATATTAATCACCGAAGAAAAGGCATTTGTCCCATAAAGCACCGAGCCAGGCCCCCGGATCACTTCCAAATGAGAAATGCTTTCAACGGGGAATACCAACATAAGAGACATATTAAGTCCGCCCCCGAAACTATCCCGGAAAGGTCTGCCATTAATCAAAAACAGAATGCGATTACTGTAAATCTGATTGGACTGTCCACGCACAGAGACCGCATTATTACGAAATACGGCTGCATTGGTATATTGCAGACTTGGCACCCGATTCAGAATATCCAACAGGTTTCGTGCGCCGTAACGGTGTATTTCATCCTTTGTAATCACCGAGACAACGCTCGGGGCCTCAATAACCTTCTCGTCCCGTTTGGATGCCACCGAAACCGTCAAAGCCTCTAAGTCCATATCGAACAAATCATCAATATAAGGGTCCGTTTGGGCATAGGCACTTCCACTGCCCCCCACCATTAAACCACACACCGTCCAAACTGCAATCATACGACTTGTTGAATTCGAGGGAAAAATACACCTGTTTTTCATTACGAGATTCCTTACACATGCTCTTTACTGACACAACTGAAGCGCTAGTATTTGTTTAAAATTTTATTAAATTTATTTATACGCATCTTATATGAAGAATGTCTAAACAAAGCTCTATCATAAGTAGAGGGCGGCGCTTGCATGATAAATCAATTAGGTTGCATAATTTTATGCATAAGATCAAGAATGCGGGCATTGATGGAATATGAACGCCATTATGTTATTTTCAACAATGGAATGAATGGCTATGGAGTAATCAAAGATTTGTGAAAACTCTTCAGGAATAAAGATAAGGTACTCCCCTCCACAGCTACCTCACGCCTTTCTTTGGCAAGAGTCGTGATAGAGTCAGCCTGTATGTTAGACGACACACCGCATAGGCTGTAAAAATCGGAAATATCCTGCACAACTTCTCGTAAATCAAGGTCAAGTAAAAGGCACATATGGCTCAAAAAACTCTTCCGACCATTATGATGGATTTTTATCCTCTGAGCAGTACCGCCAACCTTTCGACCCTCAATGGTCAGGTTAAAGCGCCCATCACAAAACGATCCCGCCACATCACGAATATCCGACAAGAGCCCCATTCCCACCATGGCTTCGGCCACCAAATCACATAAGATGATATAGGATCTTTCAAGAGTAATATTTTCATCCACCCGAGAGAAAATCAGAGAAATATTCAACACTCCCGGGCCATGAGGAACGACTGTTCCTCCACTTGTCCGTATATACAAAGGAATATTTTTGTCTTTAAAAAATAATTCCGCGGCACCATACTCAGGTAACCGCGCATCGCTACGGGAAACAACCAAACAGGCATGATTTTGCCAGAGCCGCATCACAGGCGGAATATGCCCTGCATGATGCAGTTCCAACAAAAAATGGTCAATATCAATTTGTAACTGCCCCGCCCGCAATATTTGGTCGTTCCACAATTTCCACGTCATGCCCTTATAAAAGACATCTGGAGCCTTTTGGATTTCCTGAATAATTTCTACTTGATCAGTCTTTTGCACGCTCTGGTCCGTCGCTATATTTTCTTTTATAGGCCTCGGTGTCACTCCCCTGATCCTTACCCGCATGCCTATAGTCAGGCTTTATAGCAGAATACCGAATAGGGTGAGAAAACTGTTTACGCATATCGCCCCCAAATGGGACATCCACAACAGATCCCCGTGTGACAAAATGTTCATGACTCGCGGCCTCCGCAATAGATAATACCGGCTCCACACACACGTCATACTTTCTGAATAATGCCTGCCAATAAATAAGATCCTCAGTATAGAAAATTTCCTTCAAAGCCTGACAAAAGGGCCTGTGGTCTTCACTTTGCAACGCCAGAGCCTCCAAGTCCTCTCGTCCCAAAGCTTCACACAGTCCCCAGCGGAATTTTTCTTCAATACTGCCTACGGCCAGAAAACGTCCATCTTTCGTTTCATAATAATTATAAACTGATGAGCCATTCAGCATGGCAATGGCATCATTCTCATCCTCATTACCGTCAAGCGCCGCCGGGCCCGCAACCGCATTCATGGCCCATACGGCGTCAGTCATGCTAACATCGACATGTTGGCCTTCTCCAGTTTGATCCCGGTGGCGTAATGCCATCATGATACCAATGACCCCATGCAGCCCCCCGCCTGCCACATCGGCAACAACATAAGACAACGGCATGGGTGGCACAGCAGGGCGCATTTGACTTGCCGCAACACCGGAAAGGGCAAAATAATTAATATCATGCCCAGCCCGCTGGCTATAGGTCCCAGACTGGCCATACCCACTGATAGAGCAATAAATCAAAGCGGGATTTAAGGCCCTCAACGCCTCATAACCAAAACCAAGCCGTTCCATAACACCCGGACGGAACTGCTCAATCAGAATGTCGGCCTCTCTAAGCATATTGCGGACAATTGTCGCATCTTCTTCATTGCGAAGGTCCACCGCAATACAATCTTTATTACGGTTCAGATAACGATGACAATAAGAGCTTTTCCCATCCATGGGAGCTAAATTGCGAAAAATTTCCGGCTGTACTGCAGACTCAATGCGCACGACATTGGCCCCCATATCCGCCAAATAAAGACTGCAATAAGGGCCCGGAACCGACCATGAGAAATCAATAACTTTTAAACCACCAAGCACCATGTCCTACGCTTCTTTCAGATAATTGAACCGTTCCAAACGTTCACATAAATTCGTCAAAAACTTACCAGAAGGCGCACCGTCAATCACGGCATGATCAACGGTCAACGACAGACCAATAAAAGGACGCATCTCTATTTTTCCCTGTTCATCGGCCACAGCACGACGTGTCATGGTCCCCACACCCAGCAAAGCAATCTGTGGGTAATTCAGAATAGGCGTAAAATATTGCACGCGGGTAGTTCCCAGATTTGAGACTGTTATTGTTCCGCCGGATTGCTCTGTTACGGTCAGTTTATTACGTCCGGCGCGGCCGATAAGGTCTTTCCGCAACCGGGCAATCTCCTGCAGATTAAGTGAGGTCACATCAAACAATGCCGGAGCCATCAAGCCCACATCCGTATCAATGGCGATATTTATATTGATCTGCTCTGATAGCTCCAGACCAGCCTGTGTCAAACAACTGTTAAACAGCGGGAATTCCGTCACGCTTTGGGCCAAGGTCATAATGATCATATCTTCGTACGAGGCGGGAAGTCCTTGTTCTTTGAACAGAGCCCGTGCCGCCACCATCTGAGACGCATCCAGTTCCCCATGAAAAGTCAATTGTGCCGTTTTTGCAAGGCTTTCGCGCATTTTTCGAGCTACAAAACCGCGAATGCCTGTAAGTTTAAAGATTTCTGCCATATTGCTTTGTCAGCTTTCCTTGATCCGGGCAATCAATTCGCCTTTCCGCACTTGCGTTTCTTCTGTGATCACACATTCCAACTTGCCTGATATTGGCGCACAGATTTCATTCTGAACCTTTTCCGTCATAATTTCGACGATCGCCTCACCTTCACTGACCTCGGCTCCATCCTCGTAAAGCCACGCCAGCAAAGTGCCTTCGATATCTTCCTCCCAAAGGTCCACCGGTATTATTATATCCATCATTTTTTCCTTTTTATTCAAAACATTTCTTTGGCAGCAGCTACGATCTTATCCATATTCGGCCGCACATAACTTTCCAGACTACGGGCATATGGGATCGGAATATCTGGGAAGGTCACTCTCTGCGGTGTTGCTTTCAGAACGGAGACATCCTGCTCCACAACAGAGGCAATAACCTCACCAGCAACGCCGCACATGCGGTAATCCTCATCAATGGCAATCAATCGTCCGGTTTTAGCCACAGAATTAAAAACAGTTTCCCTGTCCAGTGGCACAATAGTTCTCAGGTCTATGACTTCTGCGCTGATGCCATCTTTTTCAAGAGATTCCGCGGCTCTCACAGCCATCCAAAGTGTTTCACCCCAACCGACAAGAGTAATATCCCGGCCTTCCCGAACAATGGCCGCTTCGCCCATAGGAATAACATAATCTTCTTTCGGCACATGCACTGCCGCATCTTTTATGGGGTCAAACCAGCCCATACCCGTCAATCTTTTATGAAGCATATACACAACCGGGTTGGGGTCCCGGATGGCCGCATGTAAAAGCCCCTTCGCATCATAGGCATTGCTCGGCACCACCACCTTTATTCCGGGCAAATGCGCGAAGGTGGCAAACAAGGTCTGGGAATGTTGACTGGCATCGCTGTAGCCACCCCCGATGCCGGTTATAATCGTCATTGGAACCGGTTGTGCACCATCCGAATGGTAGGCTCCCTTGGCCGCAGCGTTATATATAGGGTCTAGACAAACGCCGAGAAAATCCACAAACATTAGCTCAACAATGGGCTTCATACCGCTCATCGCGGCCCCTGTTGCCGCCGCCATAAATCCTGCTTCGGATATCGGCGTGTCTATAATCCGATCAGGACCAAACTTTTCAGGAAAGCCTGTTGCCGTTTGATAAACACCGCCAAATAAGGCGATGTCTTCCCCCATAAAAAATGTCTTTTTATCGTGAAGCAATTCATATTCCAACGCTTCACGAATAGCCCGATTTACTGGAATTTTTCTTACCTGTTTTTTTACTTCTGTCATTCTATGTCCTTTTGGCACATCGGCCCCTCATACAAAGATATTTTTTAACGCTTCATTGCCTTCTGGTATGGGACTGTTGCTGGCGAATTCCACTGCGTCTTTAACCTTTTTTTCTGCGTTAAGGACCATGGCGGCAACCTCATCAGCGGTTAAGACATTTTCCTTTATCAAGCGATCTCCCATAACCGTAATAGGGTCCTGACGCGCCTCCAATTCTGCTTTGGGAACATAAGTTTCCTGATCCCCGACAAAATGCCCAGCCATACGTATGGTTTCAATCTCAATGATGCTAGGACCTTCCCCGGCACGGGCACGTTCAATCGCTCTTTTAGCTGCGCTATAGATCCCCCACACATCATTATTTTCCACATATTCTCCTGGAATGCCGTAAGCCTGCGCCCTATCCGAATTCCGGGGAATTGCTGTTGAGGTTTCTTTGGAAACAGATACGCCCCATTTGTTGTCTTCGATAATACATACAAAAGGCAAGTTCCAGACAGCTGCCAGATTTAAGGATTCGTGGAATAATCCCTGATTTACTGCTCCTTCACCTGTAAATGCAATGGCCACTGCATTACTGCCTTGTAATTTAGCAGCCAAAGCTTGACCCACAGCCAATCCGATACTCTGCCCAACGATGCCTGAACAAGAAAAATTCTTCTGCTGATCAAACAAATGCATGTGACCACCTTTCCCTCGGCTAAGCCCATCCGTTCGTCCGTAAATTTCTGCGGTCATGGCATTCAAGTCCACGCCCTTTGCGATCGCAATATGATGAGGGCGATGCGTGGCTACAACACAGTCCTGATCGTTCAGATGTACACAGACCCCCACGGCACAAGGCTCCTGTCCATTGGAAAGATGCATTTCCCCCGGAATGGGCCCTTTGGTCATATTAAAGACCGGAACCTTACCCTCCAGATATGCCTCTCCGATACGCTCCTCATATTTACGGCTGATGAGCATATTCTCATACATCCATTTCAATTCATCTTCCGACGGCTGATGCTCATTGGATTTCATCATTTCATTCCCCTTTAAGGTAACGGTCATATTCAATATAAAAATGCGTTAACCTCATTTCCTGTTGAGAATAACGGGCGCCTTTAAATGCTCTGGATCGCAAGCCTTTCTGAACAAAGGGTACGGTTGCCGCATCCTGATCCACCACCGGACCAAAGGAAACCTCGCCCCACTTCCCATATGTCCGCTCAGAACGCGGCGCATTACCGGAAAGGTCGGCTTCTTTTGGAACCCCCATATAAGCGGGCAAATAATAATTGGGATCTGATACTTTTCTTGCCAGAACCCAGAAATCATACAAGCATCTTTCAGGGTCCGTTGCATGGGGCCGGAAACGCATCACCAATACCGCCTCTGGATGCATGTTAAACGTGATATTAGGAAAGATATTCACATTCCAATCATCGGAGAGCTGGCTATCAGTAAAATGCCCATAATCATTCCCGTATTTCTTTGCCCACTTACGCTTGGCCGCGGGTATATCTGCGCGAATATCACTGGCTTTGCCTTCGTACTGGCTCGCGTCCATGCCGATTGATTCAATGATTTCACGCATCTCATCACTTAATTTTCCCCGGTCCGACTTGCGGGGGCTGACCAGTCCCATAGGAATATGCATGCGGCTATGACCGTTGGAAAATACATCATGTTGAAAATGGAAATCGTCAATCATGGTCAGTAATTCCGGGTGCGTGATATGAGCGTGATACCCCTCCATAAAGGCATCCAGCACTGTTTTCCAGTTCACGGGCCAATCGGTCTCCACATCAGAAACCAAAATCATGTCATCCATATTATAATTTTGGAGAACTGCAGGTAACTCACCAAGGAAATCTATTAACGGTTCCACATCATCATTCATGGAAATAAATATAAATCCGCCCCATAGATCACAGCGCACCTCGGTTAGAGCCGGATTATCACACACAAGATCTTCGTCAAAAGTTTCCCGGTCTGTGATCTTTTTCAACGAACCGTCCAAGTTCCAGGTCCATGAATGAAAAGAACATACAAAGCTTTTCACATTGCCATAATTATCATGAACCAAACGGTTTCCCCGGTGGTGGCACACATTATAATAGGCCTTTATGTCGCCGTCTCCTGTACGAGTGACAATAAAACTCTCTGCCCCCAATTCATAGGTGAAGTAGTCTCCAGCCTTGTCCAGATCACTGACCCTGCCCGCGATATGCCAGATTTTAGTCCATAACCTGTCCCATTCCTGTTTACGATATTCTTCGGAAAAGTATTTTTCCTGATCATCAAAAATCTTGGCTTCATAATCAATGTCTGGAAATTTTCTATCGGGGGAATCTACGGATGCATCCGGGTCTATTCTGGCATCCACCCCATATCTGGATTCATATTTAGTCATTAAACTGCCTTTCAATTTTCCATATTATCGCTGCTGAGCAATCAGACGTCTTGACGTCTTCTGCTTTCAGCATTGATCAAATGTGCAAATGTTCATTTAATTTTGATGCCGGCCGCGACACGGTCCCAGCTATTGCGCCCAATCCCTTCGCGGCGCAATTCCACCTTGCGCACCTTGTTCGTTGGCGTCATGGGCAATTGATCTAAAAATTCCAGATAACGAGGGATCATAAAATCCGGCATATTGGGGATCAGAAAATATATTAAATCCTCTGGCAATAACCGATGCCCCTCTTTCAGGACTATAATGACCTTCACCTCATCTTCACCGGTTTCCGATGGCACCGCGACAGCAGCGCAGTCAAGAACCGCATCATGGGCACGGATATAGTTTTCCACCTCATAAGACGAAATATTTTCCCCGCGCCGACGTATGGCGTCCTTTATCCGGTCAACGAAATAATAATATCCGTCCTCATCATACCGTCCCGCATCCCCCGTATGGAACCAGCCATCACGCCAAACTTCCGCCGTTGCCTCAGGCCGACCAAGATAATTCTCCATCATCGAATTGGGCCGATCACACCGCACCAGAATTTCCCCGACCTCGCCGGGGCTCAGGTCTTTCCCCGCCTCATCCACAATACGCGCCTGCCATTCATCACGTAACCGTCCACAGGTTTCCGCATTTGGCAACGGTTGATCATCGGACATGAACGGCCATCCTATCTCCGTCATGCCGTAACCGACCACGACCCTGAGAGCAAAACGCTCCTCAAAATCTTTGTAATCAGGCAATACAGGCGCCATCAATACCGTCTCCAGACTGTTATCTCTGTCTTGTTCTGATAAGGGTTGCTTGATAATGAAGGACGCGACACCCCCCAGAAGAATAGTTGTCGTACAGCTGAATTTTTTTATATCAGGCCAAAAATTATTAACGCTAAACCGGGGACGTAAAACAACCCGCCCGCCAAAAGCGATCATATTATATATGGGAACCTTGCCCGACATATGGTTGGTGGGAAAAGGACAATAATGACAATCCGTCCCGTCTTTACGCGGATGAAAAAGATCAAGTCCCCAATAGAATTCCCCCCACGGCACCAAGCAACCTTTTGACGGCCCGGTGGTCCCGGAAGTATACAGAATAGTTGCAATATCTCCCGGTTCAATATGCGGTAAAACCTGCATATCAACCGAAGACGTTGGCACATATCCGTCAAAAATAATAATATCTTGAGGAAATTCAGGAATAGCTGTTTCCCTATTTCCCGTGATAATGACCGTGCGCAACATTGGCAAATTGCTTGCTATGCTCGCGAACTGAGGTAAAAAATCTTCATGGATCACAAGGCATGACACCGCCGCATCCACAAAAATATGTTCCAGCATCGCCCCCTTAAAAGCCGTATTGACGGGAACTTCCCATGCTTTCAACCACGCACAAGCCAACCAGAGATGGTGCGCCAAAGCACAAACCGGCTGCATGACGGCAACCCTGTCATCCCTACAGACCCCCACATCTTTCAGGATCGAAACCCAATGCCCAGTCTGTTGAAAAAACTGTTTAAAGCTTTCTTCTTCGCCGCTTTGTGACTGCAAAAAAATCTTATCCGGGGCTTGACGAACCCGGTCATGTAATAAATAAGGAAGAGGAACCTGTGTATCCAGCATAATTTATCAAGCCTTCTAGAATAGAGAATAAAAAGAGAGGAAGGCCTGCGCACAAGCCCTCCCCCTGCTTGATTAGAAACTAATGTCTAGCTGCAGCCCCCAAGTCCGAGGCAAACTGGATGATGAAACACTTAAAAATGCACCTGCGGCAAGGCCATCCTGAATATATTCCTCATCCGTCAGATTTCGGCCAAATACGGATAATTTCCAGACACCATTCTGGTCCTCCAGACCAATTGAGGCATCCAGAATACCAACACTACGCCGGTGACCGAATTCAAAATTCTGCGTTGTAGTATGAATGTCATCAGCCCAGCGATACCGAATATCCAACAGACCCGTTGCGAAATCTGCGAAGGGCTGTTCATAGCTCATACCAAAGCTATATTGTAGTTTCGGCGCCTTGCGCACGGCAAGATTACTATTATCCATCACGCCACCAAAACCAATATCAGCAATGAAATTCTTATATTGTGCTTCCAGAATTCCCAATGTGCCGCTGAATGTCAGGTTAGCAATGGGCCGAAATACAAATTCAGCTTCAACACCGTAAGTTTCCGCGCCCGCCGCATTAGCCACAATCGTTTCCTGCCCTGTGCCGCCAACGATGGAACGGATAAGGTCCACCTGCATATTTTTATAATCATTATAAAATGCAGCAATATTTAACCGCAGTCTTTGACCCAAAAGCGTATTTTTAATACCAATCTCAAAGGAATCTAACTGCTCTGGATCATAAGGGCCTATTGAACTAACTGTTCCGGCACGCCCGTTATAACCCCCGCTTTTAAAACCACGGGCAAAGCTGCCATAAAGGAAAACATCGTCATTTACCTGATAATCAAGCCCAATCCGTGGCGTGAATTTTGACCAACTGTGACTATCTGATACGGACCCAAGCGACCCAATAGGAAAGGTGATTGGTGTAGTCCTAAACTCTTTTTTCTCATGAGTGAAACGCCCGCCCAAAGTTAATCTGAGATCAGAGTTTATATTAACGCTGCCCTGAAAGAACCCTGCGATACTATTGGTTGTTTGACCGGCAGACCCTGATTGGGAACATCCCAAGGCCGAGAAGGCTCCAGAAAGAGAGCCACATGTAATCCAATCCGTAAAGACATCAAGCGTTTGATACAGTGAATAATCAGACCAAAAGTAATAAAGACCTGCAACAAATTCATAATCTTCGGACCAATTGGATGTCAGACGAAATTCTTGGGTGAACTGGTCATGCTTCTGCTTTCTCCGGCTGTTGAAAATTGCAGAGTCTTCGCCATCAAAGTCATTTAGCACATCTTCATCTACCCAACGATAGGCTGAAATGGATGTCAGAATATAGTCTCCCTTATCCAGATTAAGCTCCAACGATGCCGAAGTGGTATCATATTTTGTACCGTCTTCTGGCAAATCACTGCGTACTTCATTCAGAGGCCCGGTATCAGCGGGAAACCCCGGAAATGCCGGCGCTAAACCCAACAACCCCGGAACGGCGACCAACTGTGTTGGCTGCGTCGCATTCCTCAATCCTGCCAGATCGCTGCGATCCTTAACATGATCAAAATTAAAATAGGCCTCTAATTCATCACTCGGCGTAAATAAAGCCGCCACCCGGATAGAAATACGATCAACGCCGCTCAATTTTGCACCAGTGGCCGTATTCGTCAAATGCCCATCGGACTTTGCATAAGACCCGGCTAACCGGAGATGCAGGACATCCTTCTTAACGGGAATGTCTACTGCTGCTTTCACATTATGACGATTAAAACTTGAATATCCATAACTGGCTTTACCTGCAAACTCTTGACCGGGCTTTTTACGAATTACATTAATAGTACCGCCAATGGTATTTTTCCCAAACAACGTTCCTTGTGGGCCGCGCAGAATTTCAACACGTTCCAGATCAAAATTATCGACCATGGCCTGAGCATTCGTCCCCATGAATACCCCATCCACAACCACGCCGATGGCCGGATCAAAAGACTTCTCAATCTCCGTATGACTGATCCCCCGGATCGAAATGGAAATCGCATTGGGGAATGCATTATAGGAATCTATCAATACATTTGGAGCCATCCCCTCCAAATCCTGTAAATTATCCGCAAAACTACGCTCGATGGCATCCCCAGTAATAGCAGAAACAGATACCGGAACCGTCTGTAAATTTTCTGCACGTTTACGCGCAGTCACCGTAATCTCTTCCAGCGTAACCATATTTTCGCTTTCAGACCCATAGGCTGCCTGCCCCGTGAACGACAAAATTATCGCCGAAGTATAAATTCCTGTCGTCAGAAAACTATTTCGCACATGATTAGAGGTTTTTAGAAAATTCTTCATTCAGATCACTCCCTGTTTATTATTATGTTCATTAAAACGTCGTTTAAAAAGTCTATTTTTGACTTTTGCTTCATTGATTGACCAAATATTCAACGATCTGGAGTGACGTTATGCGCAAATTTCCTCCTTTGCCTGACTGCATGTGCTTAATCTATTGACTAAATATGCATACTTCCTAATTTTTTATTTCTTTAAAAGGCCCGTTCAGATTACAATGCTCCTAAGAAGTCTGAAAAACAGCCCCGAAAAGAAAGGCTAATAGAACTTCAAAATATATAGGGCCCTCTCAGGGAGCAATTAAAATGATTGAAAACTTGACGACAAAGGGTGTCGATCAGACCGATAAGATCGGAGCCTTAAAGAATCTTCTGGACCGTACATTCTGTCAAATTGATGTTGGGATGGCCAATTTACAATGCGGTAGTCATTCTGACATCCGCAATGTGCAAATGGGTAATGTCAATGTACTGAAATATAATTCTTCCGGTCAACAAACAGCAAAAAGAAGCCTGAACCATATCCGCCATGACAAGGAGGATCACTATATCCTCTATATCCCGCTTGATAATGCCATAGTTCATATGGAGCAAAATGGAAAATATAGCCGGATTATTCCTGGAACCTTTTCGTTCATCCACACGGCGAAGCCTTTTTCCGGCACGGTCAGAGCCTTTAACGGTCAGGAACATAGCACCTATTCAACATTACATGCCCGTATTCCGGCTCCCTTCCTGCGGGAACGGTTGCCATTCTTTGATCGTTATTGCAATCGGACCTTTTCCTTAAATCCGGGAATAAGTCAGATTATGGCCCTTACGCTACATAAAATCCTTTGCGACGACCATCAATTAAACGACATGCAACGGCGACATACCCGCCAAATATTATTGGAAATTATTGACACCGTGGCCGAAGAAGCTGTACTTGGAATGGAAAATGAGTTTACGCCGCCCAAATCCATGCGCCAGATGACAATTGAAAAAGTACAGGATTACGTTCTTGCCAATCTGTCCAATCCCGACCTCAGCACCACCTACATTGCGGATAAATGTAATATTTCATTACGTTACCTGCATTCTGTATTTGAAGAAACCAATTGGACAATCGCCTCATGGATCAAGGAACAGCGTCTACTAAAATGCCGCCAAGCCCTACAAGATCCTAACCAGAATAAATTATCCGTGACACAAATCGCCTTTACTTGGGGTTTTAACGATGCCTCCCATTTCAGCAGAGCCTATAAAAAACGATTTTTCCGTACCCCAAGTGAAGATAGATAAGGAATTTACTCTACGAACCTCATACCTTCATTTCCATTCGTTCTTCAGCTCTGACGAGGAATTCCTTTAGCAACAGAATAGAAATCATACCATTCGGATTCTTTACCCTCGAAACGCTTTTCTATCATAATATCCAAAAGATATGATCGACCTTCCGCCATCGCCTTTTTACAACGGGCCAGAGCCTCTCCTATCTTGTCCGGGTCATCACCCTCTCGCCTTCAACGCCGTAAGCTCCGGCTAATTTCACGTGATCAATAGCCGGATGACCAATATCAACCCCGATATATTTACCGGTTTCATACATTCGGCCTTTCAGCAACGCGGAATTAATGCGGTTCGCCTGATATTGACCATTATTAAAAATCACAAACCCAACCGGCACTTCATATCGCGAGGCTGACCATAAACCTTGACTGCCAAAGTTAAAGCTACCATCTCCGATTAAACACCAAACTTCCTTATCTGGATTTCCGATTTTCGTCCCAACAGCCGCACCAACACCCCATCCTAAGATACCAGATGTTGTACTGAAATTCCGACGACGCTCCGCCACATCCTGCGTATGGTCATAATCAAGGTAACGTCGTGAGAACCGATCCGATGTAACAAGCTCTGCCACAATATACGCGCTCTTATCAATCACCTTATTCAATTCAATCATTAGGCGCGATGTGGCAATTGGCATATTATTCCACTCTGTCTCAGCGGATTTTTTAAATTCTGCTCTACGTTTTACATTATAATCGGTAACCCATTTTTGCCTTACCTTAATCGCAGGGGTCGATAAGTCACGACTTCTCAACTCTTTCAACACCATCGTTGTCATGGTCTTAAGGCTAGCAATCGATGCCACATCAACTGGATAGTTACGGCCAATTTCACTTTCGACCAAACTCGTATGCATTGTAATCGTAGAACGTTTTAATAACGGTTTTGAGGGACGATTAAACAGCTTAAACATATTTCCGCCTAAACTCCAAAAACAATCTATTGTGCCCAACAACGCACGATCATCCATAATCTCCCCGATAAAATTAGGATGCGTGTTGGGGAAAATAGTCGGAATCTTCATGGAGAAGAGAACCCCCGCCCCCACAAGCTCGCATATGGCGGAAACTTCTTCACTTATCTCATAATGAATACATTCGTTCCCCAGAAAAATAAGCGGTCTTTTAGAGGCCAATAGATGATCTACTATGGCCTTTACATCAGCAATACTAGGCGCGATATCTTTTGAGACGAGCGACCGGGATCTCGGAATAATTTCCGTTTCCGGCACACGGGTTTCAAAAAGGTCCTTGGAAAAAGTAATAAATGTTGGGCCACCGGGCGGGGCCTCAGCCAACATAAAGGCGCGCCGCATTACTTCCGGTATGGTGACGCCATTCATAACGTCCCATGTCCAGTTGGCATAGTCTTTGGGTAACTCATTGAGGCTTGGCGCTTCGAGAAAACCATCCCGGCCCCGGAAATTAGTACTTTGCCGCCCAACAGTTATAACCACAGGAATACGGTCTTTATAAGCACTGATAATTTGGCCCAAAGCAAAAGCCGTACCCGCAACGGAGTGAAGTTGAACGACGGATGTTTTGCCCGTTGACCGGGAATATCCGTCTGCCATTGTCATCGCAGTATTTTCATGCAAGCTGATTGTATATTGCAAGTCCGTACGATCAACCAAGGCATCTAAAAAACCAACCTCTTCTGACCCCGCCAGACCAAATACATAGGGAACATCCCAATCCATCAAAAATTCTGCAATCAACTCACCGCCCGTTGCATTCTTTATGGTCCGTCCCGCCTCAGGAACTATTTCAGATAACAACTCTCCCCCATTAGCATTCTGTACAGTTAATTGGGCAGCAAGAGCCGCGGCTCCGCTCACAGAAACTCCGGTACAAACAAGACGGCTCATAAATTCTCGACGGCCTATTTCTCCGTCTAAAAATAATTTGGATATATTCTTTAACATTATTTTCTCCCGAAGTTCCCTTTACCCTTTCTGTATATAAAACAAAAATTAGAAAGTATACCCCTTAATTTTTTACACCAACTTATTTGGACTTACTAGTTTGTATTATATGAATAAATTGGTTTCTGTTCATCAATAAGTAATGGAAAATTCGCCATATGCATACAACCCACGCTAAGATGAAAAGCTCAACACCCGAAAAAACATCATTAAACGATTAGGAGAGGTGGTCCTACTTTGTTGGACAGATTTGCGGCTTTGTTAAGCTTTGTTATGTTGTTTAATGTTATGCCGCGACTTTCCTTATGTC
>JAESRB010000199.1 GCA_016764855.1 Emcibacter sp.
CAGCCCTTCGTCGTCGCCACTTAAATCAATCGACATGCATTTGCTTGCGTCGGAGATTTTTTTTGCTAAAAATACGAGGGTTACAGCCATTTCCTGACGAACAGCGTAAAATGAAGGATACCTTAGAATGCCCGCAAGTGAACAAGATTTATTGGATTGTTTCCGAAAACTGGGAATCAAGACGACAACGGTTCGTCATCCGCCTTTGCATTCCGTCACAGAAAGTCGCCATCTGCGCGGCGAAATCGCCGGGGGTCATTGCAAAAGTTTATTCCTCAAAGACAAAAAAGGTCAATATCTGCTTGTTATTCTGGAAGAAGACCGCACATTGGACATGGTCGGACTGTTTAAATCCGGCAAACTTCCCATCAAACGCCTGAGCTTTGCCAATGCAGAGACCATGAAGAATATGCTGGGCATCACGCCGGGATCGGTAACGCCTTTTTGCCTGATCAACCAGGTTTCAGAGAAACTGCTTGTGGTGCTGGACAAAAAAATGATGGAAAATAATTTACTTAACTACCATCCGCTCCATAATGAGGCTACAACAACCATAAGCGCCCCGGATTTGATCAAGTTTATTACTTATTTCGGGTTTGAGCCCCATGTTATGGATTTTGATAATCTGTAATTTAGGTCTATAAGAGAAAGAGTATTTTAAACAAGGGTTTTATATGCAGGACGTTAACGGACCAGATACCACCCCTATGAATGCCGGGACCACTGATACAGGGGCCTTGATCAAAGACACCGACATGACCAATTTCATGGCGGATGTGATCGAAAAATCAATGACCGTCCCCGTGTTGGTCAGTTTCTATTCCGCATGGTCGGAGAATTGCAAACTGCTGACACCCATTCTGGAAAAGCTGGTTAAACAGGCCGCAGGTGGCATTCAGATGGTCCGGATAGATTTTGAGAAGAATCAGCAACTGGCCGGACAGATGAAAATACAGGCGGTTCCCACCGTTGTGGTTTTCTCCGATCAACGTCCCGTAGATGCTTTTTCCGGCGTTAAACCAGAAGCGGAAATCAAGAAATTTATCGCCCGTTTCGTGCCAGAGATGCAAGCCTCCCCCGCAGAAGAAATGATAGAGCAGGCTGACGCTCTGTTCGCAGAAGAAAATTATCAAGACGCCGGCGGCCTCTATTCTCAGGTTATGCAGGAAGAGGCCGATAACCCGCTGGCTATAGCCGGTCTGGGCCAATGCCTGATCAAGATGGATGACTTGGAGAATGCCGGGGCCGTCGTAAACGGCACCCCAAAGCAGCATGATAACCACCCGGCGATCCTTGCCGTACGGGCCGCCCTTGAAATGGCCAACCAACTGTCCAAGCTTGGCGATTCTGCCCCATTGGAAAAAGCCATAAAGGATGATGAAAATAATCATCAGGCACGGTTTGATCTGGCTCTTATCCTTTGGGCCAAGGGCGAACAGGACGCCGCAGCAGAGCATCTTCTGGAAATCGTATCCCGTGACCGGGCCTGGGACAAGGATGGCGCGCGCAAACAATTGGTGAAGTTTTTCGAGATTGTGGGCCCCATGGAGCCTTTTACCGTTAAGATACGCAAAAAACTATCGAGCATACTTTTTTCCTAGAGAATTTTAATCTGAGGAAGATGACATTGTTTGGATTGGAACGATTACCTGATATTTTACCGGTTTTTCCATTAACCGGAACATTGCTGCTGCCCAAGGGGCATTTGCCGTTAAATATCTTTGAGTCCCGTTATCTGGACATGATTTATCATGCCAGAGAGCAGAACAACATGATCGGAATGATACAACCCGCGCTGTCTCCTTTGGCGAAACAGGCGGGTCATGACCAATTCGGCACCGCACCCCGCAACAGGCCACTTTATACCACCGGTTGTGTTGGCATGATTTCCGATCTTATCGAAAATGCCAATGGTGGGATTTCCATAATGCTGACCGGATTAAGCCGCTATGACATTGTTGAGGAATTGCCCAGAACCCAGACATTTCGGGAAATGCGCGTCAAGTATACCCGGTTTCCAGACGACTGCGGCCTGCCGCCAAGATCCGATGACATCCCCCGCAGCAAGCTGGTCCTGACGGTGGAAAAATATTTAAAGCTGTATAATATCACCCCCAAATGGGAGCCCCTGGAAAAAGCCTGTGATGAGGAACTGGTTAATGTCCTTGCCATGCTCTGTCCCTTTGAGGCATCAGAAAAGCAGGCCCTTCTGGAAATTGAGAGTCTGAAGGAACGGGTTGATTTAATGTTACAAATTATGACGTTTAACTTGCTCGATAGTTCCGCAAACGGAATCAACAAAATTTTACAATGATCAGGATCTGATGAGATCTCACAGGATTTATTTATGACAAAAACAGACGACACAACAAAGATTAATTTCGGCAAAGTTGATCCCCGGCTTTTAGAGATTCTGGCCTGCCCACTCACCAAAACAACCCTGCGCTATGACGAAGCCGCCGGAGAACTCATCAGCGACAAAGCCCGCCTCGCCTTTCCCGTCCGCGACGGCATCCCAATCATGCTCGTGGAAGAAGCCCGGGAAATCGAGGGCTAAAGGAAAAAAAGGCACAGTAAACTCAACAAAAAAAACCGAGCCCCAAAGGCGAAGGCAAGGCCAAAGGCCGCCCGAGTTAATACGAGGATAAGCCTAAGCGAAGCGCCGGCGTCTGAGGCTAAAAAAAAGCCGAGCCCAAAGGCGAAGACAAGGCCAAGTGGCCGCCCGAGTTAATACGAGGATAAGCCTAAGCGAAGCGCCGGCGTCTGAGGCTAAAAAAAACAACCTGAGCCCTACAGGCGAAGGCAAGGCCAAGCGGCCGCCCGAGCCAATGCGAGGACAAGCCTAAGCAAAGCGCCGGCGACTGAGGCAAACAAAAAACCTAAATCTTCTCCCCCCGGAGAAGTTTAGGTAATTTCCCTACGGTTCCTCTGGCATGACGCATGAAGTATTTCTTCAATGGCGGGATTTCACCGACAATGCCCAGCCCCACCTGCCGCATGAGGCGGATCGGCGTAATATCATTGGAGAACAAACGGGTCAGCCCATCCATGCCCAAGGCCAAAATATTATTATCTGTCCGCTGCCAACGCACATAACGCTCCAACGTGAATTCCGAACCCAAATCACCGCCCAGTCTTTTGGCATCAACCAGAACCTCTGTCAGCGCCGCAATATCCCGCAGCCCCAGATTAAAGCCCTGCCCAGCAATGGGATGAATACCGTGGGCCGCATCGCCAATCAGACATAAACGTGTCCCCAAATACTCATCGGCCAACTGGGATGACAACGGATAGGACCAGCGTTGGCCCATATGTTTAACCTCTCCCAAGAAATCACCGAATTTCTTCGCCAATTCCGCATCAAATGCCGCATCGGACAGACCCATAATAACCTCTGCCCGCTCCGGCGGCTCACACCAGACAATGGAGGACCGCTTTTCTCTAAGCGGTAGCATGGCAAAAGGGCCGCTGGGGTAAAAACGTTCATAAGCTGTCCCGCCATGATCCAGCTCATGCTGCACCGTGGTCACAATAGCCGTCTGATTATAATCCCAATTTCGGATTTTGATCCCCGCTTTTTGCCGCAAAGGTGCGTTGCGGCCCTCGGCACAGATCACCAGCGCACAACTGAGCTTTTCGCCACTCTCCAGCGTGATCTCACTGGCACCGGGCTTATTATCAATGTCAACAATGTGGTCCGGGTTAAACAGGCTTATTTTCTTCTCTTGGGAAATAGCCTCAAAAAGGCCCCGGCGCAGGTGCCGAACCTCGACCATCTGGCCCAAGGGGCCATCACCTAGGTCCTTCTCATCAAAATGCAAAAACAGAGGAGAATGACCGTCCGTGATATGAATTTCGTTAATCGGCTGGGCCTCATGACCTACCTTGTCCCATAATCCCAATGTTTTCATCATGACATAAGGCGCATATGAAATGGCGTAGGACCGACCATCAAATTCGTCATTCAGGCTATGGACAATATCTGTATATTCCACCAACGCCACCGTCAGACCATTTTGGGCCAGAGCAGCCGCCAATGTCATGCCAACCACACCACCGCCAGAAATGACAACATCGAATTTTTTAATATTTTCTTTTCTCATATCCCTTTTTACGCCTCTCTGTGCATCACAGCAAATAAAAACGCTGCCTAAATAGTCACCACTGTTAATTTATGATTAAAATATAGCCATATGCAAGAATAAAATAAAGTCATCCTTCCTCTAAAATCGGTTAATTTCTTTTGTTTTCAGATAGATATGGCAAATTATTCCTATTTGGCACGACTCTTGAAAGATACCGACTGCTATGAGATGTAAAGAGAGGAAGAACCAATGAAAATGATTACCGCCATCATCAAGCCCTTTAAACTTGATGAGGTCAGACAAGCCCTAAGCGATGTGGGTGTGATGGGTCTGACCGTTAGTGAAGTCAAGGGCTATGGTCGCCAAAAGGGCCATTCCGAAATTTACCGGGGTGCCGAATATGAAGTGGCCTTCGTGCCAAAATTAAGACTTGAGCTTGCCATTCCTGATGACATTGTGGACGCCGTCCGCGAAGCCTTGCGCCAATCCGCCCATACCGGCGACTTCGGCGGCGGCAAGATCTTTGAGTTTGATCTAGAACAGGCCATGCGAATCAGAACTGGTGAAATGGGTGATGACGCCCTTTAGGAGTAAAATCATGAATAAGAAATTTTTAACAACGGGCCTTGTGGCAGCCGTTATTGGCCTTGGTGCCACCGCACCGGCCCACGCCGCCGTAGACCCGGAAGTTGGCTTTATCCTGAACAGCCTGCTGTTTCTAATCGGGGGCTTCCTTGTCATGTGGATGGCCGCAGGTTTCTGCATGTTGGAAGCAGGCCTTGTCCGCACCAAAAATGTGGCAACCATGTGCGTTAAAAACATCGGGCTTTACGCTCTGGCGGGCATCCTTTATTTTATGGTTGGTTATAACCTGATGTATTCCGGCGTGGACGGCGGCTTTATGGGCTCCTTCTCCCTATGGGGTGCCAGCGAAACGGCCGCCGCAGAAACCATCGCATTGGACACGGGCTATTCCTCCGCATCGGACTGGTTCTTCCAGATGGTGTTTGTGGCAACCGCCGCTTCCATCGTATCCGGCACCGTGGCCGAACGGATCAAAATGTTTCCTTTCTTTGCCTTTGTTATCATCCTGACCGGCCTTATTTATCCGATTCAAGGCGCATGGACATGGGGCGGAGGCTGGTTGAGTGAAATGGGCTTTTCCGATTTCGCCGGATCAACCATCGTTCATTCCGTTGGCGGCTGGGCCGCATTGACCGGTGCCGTCATTCTGGGCGCCCGTAGAGGAAAATATGGCCCGAACGGTCAAGTACGTCCCATCCCCGGATCATCTTTGACCCTCGCCACATTGGGTACTTTCATCCTGTGGTTGGGTTGGTTCGGCTTTAACGGCGCATCACAGCTTGCCCTTGGCAGTGCCATTGATGCCGTTGCCGTATCGCAGATTTTCGCCAATACCAATATGGCGGCCGCTGGCGGTGTTGTTAGCGCGCTCTGTCTGACCAAACTGCTCTATAAGAAAGTTGACCTGACCATGGTACTTAACGGCGCATTGGCGGGATTGGTCTCCATCACCGCTGAACCGCTTACACCGACCATCGGGCAGGCTATCCTGATCGGAGCCGTGGGTGGCGCGATCGTGGTCTTTGTTGTTCCACTTCTGGACAAGCTGAAGATCGATGATGTGGTTGGTGCGATCCCGGTTCACCTTGTCTGTGGTATCTGGGGAACGCTTGCGGTGCCATTAACCAATGACGGCGCATCCCTCATCAATCAGATCATCGGCATTTCTGCCATCGGAGCCTTCGTGGTCATCACCAGTGCCCTCGCATGGTATGTCCTGAAATTAACTGTGGGCATTCGCATGAGCGAAGAAGATGAACATAAGGGCGGCGATTTGGCCGAGCTTGGTATGGAAGCCTATCCTGAGTTTGGTATCGGCTCCCAAAAGATTTAAATGAGAATTTAAATCTGACGACTAAATTTCACTCTCCCGCCTCACGTGAAACTGAGGCGGGGGCGTATCTTTGCCTAAATTTTATACTAATCACTGTGCAAAAATGAAGCAGTGGTGAATATTTAATCACCCGCCTCCCCTCAAAACCCGCAGAACCCGGTCAAATTCTGTTTGGCATGTTTCTTGAGTAAGTATGGACATAAATAAGAAAGTCCAACAACCAAGGGAATTGAGCGATGGAGGCCATGCAAAACGGCACAGACGTATTTTTTGTATTGATTGGAGCCATATTGGTTTTTTCCATGCATGCGGGATTTGCCTTTCTTGAAGTCGGCACCGTGCGCAAAAAAAATCAAGTGAATGCTCTGGTCAAGATCATCACAGATTTTGCCATTTCCACGCTGGCCTATTTCTTCATTGGTTATACTGTGGCTTACGGCGTCAGTTTTTTAAGCAGTGCCGCCATCATTAGTGGCGTCGGCCCGGATGCGGCCAATTCCGACTTTGCAGGCAACGGCTTTACATTGGTGAAATTTTTCTTCCTGATGACATTTGCCGCTGCGGTTCCAGCCATCATTTCCGGTGGCATTGCCGAACGGGCCAAATTCAATCCACAACTGGTGGCCTCTGCGGTATTTGTTGGGCTGATCTATCCTAGTTTTGAGGGCATGGTCTGGGGCACGCGTTTTGGTTTTCAGGATA
>JAESRB010000200.1 GCA_016764855.1 Emcibacter sp.
GCCGGATATGGTGGCGCGCATGGCCGATAAGCCGTTCATTCTGGCGCTGGCCAATCCGACCCCGGAAATCCTGCCCGAAGATGTCAAAAAAGTACGGTCGGACGCGGTGATGGCTACGGGTCGCTCCGATTACCCCAATCAGGTTAATAACGTGCTGTGCTTCCCGTTTTTGTTCCGGGGCGCGCTGGACGTGGGGGCGACGACGATTAATGAAGAGATGAAGCATGCCTGCGTCAAGGCGATTGCCGATCTGGCGTTCAAAGAATCCTCTGAACAGGTGGCGAACGCCTATCAGGGAGAAGTGCTGAAATTCGGACCGGAATACATTATTCCAAAACCTCTTGACCCGCGGCTTATTCTTGAGGTTGCGCCTGCCGTTGCCCTTGCTGCCATGGAGAGCGGTGTGGCGACCCAACCCTTATAAGATATCGATGCTTATAAAGAGATGTTGGAGAATTTTGTCTTCAAATCCAGTATTTTGTTACAGCCGGTGCTCGAGCAAGCCAAGAAAAGCTCAAAGAATATCATCTTTGCCGAGGGCGAAAATGAGAGTGTCCTCCTTGCTGTGCAGGCTTTGGTTGATGAGAAAATGGGGCATCCGATTCTTGTGGGACGTCCGGTGGTGGTGAGCCAAAAAATTGAAAAACTTGGCTTGCGGCTGGAAATTGATCGTGATTTTGATTTGATTAATCCACAGAAAGACGACAGATACCGTCATTACTGGCAGAAATATCATGAACTGGTCAGCCGCAAGGGCGTCTCTGCCGAGGCAGCACGAACTATCGTTCGGACCAATACGACAGTGATTGCCGCGCTTGCAGTTCATATGGGCGATGCGGACGCAATGATTTGCGGTACCTATGGTCGGTTTGATTTTCATGTGAAATATATTATCGATATTATTGGCCGTAAAAGCGAAAAACATAACCTGTCCACGGTCAGCACTTTGATCCTGCCACGGCGGACGATATTCTTTGCGGATTCATTTATGACAGTTGACCCCGATGTGGATCAAATTGTTGAAAATACATTGGCTGCTGCCGAAAAAGTCGGCCACTTTGGCGTGGAGCCGAAAGTTGCGCTGCTGTCTCATTCCAATTTTGGTTCGTCCAATGCCCCGTCTGCCCGGAAAATGCGTAAGGCCGCAAAAATATTACGGGACATGAAACCGGATATGCAGATTGATGGTGAAATGCATGCTGATGCGGCGCTAAGGGAAGAGACAAGGGATAGAATGGTCTCTGATAGTCGTTTGACGGGTTCAGCTAACTTGTTTATTTTCCCCAATCTTGATGCGGCTAATATCTGTATTGAGATGTTGCGCAGCGTTGATGATGGCTTGCTTGTGGGACCAATTTTGTTGGGTGCGGCCCGTCCGGTTCATATCGTAACCCCAAGTGCCACGGCCAAGGGAATCTTCAATATGGCGGCTATCGCGCTTGCCGATGCTGAAAAGCAAGGTAAGTCGGAAAAGGTATAACGCTGAGCTTAACGGGACGGCAGATCAATGCCGGACAGGCTAAGTTGATGGCGGATGAGCAGTAATAATGACATGAGCCCAAGGAACAATATACCGTTCCATGGGACGTGCCATGATTGGCCCAATGTTTTTGGCTGCCGCGCTTTATAGAGGCAAATGCCCGTTATAAGCGCGGTGAGTATCATCAGAATAGTGGTGAGCGTTTGATCCATGGTGTTTGAAATAAGCCTTTCACGATAAAAATCAACTGAAACAAGTTAAAAAAATAGGATGTTTTATTTTAACCTGTTTCCGCATGTGGTTTATTTGTAGCCTGTTGGGGATAGGCAGATCACAAATAGTTGATTTGTCGGACCTTTCTGAAATGATATTATATGGTCAGTAAGATGCGGGCGTGTGCTAAAAATCAACTAAAAAATTAGCCCAAAGAAACAAGCCAAAGAAATAAGAAAGGTAATAAAATGAGTATGGATATTTCCCCCGAACAGAAGAAAATTCAATGGTCGTTATTTTTATTACGGTTGGGCGTTTTTATCGTCATGTTTGCATGGACATTGGATAAATTCCATAACCCCGGCCACGGGGCAAGAGTATTTGAACATTTCTTTTATATAAAAGGTCTGGGAAATTCAGTGATTATGGGGATTGGGGCGATCGAGCTTGTGATCATTTTTGCCTTTATGGCGGGCTTGTGGAAGCGATATACATATGGTTTTGTTATGATTTTACACGGCGTATCGACCCTGTCATCATGGAAACAATATAGCGTTGATATCAATCTGCTGTTTTTTGCGGCATGGCCTATGCTGGCGGCCTGTATCGCGCTCTATATGTTGCGTGACCTGGATGTGAAATTTACTTTCCAGCGGAAGAAAAGCTTAGAAGCTCAAGCGTAAACGTGCAAAACCTGCATTGCTTTTAATGTAGGATCGTGTGGGATTGTCATATTGGAAATGATTGATGATCCGGTAATGATAAATCCCGACAGAAGCCTGTAGACTATTGGCAAACTGATAATTTGCATCCCATCCGATCTGATGCTCAAAGTTCCATCGGTTTCTTTGATGGCGGCTATGGGGATAGTGATGGGAACCACTGACTTTACCGTTGAGGAGGAGGCTCCAGCTTTTTTCCTGAATCATGGGCCATTTTATGATTCCGGTCACGCCAAGATCCGTGATGCTGTGACGTTTGTTAAATTCCAGCGTTGGGGCGAAAGAGGAAAGGAAATCATGTTTTTTTACTGCATAGATATTGCCCGAAAGCAGGAAATCCTGACCATAGGCCAGCGACAAGTTTCTATGGCTTTTAAAAAGCGTCAGGCTATTCCGTTTGTCATGAGGAGTTTTTATGGGCTGAAGATTAATCGCGTGACAGGGGGTAGGGGTACTGGTTGCGATGAGGAAAGCAATCACGCAGGCAAGAAAACCAGAGTGGAAATGCCCTGTAATATATGTCTCTGGTTTATATGTTTCCGATTGGGATAAATATAATTTCATTCACGGATACTACCCGTCAAAGGTTAAAGAATATTCGCCAAAGGGTCTAAATTAGGTCAAATTTTAATGAAAACTTATGGCGCTATGTGAAAAAAATAATTATTAAAAGTGATTTCCGATTAGGATGATTTGCCCTATAAAAGTCTTTGAAAAAATATAGGTATGCTTATGAACTCGGAAACAAGAAACCAGCATCAGATTGCCATTTGGCTGTTCTTTGTCTGTCTTATGATTTTTGGCATGGTGATCGTTGGCGGGGTAACCCGGCTGACGGAATCTGGTTTAAGTATGGTCAATTGGAAACCGTTGAGTGGTATCATTCCCCCTTTGAATGACGCCGAATGGGCGCGGGAATTTACCGCTTACCAGCAATATCCTGAATATCAGAAAGTTAATCATGGGATGAGCTTGGCTGAGTTCAAATCAATTTTCTTTTGGGAATATAGCCACCGGTTACTGGGACGTTTGATCGGGATGGTCTTTTTTATTCCTTTTTTGGTTTTTCTGATCAAAGGCATGGTATCCAGCAGCTTGAAACCCAAATTATGGGGCATGTTCTTTCTGGGCGGGCTACAGGGAGTGCTGGGTTGGTGGATGGTAAAAAGTGGTCTGGTGGACCGGCCGGATGTCAGCCACTATCGTCTAACGGCGCATTTGGGCTTGGCGGTTTTGATTTATCTTTATATATTCTGGGTGGCCAGCGGCCTTGTGATGAACCGGTCTGTGGATATGCCAGAGGAACGTAAAAGACCGGCGCAACTATTGAAAATTCTAGTGGGCCTGATATTTGTGCAGATTTTGTTGGGCGGCCTGGTGGCGGGGCTGAATGCCGGCATGATCTATAACACATGGCCGTTGATGGAAGAGCAGATTATCCCGGCGGGGCTTTATGACATGAGCCCGTGGTATATGAATATTTTCGAGAATATCATGACGGTGCAGTTCAACCACCGAGTAACGGCCTATGTGATCGGCCTGATCGGGCTTTATGTCTGGTTCATGCTGGGTAAGGATAAAATGATCATGGTACGCCGGTCCGGGCATCTGATGATGACAATGATTTTGCTACAGATGGGCATCGGAATCTTAACATTGATATATGTCGTGCCCATTCCATTGGCGGCTGCCCATCAGGCGGGGGCTTTGATCACCCTGTCGACGGCTTTGTTTGCCTTACGAAGGTTGCAAGGAAAATGATGGAATTTTGCACATTATACGTGACGATGGCTGATAAGGCAGAGGCCGTGGCATTGTCGCGTATATTGCTGAAAGAAAAGCTGGTGGCATGTGCCAATATATCCGCCGCCATGACGTCACTATATGAATGGGACGGTAAGATATGTGAGGAGGCCGAAGTGGCTCTTCTTCTGAAAACTCGTAAAGACTTATCAGAAAAAACCACCGCCCGTATCCAGAAACTTCATTCTTATGACACGCCCTGTATCGTCCAATGGGACATCACAGGGGGCAGTGCGGACTATCTGAAGTGGTTGGGGGAGAGCCTTTCCTGACCCTTTAAAAAACCTTTGAATAAGATAAACTCCTGTTATAGTGTTATTTAACGGGCTTCTTGCTCGTAATAATAGATAATTTATTGGGGGGTGATTGCGTGAGCATCAGAGGGAAAATTCATTCATTTGGGATTCTTTGTATCAACTATTCATGTAGTTGAGTGTAGCGCTGTTTATTTCTTCCCCTTTAGTTTTTAATGGTGGAGTAGAAAATGACTAAGAAATTGATGTTTATGTTGCCTGTTGTATCTTTTCTGATGACGGGTTGTGCCAGTATTATGAGCGGGACTGACCAAGATATCGCCATGCATACCAATCCCGAAGGAGCGGAATGTATTTTGACCAGAGAAGGGCAACAATTAAGAAAAGTTGTAACGCCCGATAATGTCAGAGTGAGTAAATTAAAGCATGATATTTATGTGAAATGCTCAATGAAAGGTTTCCACGATTCAACCGCACATATCAATTCAGGTACGCAAGGGTCTGTATTTGGTAATATCCTACTTGGTGGCGGTATTGGCTGGGCAATTGACTCCGCAAGAGGTGCCGATAATAAATATGCGGATGTTGTTACAGTGCCGATGGTTCCCTTGGCGCAGGTGGCACCGGAATCTGTAGTTGTTGGTGTCGACGGAACTGTTCTGAAAAAGTCAGAAGCGGAAGCATTGAGCGCAGCTGAAAAGTTAAAGAAAGAAGAAAAAGCCGGAGCGTCCGAACAAGAAATGACTACGGAGACTGTGGCTGACGCAACCGTTACAGAGGAAAAGATGGAAGAGGCTATTCCAGAGCCGCTTGAAAATTCCAAGGGAGATGTGTCTCATGGGGCCGGGACGGATATGTAGTCTTGTTTCTAAGGTGAATGAGAGAAGATAATAAAATGCCCCCTCAGGTTATTCCTGAGGGGGTATTTTTTTTAAGCTTTCGAGTATATTAAGAATTCAGCGCTTGGTCCAGATCCGCAATGATATCTTTGATATCTTCGATGCCAATGGACAGTCGGATGACGTCCGGTCCGGCACCAGCAGCGATTTGTCCGGCTTCGTCCAGTTGGCGGTGGGTGGTAGAAGACGGGTGAATGATCAGGCTTCGGGTGTCGCCAATATTGGCCAGATGCTTGAACAATTTCACTGTTTCTACCATCTTGATACCGGCGTCATAACCGTCTTTCAGGCCAAATGTCATGACGGCACCACCACCGGCAGGCATATATTGCTTTTGCAGCTCATGATAGGGATCGCCTTTTAAGGCAGTATAGGAAACCCACGCAACTTTGTCGTGGCTTTGCAGGAAATTCGCTGCTTCCAGAGCATTGTCACAATGCCGTTGCATGCGCAGGGGCAGGGTCTCAATACCATTCAGGATGTAAAAAGCATTTTGAGGCGATAGGCAGGGTCCGATATCCCGCAAGCTTAATACGCGACAGGCAATGGCAAAGGCGATATTGCCCATGGCTTCCCCAAATACGTCACCAATGACCATGCCGTGATAGCTGCCACAGGGCTCGGTCAGTGTTTTGTATTTATCACTGGCCATCCAGTCAAATTTTCCGCTATCGATAATGATGCCGCCAACGCTGTTGCCTTGTCCGCCAAGGAATTTGGTCAGACTGTGAACAACGATGTCCGCCCCGTGCTCAAACGGACGACAAAGGTAAGGGCTGGCCAGTGTGTTGTCGACGACTAAGACAATGCCCGCGTCATGGGCTACTTTTGCAATAGCGGCAATATCGGTGACGACACCGCCCGGATTGGCTAGGCTTTCCATAAAGATGGCTTTGACGTTATCATTCAGCGCCGCTTTGAAGCTTTCTGGGGTTGGGTCAACGAAAGTTGTTTTCCAGCCGAACTTCTTAAAGCTTTCCCCCATTTGGTTGATGGAGCCGCCATAAAGCTTATTGGCCGCCAGAATTTCATCGCCCGGTTCCAGTAATGTATGGAACACGGTAAATTGCGCCGCATGACCGCTGGCAACAGCCACTGCCGCCACGCCACCCTCTAGTGCGGCAACCCGTGCTTCCAGAACAGCGACGGTCGGGTTGGTGAGTCGGCTATAAATATTGCCGAACTCCTGTAGGTTAAACAGATTCGCCGCTTGTTCCGCGCTGGTGAATTCATAAGAAGCCGTCTGGTAAATAGGGGTGGCACAGGCGCCAGTAGTGGGGTCGGCTTGTTGACCAGCATGCACGGCCAGAGTAGCAAAGCTATGGTTTTCAGACATTTGTCTTATATCCTTATATTGTCATTTTTTAGGTTGTGTAAAAATCTTTTGTTTTAAGGGGTTTATTTAGTGGTACTATGATACCATGTTCGTAACCATATGAATTTATAACAAAAATACCCGTTGACATTCAAGGTAATACTGGCATATTGCCCTCGTTTTGTTGCGTAGTAGATAATTAATGTCCGGCGCGACTTTGAATGTAATGATTTTGAATTTTAAGGAATGTTAGATGAAAACCTTTTCTGCTACACCAGCAGACATTGAAAAAAAATGGTTTGTCATAGACGCCGAAGGACTTATCCTTGGTCGTATGGCTGCCATTATTGCAATGCGTCTGCGGGGGAAACATAAACCCTCATATACACCTCACATGGATTGTGGCGATAATATCATTGTCATCAGTGCTGAAAAAGTAAAACTTTCCGGCAAAAAGATGGATGACAAGATTTATTACTGGCACACTGGCCATCCGGGCGGCATCAAGCAACGTACAGCACGTGAGATTCTCGAAGGTGATCATGCGGAACGCGTTGTGACCAAAGCCGTTAAACGGATGATCCCAAGTGGCCCATTAGGCAGTGTTCAGATGAAAAATCTGCGGGTTTTTGTCGGTCCAGAACACACGCATGCAGCCCAGGAGCCAGAGGTTATTGATGTTGCGGCAATGAATATCAAGAATACAAGGAGTCGTGCATAATGGCTGAAGAAAAGAAAACTCTGGAAGATCTGAAAGACATTACTTCAGAAGCCCAGACACAGGCTGCTGCAGCCGCTGCGGCATCTACTACAGAAGCTGGTGTTGACGATGCTGCTCCTGTTGAGCCAAAAATTGATGCGCAGGGCCGTTCATATGCAACGGGCAAGCGTAAAGATGCGGTTGCCCGTGTCTGGATCAAACCTGGTAAAGGTATGGTTACGATCAATGGTCGCGATCAACAAGTCTATTTTGCACGTCCAACATTACGCATGGTTGTTAATCAGCCGTTTGATGTGACTTCACGTGTTGGCCAGTTCGATGTGGTTTGTACTGTTAAAGGTGGTGGTCTTTCCGGTCAGGCCGGTGCCGTACGTCATGGTATTTCGAAAGCACTGACATATTACGAACCCACTCTGCGTCCGCCTCTGAAAGCTGCTGGCTTCATGACCCGTGATGCGCGTGTTGTTGAACGTAAGAAATACGGTAAAGCGAAAGCGCGTAAGAGCTTCCAGTTCTCCAAACGTTAAGACAGAAACACAAAATTACTCAATTAAATCAAAGGCTTGCATTTTCATGCAGGCCTTTTTTGTATTCAAATTTCGTTCAAAAGTCTTGTGTATGCGGAGTTTACAAGTTAGCGTAATTCAAATTTCATTCAAAAGTTGAGTAATAGGGAATTAGTATTATGGCATATTACAAGAATAAACATGAACTGCGTAATGGGCGTATTATGCTTTATCAAATTTCAGATAGCATTAATGGTATTTGGCAAATGCGCTTGAACGTTTTGGGGTTAAAAAACAAAGACGGCAAGAGCAAGTACATTGTTGAAAGCACTAAAGCAAAAACATACACGAATGCAGTGAGAATTGCAGAGGATGAATATGACAGAATAGTATTGCGCTTAAAAAATAATGAACTAATTAGGGACTGGACATTTACTGAGCATTGGCAAAATTGGTATCACAGGCAGTGCGCAACAGGTAGTTGGAAAAAAGAACACGAAGATTGGCATACTGGACGTAATAAGCTTTATTTTGAACCGTACTTTGGGTCAGAAGTTCTTAATGATTTAACATTTCAATATATTAGTGGTTATTGGGCATGGCGTATTACACGCTGGCAGACAGGGGTTGGCGCAGCAATAAAGGCTAGTAATGCTAGCTCAATTCCAGCAGAAAAATCATTAAAAATGGAAATGAGTGCATTAAAGAAAATATTTAGAGATGCACATAATAACAGACGAATTAACTATTTACCTGACGTTAAAATTAATATCAGCTTGGCAAAAGAGAAAAGGCGGGCGAGCTTTGATGATAAGGAGTGGAACAAATTAAGCAGGAATTTGGATAGCTATGCAAATAAAGAGGTGGTCCCACTTTGTTGGACAGGTTTGCGGCGATGTTAAGCTTTTTTATGTTGTTTAATGTTATGCCGCTCTTTTCCTTACATCAGGGGCATGCCCCTGATTTTCGATTTTCTGAGTATAGA
>JAESRB010000201.1 GCA_016764855.1 Emcibacter sp.
ACTTGACGCATGAGTTGAGCATTACCAATAAGGTTCACTAAATAATATGCCTTTTTGAAGCCGCCCAAGCTGAGGCAAGTGCCAGTGCGCGCCCGAGTTAATACGAGGATAAGCCTAAGCGTGAGGCTAAAAAAAAACACAACGCCTCCATCCCCCACCACAAAATACGCCAATCCGAAGCCGCCAAGGCGGAGGCAAGCGCAAGAGCGCGCCCGAGTTAATATGAGGATAAGCCTGAGCGAAGCGCCGGCGTTTGAGGCCAAAAAAAATGACCGCACGAGGCAAAAGCTCCGGCGGTCAGTTAAATTGTCAGAACATAAGTTCTGACGGGGATAATTCTTTCGACTTCAGTATGTAGAGCAAAAACCCTAGACTGCCAAATATTATTTTGTTTTTCTGCTAAAAACTAAAATAATAATTCAAAATACCCCCGTATTTTAAGATAATAATCTTCTGGCGATGACATCGGCCTGAATTTCTGCGGCACCCTCGAAGATATTCAGGATTCTGGCATCACATAAAACCCGGCTGATTTTATACTCTAAAGCATAGCCGTTACCGCCATGAATTTGTAAAGCATTGTCAGCTGTACTCCAGGCGACACGGGCACCCAAAAGTTTGGCCATGCCCGCTTCCACATCACAACGTTTGTCTTCATCTTTGCGACGGGCCGCGAAATAGGTCAATTGGCGGGTCATCATGATTTCCACAGCGGCCAAGGCGATTTTGCCATGAACCCGGGGGAACTCATAAATGGGTTTGCCAAACTGAACGCGTTCTGTGGCATAGCGCAGGCCCAGCTCCATGGCACATTGAGCCACACCCAACGCCCGTGCAGCGGTTTGAATCCGCGCACTTTCAAAGGTGGTCATCAATTGTTTGAAGCCGTTGCCTTCTTCGCCGCCCAAAAGATTCTCTGCCTTAACTTCGAAATCATCAAAGCCCAGTTCGAATTCTTTCATGCCGCGGTAGCCAAGTACTTCGATCTCGCCACCGGTCATGCCCTTTGTCGGAAAGGGATTGTCCTCTGTCCCGCGTTGTTTTTCCGCGAGAAACATGCTGAGGCCTTTGTAACCCGGTTTATCTGGATTGGTGCGGGTCAACAATGTCATGACATCGGCACGGGCCGCATGGGTGATCCATGTTTTGTTGCCGGTAATGCGGTATATGTCGCCGTCTTTGACCGCACGGGTTTTCAATGACCCAAGGTCTGAACCAACATTGGGTTCGGTGAAGACAGCGGTGGGCAGAATTTCACCTCTGGCAATTTTGGGCAGCCATTTTTTCTTTTGTTCCTCGGTCCCGCCGCCCATAATCAGTTCGGCGGCAATTTCAGAACGGGTACCAAGGGAGCCAACACCAATATATCCGCGAGAGAGTTCCTCGGACACGATACACATGCTGGTTTTACCCATTCCAGATCCGTCATATTCTTCTGGAATGGTTAGGCCGAACACACCCATTTCGCTCATCTTATCGATGATTTCCATGGGGATATAGTCGTCTTTCAAATGCCATTCATGGGCATAGGGTATGACTTCTTCATTGGCAAAGCGGCGGAATTGGTCGCGAATCATGGCGTAGGTTTCATCAAGTCCCAGATTACCAAAGGCCCCGGTATCAACGCTATGTTCAATGAGCAGGGCCAGTTTTTTACGGTTTTCCGTGCTGTTGCCCCCCTCAATCAAAGTGGTGACTTCAGAAGTGCGCAAGGTTTTCAAATGGCTGTCATCCAACCACATATCCTGCGCCCGGACAATTTCGCCCTGACTCATGGAAATGCCGCCAAGCATCTGGGACAGATATTCACCAAATCCAATGCGGACGATCAATTCTTCCAGCGGGGTAAATTGACCGTCTTCGTTCAATGCAACAGCCCAGTTCAATGTTTGACGCAGAGCTTCGACATAAGTAGAGAGCCAGGAAAAACCATGACAGGCATATTGATGTTTTTCCATTAACCCACGGTCAAGTTTGCCGTCTGTCATCAGATGTTGTTGTAGGCTAGTGCGCGCAGCTTCGGCGTATATAGTGGCGGCTTCTACGGCTGCGGTACAATTTTTAAAAAGGGTTTCGCTCATTTATTATTTCCTGCTGCGACACAATCTTCGAAAGTACGAAGGCCGGGGACTTTGGCGCTGACCAAAACCGCCATATTGCCCGGTTTATGTTTGTTTTTCCACATTTTGGTGTGGGAGCGGGGAATATCATCCCAGGAGAAAACTTCTGACATACAGGGGTCAATGCGTCGCTCAATAACCAATTGGTTGGCCTGTGAGGCTTGTTTCAGATTGGCAAAATGACTACCTTGAATACGTTTTTGACGCATCCAGACAAAACGGGCATCAAAGGTCAGATTATATCCGGTGGTGCCAGCACAGAAAACGACCATGCCGCCGCGCTTGACGACAAAACAGGATACGGGGAAAGTGGCTTCACCGGGATGTTCAAAGACAAAATTCACGTCATTGCCCTTACCAGTGATATCCCAAATGGCCTTGCCGAATTTGCGGACTCTTTTGTTGTATTCGCCGTAAACCTTGGCATCTTCAACGGGGGGCAATTGGCCCCAACAATCAAAATCATTGCGGTTGATAACGCCTTTGGCTCCTAATGACATAACAAAGTCACGTTTGCTCTCGTCGGAAATAACGCCGATGGCATGGGCTCCTGCGGCGGCAATCAATTGCACGGCCATGGAACCAAGACCCCCTGAGGCCCCCCAGACAAGAACATTGTGACCGGGACGCAGAATATGAGGCCGATGGCCAAATAACATACGGTATGCGGTGGCCAGTGTCAGGGTGTAACAGGCGCTTTCTTCCCAAGTAAGATGTTTAGGCCGATGCATTAACTGACGGGCCTGAACTTTTGCAAATTGGGCAAAGGAGCCATCCGGTGTTTCATAGCCCCAGATTTTTTGGGAGGGGCTGTTCATAGGATCGCCGCCGTTACATTCTTCATCGTCACCGTCGTCCTGATTACAATGGACGACGACCTCGTCACCAACTTTGAAACGTTTTACCCGGCGGCCAATCTTATATACGATACCAGCGGCATCGGACCCGGCGATATGATAGTCGGCTTTATGGACATCAAAAACGGACATGGGAACGCCCAATCCTGCCCAGACGCCATTATAATTGACGCCAGCGGCCATGACTAAAACCAAAACCTCATCGGATTCGATTTCTGGCACGTCGACTATTTCCTGTAGCATGGATTCTTCCGGTGGCCCTTGGCGGTCACGGCGGATAACCCAGGCATGCATTTTGGCGGGAACATGTCCAACGGGGGGGATTTCGCCAATGTCATAGAGATCTTTGACTTCGAATTTTCCTTCCAGAGAGTTTAGTTCGCTCTGTTCATTTTCCACGGCGTCAGTCATTCTATACCTCGACTTTCTATAAAACTGTAATAATAACACATGCGATCATGAAATTTTTATGTTGCACTGCAATAACAATTATATTATTTCTTAAAAAAGGTCCAGAGGGTAATTATATTTTATTTTTAGGCTAAAATCATCCTAATGGTCGTAAATTGATTATATCATTTGTTATTATTTTTCACCGGAGTTTATGCCATGTCAACAAAAGAAGTACCCCAAAAAGATCGACCTTGGTTATTTCGGACCTATTCCGGCCATTCTTCGGCGGCGGCATCCAACGAACTTTACCGTACCAACTTGAAGAAGGGCCAAACGGGTCTTTCCGTGGCTTTCGACCTGCCGACTCAGACGGGATATGACAGTGATCATATTCTGGCGCGGGGCGAAGTGGGCAAGGTTGGTGTGCCGATCTGTCATCTGGGCGATATGCAGACCTTGTTCAAGGATATCCCGTTGGAGCAGATGAATACTTCCATGACCATCAATGCACCGGCTCCCTGGTTGTTGGCGCTTTATGTGGCGGCCGCAGAGGCACAAGGTGTGGATCGCAAGTTGCTGTCCGGGACGGTACAGAATGATATCATCAAAGAATATCTCAGCCGAGGCACCTATATTTTCCCGCCGGAGCCGAGCATGCGGTTGATTACCGATGTCATCAGTTTTACTTATAAGGAAATTCCCCGTTGGAACCCGACAAATGTCTGTAGCTATCATTTGCAGGAAGCAGGAGCCACGCCGACTCAGGAACTGGCCTTTGCGCTGGCGACCTCTATCGCGGTGCTGGATGCCATCAAAGCGAGCGGTCAGGTGGCCGAGGAAGATTTTCCCAAAGTGGTGGGCCGGATCAGCTTTTTTGTTAATGCGGGCATGCGGTTTGTCACGGAAATAGCCAAAATGCGGGCCTTTGTCGATCTGTGGGATGAGATCACCCGCGACAGATACGGGGTCACGGAAGAAAAATATCGCCGTTTCCGCTATGGGGTACAGGTAAATTCGCTGGGGCTGACCGAACAACAGCCGGAAAATAATGTTTACCGCATTATGATTGAAATGCTGGCGGTGGTGCTAAGCAAGAAAGCCCGGGCCCGTGCGGTACAGCTTCCGGCCTGGAACGAAGCCTTGGGTTTGCCGCGCCCGTGGGATCAACAATGGTCCTTACGCCTGCAACAGATTATGGCTATGGAAACGGATTTGCTGGAATATGGTGATCTGTTTGATGGGTCCAAAGTTATGGACGAAAAGGTCGAAAGTCTGAAGACGGAAGCCCGCGCGGAGTTGAAACGTATCGAGGATATGGGCGGTGCCATTGCAGCGGTGGAAAGTGCCTATATGAAAAACCTGTTGGTGGAAGCCAATAGTCACCGGATGCAGGCCATTGAAAGTGGTGAAAAAATCTTGGTCGGGGTGAATAAATTTCTGGAAACCGCCCCGTCTCCCCTGACGGCAGAGGGTGACGGCGGCATTATGACCGTGGACCCGGCGGCAGAAGACGAACAGATTGCCCGGTTGAAAATTTGGCGGGAACAACGGGATGCCGGTGCGGTGGCAGCGGCCATTGCGGATTTGAAAGATGCGGCCGCCTCGAACCGGAATATTATGGAGCCGAGTATTGCGGCGGCCAAAGCAGGGGTGACTACCGGCGAATGGGGTCAGGCGCTGAGGGATGTATTTGGGGAATATCGGGCGCCGACTGGTGTTGGTATGCAGGATGAGGATTCCGAAAAATATGAAGAAATCCGGCAAAAGGTAGATAAAATTTCAGAAAAACTCGGCGGTAAGTTACGTTTTCTGGTGGGTAAACCGGGTTTGGACGGTCATTCCAATGGGGCTGAACAGATTGCGGTTCGTGCGGCTCAGGCGGGGATGGAAGTTTTCTATGACGGAATTCGTTTGACCCCAGATGAGATTGTCTCCTCTGCGCTGGAGCGTAAGGTTCATGCGGTGGGCCTGTCGATTCTGTCTGGCTCCCACATTCCCTTGGTACGTCAGGTCATGACCTTGATGGAGGAAGCGGGTCTTGGTTCAGTTCCGGTGGTCGTGGGCGGTATCATTCCAAAAGAAGACACACAGGCCCTATTGGATATGGGTGTTATCCGTATCTACACGCCAAAAGATTATCAGATGACGGATATTATGGAAGATGTGGCCGACATCGTAGGTCGCCGGCATAATAGTTATCCTTATTAGGTTTTTTGATTTAGGGGGCTTTGGTGAGGCTTGGTTTTATTTTAGCCTCAGACGCCGGCGCTTTGCTTAGGCTTGTCCTCGTATTAACTCGGGCGGCCGTTGGCCTTGCCTTCGCCTAGTCGGCTCGGTTTTTTGGTTTTGCCTCAGACGCCGGCGCTTTGCTTAGGCTTATCCTCGCATTGGCTCGGGCGGCCGTTGGCCTTGTCTTCGCCTGATCGGCTCGGTTTTTTGTTTGGTTTGGGTGCGGCCTTGTGCTTTTTTTGGGGGTGCCTATTGGGTTGAGGCTGGTAGGCTGGTGTATTTTACGGTTGAGATATGTCTTATATAACCTATAGTGAGGGGAAAGTATGGGAGTACAAGATGAAGAAATTTTTATGTTTAATGTCTTTGGTTTTTGTTTTCGGAGCCGTTTCAGCAAGGGCCTCTGATGATAAAGCGGCTATTAATACCTTGGTCGATGCCTTTCATGAGGCAGCGGCGCAGGCGGATCAGGAACGCTATCTCGGTTTTTTCACCAAAGATGGTGTCTTTATGGGCACAGATGACTGGGAACGCTGGCCGTTAAATCCAGACTTCAAAACATATGTGGCTGAACGTTTCAAAGGCGGAACCGGTTGGACCTATAAATCCGTTGAACGGCATATTGCTTTTGCCCCGGACCATAAGATGGCCTGGTTTGATGAGATTACAAAATCTGAAAAATGGGGGACTTTCCGCGGAACCGGTGTGTTGCTGAAACAGGATGGTGCGTGGAAGATTGCCCATTATTCCATGAGTGTTCTGGTGCCGAATGAAGTATGGGTTGCTGTTTCAGACCTGACCAAAGCGGCCGTTGCAAAACGCAATTCTGAAAAGAAATAAGATAAATTTTCGCTTAGACCGAACAAAATTGAGCCTGCGGATATAATAAATCCGCAGGACGATGTCCCTCTGCCCTAAGGTTTCTTAGGGTCTGGCTATTATCTCTCTTGGCATAGCGTATGCCATTTTCATCGCACAATAGATCGTGATGCAGGTAAATGGGCGGCTCATAGCCCAACAGAAACTGTAAAAGCCTGTGTAGATGGGTGGCATGAAACAAGTCCTTACCTCGGATCACATGGCTGATATTTTGCAGATGATCATCAACTACCACGGACAGGTGATAGCTGGTTGGCGTGTCTTTACGGGCCAGAACCGCATCGCCGAGCAGACTACGGAGAATATCCGCTGTGGCTGCCTGTTCCCCGGCCTCAAGATCAGTCCATGTTAATGTTCGGTCGCCGAGCAGGGACAGGGCCTTTTCCATATTAAGACGTAAAGCATAGGGCGTACCCGCATCGTGACGGACCTGTCGTGCTTCTGGGGTGAGGTCACGGCATGTCCCCGGATAAAGCGGTCCTTCCGGGCTGTGGGCCGTGATGTCATGGGGGGCCTGGCTGCTTTGTTCTATTTCCCGGCGGATATCCTTGCGGGTACAGAAGCAGGGAAACAGCACGCCCTTTTGATCCAGAATGCCTAAGGCCTGTTTGTAATCATCAAAATGTTCAGACTGTCGCCGAATGGGCTCTTGCCATGTGAGTCCAACCCACGTCAGATCTTCGTATATGGCCTGTTCATATTCTGGTTTACAGCGTCCGGCGTCAATATCCTCAATTCTGAGCAGGAACTGCCCTCCCCGATCTTGGGCAAAGTCATAGGCGCGTTTGGCGGAATAGGCATGGCCCAGATGGAGGTGGCCCGTGGGGCTTGGGGCAAAGCGGGTGATGACCTGTTGCCGCTTGCTCATGGAGAGGGGGTATCATGTTTGATCGGGTTATAGCGATTTTCCCGCTTTAGCGTATGTTTCAGATTTTTGAGGAGCGTCATGACCTGGCTTTGATATCCTGAGGCGGCTGCCATATCCCCGGCCTTCATGCTGCTGGCGGCATCCTGTATCAGGTCGCGTGTGGCCCCGGTCAGGGTTGAGGTATCAATGCCATTTTTAAGTAACATCTGGCCCAGTTGATCCACTGTGACGGCCAGTTTTTGTTGTATTTCCACCCAATTTTGAATATTTTTTCTATTCTGAGTATTTTTATGGCTTTGTTTGACGGGCGTGTTTTTTAAGGTCAGGCTGACCAGTTCCAGTGGCACAGAATTTTTATAGACAAAGGACATGACCCGCCGCTGTGTCTTTTCAAGTTCTTTCACCTGATCCTGTGCTTTCCGGATGGTTTGAAAGCGGGCGTATCCCGGCCCGGATAAGATGCCCCGGTCACGGTAGATGACACCATGCTCCAGAAATGAAACCAGATCGCAAGCCAGATCACAGCCGGTTTTATCTTCCTGATAAGATACTTGGCTTAGAATTTCACTGTATAACTTCCGCAGTTCTTTTACATTATAGTCTTCATCGTCTCTATAGTTCTTATAAACTGGGGCCGTTCGAGTGCGGCGCTGGAACAGGACGATTGTGTGGTCAATTTTCTGTAGCTGTTTCTTGATTTCCGGGAAAGGCTGCTGTTGATAGAGAGCCAGCTTTAAAGACGCCAATAGCGTCAGAATTTCACTGTTAAATTGTTGATGAGGACCGTCTTCCAATTCATTGGCAAGATCCCATAGGATGTCACGGGCGCTGGTGATATCCGTGTCCGTACTTGGATTGTTCAGCCGCCAATAGGCCGCGCGTAGGGCTATATAATAGATCGGCGGTATTTGGCCCTTGTCCGGTGTAAGGCCAAGCGCCATAAGCTCGCGCACAAGTTTCTTACGGTTTTTTGGTTGGGTTCTTACCCCGTCACGGATTTGGATCAGCTGTCGTGAGATGGGGTTGGAAAATTCCCGCGCGGGCAGGGATATTCCGGTGATTACCTTGGTGGTTTTTTGTCCGGTTTGATCTATTGCCTCCAGAATGAGGTCCACATCCTGTCCGGCAAAATCAGAGTTCGCAAGATTGATATACAGCACATCCGAATATGTTTTCAGCCCTGATATGGCAAGCCTTGTCTGATCATATATCATGTCCCTGCGGGCGCCGGAGGGAACCAGTCCCACCGTCACCTGATCCAACTCATAATCATCGCTCAGGTCAAGGGACAGGCTGAATAAGCCATCCTGTGTCATAATCCGTTGGAAGTCAGCCCGGTGAAAGACCGGAGCGTCATCTTCTAGTATCAGGATAGGCCATGATCCGATTTGGCGGGTGCCTGTCTGTATTTGCCAGCGGGATTCATCTTGAAGGATAAATTTTGCGGCAAACCCGCCGTCTATGGTGGATAAGAAATTTATGCGTTGGTCACCGGCAATTAAAGTAGGGGCATAGGCGAGATTTTTTATCTGTATGATAATTTCGCTGCCTTCGGGGACAAGGTTCAATATCGGGGAATTTTCGTCCTGTTCCGGCAGGTCTGTTTGGAGGTTAAGCCGTTCGGTGAATGTTCTTTGGCCGCTGTATTTAGGCGGCGTCACGGTCATGATGATTTCGGGGGTGGGGTAAGAAAAAATTGCTCGGGGTTTGACGGCAATTTCCAGTAACCTTTTGGAATCTGGTCCGGCCAATATGGCGGCCATGGTGACGAGCAGTAGGGAGAGAATGACCGTCTTGATTGTGGTTTTTCCCGATAACATCGGGGCCGCCATCAATCCCTTCATGATACAGAACATCATGCTCAGCGCGAGAAATCCATATGAGACCGCCTGTATCACTGCGGGGACACGGCCCCACAGGTCTGTTAGGGATAAGGCAAGATAAACAAGATATAACGCCACAGCCTGAAACAGCCCAGAATAGAGGGCTGCTTTTTTGCTTATGGGTTTATCTTTTATTCCATCCATGTGGGCAGGCTATCCAGTCCAATGATCTCTTCATAGCTTGGTCGTGGTCGTACGATGGCATATTCTCCGCCCTTTACCAAGACTTCCGGGATAAGACGACGGGTATTATAGGTGGATGACATGACGGCACCATAGGCACCGGCCGACCGGATGACTACCAAATCACCGCTTTCCAGTTCGGGCAATTCCCGGTCGCGAGCAAAGGTATCTCCGGTTTCGCAAACCGGCCCGACAATATCATAAGTGGACAGGTTGGCGTCATTTTGCTTTACCGCGACAATTTCATGATAGGCATCATACATGCTGGGCCGGACCAGATCATTCATGGCCGCATCAATGATCAGGAATTTCCGGCCTTCGCCTTGTTTTATATAGATCACTTTAGAGACCAATATTCCCGCATTGCCCACCAAAAGACGACCCGGTTCAATGATGATTTTACAGCCCAGATGGCCGACAATCTTTTTCGCCATTTCGCCATATTCTGTGGGCAGGGGCGGTTTTGTCGTGGCCCGGTCATAAGGAATCCCAAGGCCACCGCCAAGGTCAAGTACGGTGATTTCATGACCATCGGTCCGCAGATCCTCAACTAATGTGACGATACGCCGGAAGGCCTCGGCAAAGGGCTCAAGGTCTGTAAGCTGAGAACCGATATGCAGATCAACGCCCTGTACTCGAATGCCGGGGAGTTTGGCGGCCTCGGCATATATTTCACGGGCGCGGGACAGGGGAATGCCGAATTTATTCTCTGACTTTCCGGTGGAAATCTTGGCATGGGTTTTGGCATCCACATCGGGATTGATGCGGAACGCAATGGCGGCGGTTTTGCCCAGACTTTCTGCTATGCGGCTTAACTGGTGCAATTCCGGTTGTGATTCCACATTAAACTGGAAAATCCCCTGATTGAGGGCAAAGGCCATTTCCTGTTCGGTCTTAGCCACCCCGGAATAGACGATTTTTCTCGCCGGGATACCGGCCTGTAAGGCGCGGCGTAATTCGCCTTCGGACACCACATCGGCGCCGGAGCCCTGTTGGGCCAATGTTTTGATAATAGCCTGATTTGTGTTGGCTTTCACCGCGTAACATAACAAGAAGTCCTGATCGGAAAAGGCCGCGCAAAAGACATTGTAATGGCGAATTAGGGTTTCCGTGGAATAACAATAGAAGGGCGTGCCAACGTCCGCAGCGATTTTGCTAACGGGCAGGTCTTCCGCATAGATTTCACCTTGTTTAAAGCCAAAATGATCCATAGTCTTATACTTTCCTGTTACGAGGTTTCTTCATAGCCGGGCGGGGGCAGTAAATCGCCGCGTTTGCCGCAAGAGGCCAAGCCAAAACATAAAATACTTACATAAAGAATGAGCAATGTTTTTTGCATCAGTTTTTGCATTGAGCTTTCCCTTTTGGCAATTATTTGATCCGTGATTTCGCGGCCTTGACCTGTGCCAAGACCTGTTCCGGTGCGGTGCCGCCGAAACTTATGCGGCTGGCAACGGAGCTTTCCACGGTTAGCACGGAAAAGACATCTTGCGTAATTTTAGCTTCGACGGTTTGCATCTCATCTAAGGTGAGGCCGTCAAGGTCACAGCCTTTTTTCTCGGCCAACGCCACCAGAGAGCCTGTTACATGGTGAGCATTACGGAACGGCATACCCAAAACCCGCACCAACCAGTCTGCAAGGTCGGTTGCGGTGATGAAGCCATTTTGAGTAGAGGCCTTCATGGCTCTTTCATTGACGGTCATATCGCCGACCATTCCGGTCATGGCTGCAATACAGAGCGCGAAAGCATTGGCCGCATCAAAAGTGGCTTCTTTGTCTTCCTGCATGTCCTTGCTATAGGCCAGCGGCAAACCTTTCATAACGATCAGCAAGCTGGTAAGGGCGCCAATGATCCGTCCGGCTTTGGCCCGGCAGAGTTCCGCCGCATCCGGATTGCGTTTTTGGGGCATGATAGAAGAGCCGGTGGTGAATTTGTCGCTCAAATTAATAAAATTAAACTGAGCCGAAGACCAGATGACGATCTCTTCCGCCAATCGGGAGACATGAGTGGCACAGATGGAAGCCACGCTGAGAAATTCCAACGCGAAATCCCGGTCAGATACGCTGTCCAGACTGTTGGCGGTGGGCGCGCGGAAATTCAGACTTTTCGCCGTTTGAAAACGATCAATGGGAAAAGATGTCCCGGCCAGTGCCGCTGCCCCTAGGGGGCATTCATTGAGCCGTTCCCGCGCATCGCGCAGACGGTCCCGGTCCCGGGTGAACATTTCGAAATAGGCGAGTAAATGATGACCAAATGTGATCGGTTGTGCCGATTGCAGATGGGTAAAACCGGGCAGGATCACATGAGCGTTCTGTTCGGCTTTAGTGACCAGAGCATTTTGCAGGCCGCAGAGGGCTTGATCCATTTGATCACTGGCATCACGGACCCACAGTTTGAAATCGGTGGCGACCTGATCGTTGCGTGACCTTGCCGTATGCAAGCGTCCGGCGGCATCACCGATGATTTCGGTCAGACGGGATTCCACATGCATATGGATGTCTTCCAATGCGGTGTCATAAGTGAAATTTCCGGCCTCGATTTCTTCTTTGACCTGATCCAGTCCGACAAGAATTTTTTCTCCATCTTCGGCAGAGATAATTTCCTGCTTGATCAACATCTGGCAATGGGCTTTGGAGCCCTGAATATCCTGACCGTATAAAATCTTGTCAAAATCAATAGAGGCATTGATCTTTTCCATGATTTCCGCTGGTCCGGCTTCAAATCTGCCGCCCCATAGGCTGTTGGCGCCGCTGGGGGAAGTGTCTTTTTCTGATGCCATAATTTTCACTCATGTTCAAAATAGAAATATATCATACTACCTAAGGCCGAAATACGATAATCCAGCGGCTTAGGCAAGCTTTTAGTCGTCTCAGAAGCAGAAGATATCAGAAGAACCCAGATTACAAAAGGGGATCAGAAAAGTTGATTAGAAAAGCGGGTCACAAAAAACTGAAGCAATAGGCTCTTGTGCATTTCACG
>JAESRB010000202.1 GCA_016764855.1 Emcibacter sp.
CCAGCGCTATCAAACAGCCTAAGCCACGCCAAGAAATCGAACAAAACGGTACGCGCAAAATAATTGTTAAAGCCCCTGTTGGCACCGGATCAACATCTGGGTGCTTATCTGGCCAAAGAAACGGGCCGGGACATGGTGTTATGGCCCGGATCCTGTATCGTCCATGAACGTTTTTCCGAAAAAGAACTCATCAAGCTCAAGGCTGAAAATCCAAACGCGCCTATCGCGGCTCACCCGGAATGTCCCGCTCATATCCTCGACCATGCGGACCATGTGGGACCAACCTCATCCATTTTGAAATATGTTGTGGAGAATGATGCGGATACCTTTATCATCGCCACAGAACCCGGCATCATTCATCAAATGGAAAAGACGTCCCCGGAAAAAACCTTCATCGGCGCCCCCGGTATGGACGGCAAATGCAACTGTAATCAATGCCCGTATATGGCTCTAAATACTCTGGAAAAATTGCGCGACTGTCTGCGGAATCTCTCCCCTGTTATTGAAATCAACGAACAGGATAGGCTGGCCGCCAAGGCACCGTTAGACCGGATGTTGGAAATGTCTCCTTCCATGGCACAGAACAGGCCACCCACATCAGGCCGAGCCTATTAATATGACAACAGACAGCCCGCTTTTTAAAGAAGAATTGCGCCAGTTTATCAAATCCGCACTGGATGAAGATATTGGACGCGGCGACCTGACCAGTCTTGCAACCATCCCTGCGGATCAAAAACTGTCCGCCGCCATGGTTGCTCGGGAAAATTTAGTGGTCGCAGGCATGTTTATTGTCACTCAGATCATCACGGTATGCGACCCATCGGCCCAGATCGAAGTCATCGCCGGCGATGGGCTGGAAGTCGTTGCGGGCAGCACAATATTGAAAGTCACCGGCAATGCACAAAAACTGCTGACCGCGGAACGTACCGCGCTTAACATTCTTCAGCATCTGTCCGGCATTGCCACCCTGACCCGCACTTACGTACGTGAAATTGAGCATACGGACTGTCGCCTCCTAGATACACGGAAAACCATACCCGGATACCGCAAACTGGCCAAATACGCCACACGTCTCGGCGGAGCCATGAACCACCGCATGCGGCTGGACGACGGCTTATTGATTAAAGACAATCATATCGCTCGCCTGGGCAGCATCAAAGATGCGGTCCATGCAGCCAAGGCCTTTGACACCAGCGCCAGCAGCATCGGCATCACCGTTGAATGCGATACTCTGGAGCAAGCCGCCGACGCCGTAACCGCCGGAGCAGACCGGTTGCTATTGGACAATATGAATAATGACCAACTACGTGCCGCTGTAGAGCAGTATAAAGGGCAGGTCAAACTTGAGGCCTCTGGCGGTGTAACCTTGGAGACAATCAAAGCCATCGCCGAAGCCGGCGTGGATTACATCTCCGTTGGTCGCATCACCCAATCTGCGCCTGCGGTTGATATTGGTCTTGATTATCTGGATTAACCACTTGTTCGGCACCACAAACCCGAGCGACTAACCAACCACTGCATTTCCAAAGCCCATATGTCAAAATAATGGATACATATCCATCAACCGCATAATGCCAGCCAAGATGGACAGAAGTCACCTGAATGATAACCAGATACAACAGGGCAAGATACCCTAATTTAGCGTTCATCTCACGAATAGTTAGGTAGAACAAAGTAGCAAAAGACACATGCATGCTGGGCATTGCCGTAATACCACTCCCCAAACCGATATAATCATCCGTATAAAAAGACCATAACAATTCCTGATTCCTAACCGTGTATAACCCTGTTTCACCATCCACGCCCTTTATGGCGTCTGAGATTTCATGTATCCGGTCCATCAAAGGCGCATAAACATTAAACCCATCCACAAAGTTAGCATAATAACATGGCCCTGCTGCTGGCAATAGAACCGCAAGAAAGGTTCCTAATATTGACCAAGTAAGGATATAGCAAAGTAAGAATTTTGTTCGGAGATGACCCATCTTATGATTAGAAACCATCCAGACGCTAAAGCCCATTAACAGGACAAACCAGAGCTGGTACATAAAATCCAGAACCTCCGTCGCCATAGAAGAACCAAATAATGCATGGGTAAGTTCCCACGGATGAGAACCAAAATGCAGAGCCCTATCCAACTCCATCAAAGGGACATCCAAGTAAAATGGATTAACCATAGGGAAAAGCGTCTTTACAGACCCAAAGATGGACATCATGAAAGAAATCCCCAGCAGCGGCATAAAAACGGTAAACAAGACGTTCAAATTCAACCAGTTTTCTCTTAAATCCGGTACGATATTTTTCCAGTCCAGATAATATCCGCGTCTCACTCTATTGGCGAGAACATAACAGGCGAATCTAAAAACCAACAGGACTGCAAATATGACGAAATAAGAGGCTTTATATATTTTGAAATTCACATACTCATATAGGCCATTATACAAAAAGAAAATCATCGCACATGCTGTATAGGCCAAAAAAGCCCCAAAGATCAGACTATTCCCTTGAAAGAACTGCCTATCCATAACCGGAATATTTTCGTTATTTCTGCTCAATATATCTACATATGCCATTCTGCAATATCTCGTTTTTTCTTAATTTATTATATTTCAGCACTTTGGTTCACACCAAAAACAACCGGTTTTTTATAAACCTGATCCGTCAACCAGCCACAGAACTTCCAGATTCCCCATGTCAAAAGAATAGATACATAGCCATCAAGCGCATAATGCCAGCCAAGGTGTACAGAGCCGATTTGTATGAGAATAAGAAATACCAACATCCCGTAACCAAGGTATTTGCTGATACTTCGGCCGGAAAAATAAAGTAATGCGGCAACAGCGACATGCATACTGGGCATGGCGGAAATGCCACTGCCGATGTTGGTTTCATTTTTCAGATAGTCGGCCCACAACATATCCTGGGCATTCAGGGGAAAAATACCAAAAGCGCTGTCCTGGAACTGATTATCATAATGTTTCAATAGATCCATTAACGGCCCAAATATAGATGTATCACCAACGACCCCTCCATAATAAACCGGACCGGCAGAAGACAATAAAACCGCAAAAAGTGAGCCAACCAATGGCCATATTATTACAAATGTAAAAATAAACTGTAACCGTTCCCGACCGAAACTCACATTAACAATCATCCACAGAACATAAGAAAACATGATAAAAAACCACAGGTTATAGAAAAAATTCAATACAACCGCGGCCACTGCTGTGCCAAAAATGCTATGCGTAATACGCTAAGGATCAACCCCGAAATGTATAAACCGATCCGCCTTCATCAGAAACTCATCCAGATAAAATGGCTGTATCAGATGAATGACCGATTTCATGGAGGAAAATAAGGACATGAAGGTCGGCAAAAGAAGCAGCGGCACCCAAAAAGCCAACATATAATTAGCCGTCAACTAACTGGCCAGAAAATCAGCCTTTATCCGATTGAGCCCTTTCTCAGACCGTTCATAGCTCACATACTGTAAGGCGTATGAGATCCCTTTAACGAACAGAATAAAACAGAGGCTCACGGACAGAATATTTGCATATAATGCCGGTTTAAAATGATGAAGAAGGTCCTGGCTCCACATGGTTAAATAAACGCATATGACCTGAAGAGCAAAAAGACATAATAGAATAATATTTCCCTGTACAGTGGTTCTCGCCACTTCTATCCTACTATTGAAAATAACAACTCGATCCATTGACAAAACCACTATATATTTTTTGAATGATTACTTCTCGCCAAGATACAGGACAGGAATTAATAAATTGCGAAGATATGCTGAAAAATAGAGTGTTTTCCGCCATGTCTCCATATGTTATCATCTGATTTTTCCGGCCTATAATTTCGCTAGAAACAGCCCTGAGACCAAGAGACGATGACCATAACCCGCGCCAATTTTATTCTTTTGTTAGCCGCCTTTATCTGGGGGGTGTCTTTCATATTTCAAAAGGCTGCCATGGATTATATGGGACCTATGAGCTTCAATGCTTTTCGGTTCCTTTTCGGAGGATTGGTGCTTTTACCTTTGATTAGCTGGCGAAATAATAAAGGCCTCAAAACCCAAAGCCCACCTTCTCCCGCCCTGATAAAGGGCTCCATCCTTGCGGGTGCGTTAATTTTTGCCGGGGCCGGATTTCAACAAAGCGGCATTCAATATACCACTATTGGCAATACTGGCTTCATCACCGGCCTTTACATTGTTTTTGTTCCTGTCATCAGCTTATTTACCGGCCAGAGATATAAAAACGGCCTGTGGCTTGCTGTTGCGCTGGCCTGTATGGGGCTTTACCTCCTGTCCGGCATGGATGGCCTCAACATGGCATATGGAGATTTTCTGGTCCTGATGGGCGCTGTATTCTGGGCCTTTCATGTGATTATAGTCGACCATATGTCCGATCATCATGACCAAATTAAGTTTGCCGCACTTCAGTTTTTTGCCTGTGCGGCCTTGAGCTACCTTGCCGCGCTCTATATGAATGACAAAGTCCTATTATTCACCTTTGATGAATGGAAATGGGTCCTTGCCAGTGGTTTCTTTGCCGTTGCCCTCGGCTACAGCATGCAAGTCATCGGACAGACCACATCACCGCCCGCGCAGGCCGCCGTCATTATGAGCCTTGAGGCCGTATTTGCTGCCATAGCTGGCTATCTCTATTACGATGAAATTCTGGAACCCCGAGCCTTGACCGGTTGTGGATTAATGTTTGCCGGATGCCTTATGACGCAATTTTTCCCGCCGCTCCCCCAAAAAACATTAGAAACACCTTAACTATTTGGTCAGGTTTCATTGATATAATCGCTCGGATATTCCCTCATAGAACAGGCACGTATAAATGTCCGACGAAGTAAAGAACAACCACGACCATACGACTAATACTACCACGATAAAAATATTGCTTGTAGATGACAATTTTATCAACCACGCCATTCTGGGAAGTATCCTGGGGGAACAAGGGCATGAGGTAACAACCGCAAAGTCAGGTTTCGCTGCCATAGAGGCTCTAAAGGAAGACTTCTTCGACCTCATTTTCATGGACATTCAAATGCCCGACATGGATGGTAAGGTCGCCACCCGTAAAATCAGGAAAATACCCGGCCCAAAATCTGAAATTCCTATTATCGCCTGTACGGCGGATTCCGATGCGGATCATAAGAAAGAATATCAGGAAATCGGCATGAATTCTCTGGTCAAAAAACCCATCGATAAAACAGAATTACTCGCTGTTCTAAATGATTTTTCAAACGGAAACCTTCATTTCTCAGATAGATCTTCCAAAAATAACAGACCTCAACCGCCCGAACAGTTCCAAAAACCCATAACAGCCCTTGATGACCTTCTTAAGCAAATAGGAGGTTAGCAATCTCAACCTGATCTTTTTTTGAAAACCCAATCCGCCGCATATCCCCAAAGTCAAAAACAGGCCGCTTGATCATAGCTGGCTGCTCCAAGAGCAAGTCAATAACCCCCTTCTCCGTCAGGCTATCCTTCTGTTCATCGGACAGTTTACGCCATGTGGTTCCCCGCTTATTCAACACCAGATCAAGGCCCAGTTCTTTCACCCAACTTTCCAAAATCTCCCGCTCCAACCCATCTTTACGGAAATCATGGAATTGATACTCAAGCTCCCGTTCCGTCAGCCATGCACGCGCTTTTTTAATGGTATCACAGTTTTTAATTCCAAATATCTTGATCATCTTATTTTTCAATGTGCTAGAGTATCTATTAATAGTTTGTGCATGATTTGTGTTTTTTAC